>CAYSCX010000006.1:0-134788 GCA_964429575.1 uncultured Binatia bacterium (SeqCode) | reverse complement strand
CGAACTGCTCTCTGCGCGAAATTCCCTGATCATCAGGGAAAATACCGGGAATTTCCGCAATTTCGGCCCGATCCGATCCCGACAGACCGGGAAAAGGCCCCACCGTAACGATACTTTTTCAGCGAATTCCCTACTGATCGGAACAGGGAAATTTGATCGGGTAACAGCGAATCGTAATTCCCTGATCCGCTCCCGATCAGCGAACCTGACGCTATTCACTCAGCGTCCGCCTCGCACCTCTCAGCTGCCGCGCACAGTCGGAAAGTTTATATTCAATCGAATACAGTTTCCTAAAAGAAACCCGAACGCACTTCGGACCTGGACCCGCTCAGGCGAGGGCAGCCGCAAGCTCGCCCAGGTTCTCAAGCCGCTCGACGCCCCATAACATGTCGAGCGCGCGGGCCGCACGGTCGCGCTCAAACCCGCCGAAACTGAAGCAGTCGTGAAATTTGTCGGTGAGCTCCGCATCGCTCAGCGGATTGGCCGAAGTGCCACGCGGCTCCGCGACCTCCTCGACCAGACGCCTGCCGCCCGCGAGCTCCACGGTGAGCCGCGCGAACGTCGCCCGCGTTCCCTCGCCCGGAAAATCGCCAGCGCTCGGCGAAACCCTTTCCAGCAGCCGCTGCGCCTGCGGCCGTCGAACCATCTCGTCTGTAAAACTTGCGAGCGCGACCTTGGAGTCGAGCAGCGCCGCGGCAAGCGCGTACTCGAGGCTGAACTTTCCTTCCAGACCGGTGGTGGGCCGATGGTGGATAAGCGGCGACAAGAAGAACTTGCTGAGCTCGGCTCGCACCGCTACTACCTGTTCAGCGTCGATGGCGAACCGTGCTTTCAGCGCAAGCGCCCCGTCGATCGAAGCGTGCGTGCAGTAACAGCAGGGGTACTTCTTCAGGCTGAGCCCCGGATTCGCAAGGCTCCAATGGTCAAGGTCGGCGATTGCGCGTGCGGCGTCGTAACGTCCCGCGGCAAAGACCGCGAAGTATCCTAGGGGAGCTTCCAGGATTGTCCGGTCGGCGGTAAAGCCCGCGCGCGCAAGCCGAGCTGCGTTCAGCCCCGCCCATGACGCGTGCCCCGGATGGAACGGCTTTGTCATCGTCCCGAAGTTCTGCCTGAGCCCGCCCGCCTGCGAGGCGGCGATTCCGAGCGCAATCGCGGTCCTGTCCGGGTCGAGCCGGTATATTTTCGCCGCCGCGGCTGCGGCGCCGAGCACACCCAGCGTCGATGTGGAATGCCAGCCGTGCAGGTAGTGGTTTTCGCCGAAGGCGCGGTTGACCTTGGTCTCGAGTTCGACGCCGGTTACGTAGGCCGTGACCAGGTCGCGGCCTCCCGCGCCCACATCCTCGGCTGCCGCCAGCGCCGTGAAGCATACCGGGACGCTCGGATGGCCCATCGGATTGACGTCGTCGTAGTCGAGCGCATGGCCGGCGATCGCATTTGCCATCGCGGCGTTAGCCGGAGGAACCCTGAGCGCGCCATTGCCCGCGCCGCGTCCGCCGATCACCGTGGCCCGCGGCGTGCCGGCGTCGTGACGCGCAAGTTGCGCGGCGATCTTCCCCGCAGGCTCGCTGCTGCCCGCGGCGGCGCATCCGATCGTATCGATCAGGGCCCTTGCCGAAAGCCGCCTGACGTCTTCCGGAATCGACTCATAGCTCAACTCTGTGGCGTACTTGGCGAATGCCCGCGTAATTTCCATCGCACTTCCATCCTGCTGTCGAACGAACGCGGATCGAGGCGGAGGTTAGCATCCGTCGGCCCATAGGCCAATTGGGAAGGCTGCTGTCAGCGGAGACTTCGTCGCTGTAGCGGCCAAACCGGTTGGCAAGACAGATGCTTGACCGCTCGGGCACAGTGGCGCGATGCTGCTCCGCCTCTAAAGCGCAGCCGCTACAGCGATTGCAGGAATTTCAGCAAAGCCGCGATACAGCTTTCGGGATCATCGACGTAGATCTCGTGCCCGCGCCCTTCGATCACCGCGATCCGCGCCCCCGCGATCGCGTCGCGTATTATGACTTGCTCGGAAAGCGGCGTAATCGGGCTGCGCGCTGGGGCTAGCAGAAGCGTTGGAACCTTTACCTGCGAGAGCAGCGGCGCGATGTCGACGCCGGGCACGATCCGGCAGAGTCCCTGGAGCACATGGGTCGGCGTCTTTGACCACTCGTCGACGATCCACCTGATGTGCGCGGGATTGGCGCCGCCGATCCCGCCGCCTTGCTCCATCAGCGCCTTGACCCATCCGCCCGGTCCCAGCGCGCCAAGTGCTGTCGGCCAGTCGCTCAGGCCGACCGCGAAGAGCTTCTGGATCTCGGGACGAATCGCGGTCGGCGTCGCGCACAGCGTCATGCTCTTGAGCCGTTCGGGCCAACGTGCCGCGAACGCGACCCCAAGGATTCCACCCAGCGATTCGCCGACATAATGCACGCGGTCGAGACCCAACCCGTCGAGGAACCCCTTCATGTCGTTCAAGAGGTCATCGACCGACCATTGGTGCGCGGGTCCCGGGTCGGCGGACTGGCCGTGGCCGCGCAGATCGCGCCTGATTACGCGGTAGCGCCGAGCGAGCGGCGGCACCCAGTGGTACCAGAAGCGCGAACTACGTCCGAAGCCGTGTTGGATCCAGATCGTTTCCGCCTGCTTCCAGGGATCTGTGAAATCGTCAAGCTCGTAGTGCGTCTCGTAGTTGTTGGCTCGTAGCTTGGGCATGACTTTCAACTCTCCACCGCCCAATCTTTACACTGCTTGCACATACGGAGCGCAAGCCGGTCGGCAAGTTCGCGAACCACGGCCCGCCCGGTGTCCGTTAAAGCGGACGCTGGCTTGCTGGACGCGGCCCGACGATGTTAGCGAGAGCGAGAGGAGCCGCGGGTGACGCAATTGCAGGGTCCGCGGACCGTGGAGCACGGCAAGGACGATAACCATGGTCAAAGTGATACTCCAGCTCTACCCGGTAATTCCCGCCGCCAGCGAAGAGGAGCGCGAAGCGCTAAGACCCATAGGGCGCAATCGCGATCGTTACCAGGAAACACTTCGCGGATGGCACGACATCGTCAGGGCCGCCGACGAGCTGGGTGTATGGGGCGTCGCTACGATCGAGCACCATTTCTGGTCAGAGGGCTACGAAGTTGGTCCCAGCCCGGGCGTGCTCAATGCGTATTGGGCGGCGATCACGCGAAAGGTCCGTGTCGGCCAACTCGGATACGTGATGAGCACGCAAAACCCGATTCGAGTCGCGGAGGAAACCGCGATCCTCGACCATCTGACGCAAGGGCGATGCTTCGTCGGTTTCGCGCGCGGCTACCAGTCGCGATGGACTAATGTGGTCGGGCAGCATCTTGGCACCCGCGCTACGACCTCACCGTCAGCGGCTAAGGTCGATCCGGCCCGTCTTTTCGGCAAAAACGTCGCGCAGAACGAAGTGGACGACGACGAAGTGAACCGCAGAATCTTCGAAGAGGAGGTTGATATCGTCCTCAAGGCCTGGACCGAAGACAGCATCGAGTACCAAGGGCAGGTCTGGCAGATTCCTTACCCGCACGCCCAAGGCGTCGATGACTGGCCGCTCGCGAAGATGGGTGTCACCGCAAGGTTTGGCGCGCCGGGCGAAGTGGATGAGAACGGCAGCGTCAGGCGCGTCAGCGTGGTGCCCGCGCCGTACACGCGGCCATATCCTCCTGTGTTTGTCGCAACCAGCGGCTCACCTGAAAGTGCCGAGTACGCCGCCCGCCGCGGATTCATCCCGCTGTACTTCACTGCACTCAACACTGCGCTCACGCTCGGACGCGCTTACACGAAGGCGTCCGCCGAAGCTGGACGGCCGCTCGCTCTGGGGCAGAATCAGGCCCTGGTCCGAATGCCACGCATCGCACGCTCCAGAGCCGAGGCGGAAAAGTGCGTGCTACGATCCGATTCGGACATCTTCCGCAATTTCTACGCCGCGATGAGCCGGCACAAGGTCGAGCCTCAGGACGTGGTGCGGGCGATCACAAAGTATGGCCTATGGGCGATCGGTACGCCGGATGAGGTCCGCCGCCAACTCGTCGAAGAATGGAAGCAGTTCCCGTGCGAATACGTGACCTTAATCTATCATTACGCGCAGATGCCCAAGGACGAGGTAGTGGAAAACCTCGAGGCGTTCATGAAGCACGTCAAGCCTGCGCTTGATGAACTCGCTCAGTACCCGTGACCGACGGCGTTTGAGAAACCCGCCGCTGTGGACCTTGCGCTCGGCTAGGCTTGGATCAACGTCGGTCGAGAGGTCGCGGGCAGTCGACCTGAACGAAGCAGCACATCTCACGCGCTTGCGGCGATGATGCGCTCTCGGGTTATCGGCAGGTCGCGGATGCGAAAGTTCAAAGCGCGTGCGACGGCGTTCGCGACTGCCGCAGCCGCGGGTCCCTGAGCCGCCTCACCGACGCCGAGCGGCAGGCAGTCAGGACGATCGATCAATTCCACTTCGACGTCGGGCGCCTCATCAAAGCGAAGGATCGGATATTCTCGGAACGATCGCGTGGTCACGCGGCGCCCGTCGAACACGGCCTGCTCCTTTAAGGTCCAGCTGACTGATTGCACAATCCCGCCCTCGATTTGGTTGATCACGCCGTCGGGATTGATCACCAATCCCGCATCGACAGCGCACCAGACTTTCGAGACTCGGACATCCTGGTCGACTTCAACTTCGGCGACGGCCGCTACGTATGCGGCGGTGTTCTTGTATCTGCAGAAGCCGATCCCTGCCGCCCGACCCGTTCCACGTTCGGCATTGAACTGCCATGCGGAGCGCCGCGCCACCGCTTCGATCACGCTCCGAGCGCGATGGTCGGAGAGATGCCGAAGCCGAAACCGCACAGGGTCGGCGCCGGCCATATCGGCCAGCTCGTCCATGAACGACTCGATCGCAAATACGTTCGCATAACCGCCCAAAGTGCGAAGCGCTGAGGTGCGAAACGGCAGGCCGGGCAGGCTATGCAGGACGACTTTGCGATGGGGCAGATCGTAGGCCGGCTCGGAATTCCTTGCCCCGCCGGCAAAGCCCGAAAGACTTTCGTGCGCCTCGGGAAACGGAATGGGTTTGCTAAGATGGGAGGCGGCCAGCAGGTTGACGGCTCCGCCCGAGGGGCGCTGGCCGTGCTGCCCACTCCAGATGTCAGTGGACCAGTCGGCGATGGTGCCGGTCATTGTCAGTGCGCCTGCGATCTTCACGACCATCGGTGAGCCCAGAGGTGACCACGCGAGTTCGTCGTCGCGCATCCATTGAACGCGCACGGGGCGCGAGGGAACTTGCCGCGCCAGCAAGGCCGCGTCGAGCGCGGCATCGTCGGCTCCGTTGTGACCGTAAACCCCGGCCCCCTGCGCGTGAATTACTGAAATTTGGTCTTCGCTGACGTCGAGAGCGGCTGCGAGTGCGGCCCGCAGCGGAAAGACGCCTTGCGAGTGGCTCCATACCATGAAGCGACCGTCGTTGTAACATGCGATCGCGCACGACGGTGCGAGCGACGCGTGCGCCAGAGGCGGTCTTGAGTACGTCGCCGACAATCTCCGCAACTTGCCCGCGGGATCGGGGGGCTCGCCGACTTCGATTTCGGAGTCAACTGACCGAAGCGAAGGGAGCATCTCGGGCCAGCTTCGAGCGATGGGGAATAGCTCGCTCTCGATCCAGTGCGCGCCCGCGCGCAGACCGTCCAGCGCCTTGACGGCCTGATATTCTTTCTCACAACAGACGCCGACGAAGTCACCATCGCACCAGACCTTCGCGACTCCCGCCAGTCGCTCGGCCGCCGAGGAGTCCAGCAACGCAAGCCGGGCGCCGTAGGAGGGTGGGCGCAGCACACGTCCATGCAGCATGCCGGGCAGTTCGAGGTCGTGAATGAATGCACTGCCGACAACCTTCGAGGCAAGATCGAGGCGCGGAACGTTCTTGCCGATGAAGCGCGCGTTTTCCCGGGTCAACTCGCAAGCTCCCGTGATCGGACGAGTCCAGTTCACCTGCGGGGCGACCCGCCAGTAATCGAGCTGCACGGGCTCCCCGTCGACGAGGATGGCGCCTCCTTCAGCGCTGACTCGCGACACGTCGACACCGAGCATCCGCGCCGCTTGCTGCACCAGCGCGTGTCTCGCCTCGGCGCACGCCATCCTGACAGAGGTGCCGCCGATTTCGATCGACATACTGCCGGCCGTATAGCTCTCGTTGGGGCAAACACGAGTATCGCCGGAGACGACCACGACCTGTGACATGGGGAGTCTTAACTCTTCGGCCGCGATTTGTGCGATGGCGGTCAGGATTCCTTGTCCGAGCTCGACTTTGGCAGAGAACACGCGCGCCACGCCCGCCTGGCTGAAATCGATCCACTGTCCGAGCACAGGGTTCTGCTGGATGCTCCAGGGAAGCGGCGGCCTGCTCATCGCGCGGCTCCTTCGGCGGACTTTTGCCACGCCGCCTCGACTGCCTTTACGATCCGCGCATGAGCGCCGCATCGGCAAAGGTTAGCCTCGAGCGCCTCGACGATTTTCTTCTTCGATGGCTTTGCACTACTTGCGATCAATTCGACCGCCGTCATGATGATCCCGCACAGGCAGTATCCGCATTGGCCAGCCTGGAAATCTATGAAGGCCTGCTGCAACGGATGAAGCCGGTCGATCGTACCCAGCCCTTCTATCGTTGTGATCGATTGACCTTCGACCGACGAGACCGGAATCTCGCAGGAACGCCGCGCGCGTCCGTCGATAAGCACCATGCACGCGCCGCACTCTCCGCTTCCGCATCCGAACCGCGTCCCCTTGAGGCCCAAGTCGTTGCGCAAAACGTAGAGGATCGGCGTCTCAGAGTGATCGGCGGTTACCTGGTAGGATTTTCGGTTTACGAGGATAGTGTGGGTTGTGCTCATGACCATCTCGGCAAAAGCCACCGTTAGCTCAAGTTTTCGATCCCAAGCAAACGCGCCGGGTTGAGACCTCGGATCGCCGCGCGATCCTCGTCGGACAATCCCTCCACCGCATTGAGCCGATCGATGGGGTCGTTCACGCCCAGGTCTAACGGAAAATCAGTTCCGAGCACTACCTGGCTCGCTCCCGCCTGCCGGACGAGAAACTCGAGTTGCCGTGGCGTCAAGAGAATCGAACCAGGTCCAGCGCAAGTAATCACTCGGCATACTCCCGCAAGTGCGCGCTTCGGGACGAACGCTCCATCCGTGATCGAAGCGTCCGGTGGAGAGGGGGAAATATCCTCCCCCGTCTGCCGCGCATATCTTGAGGCGCGGATAGCGGTCCAGAACGCCGGCGAAGATGAGATTAGCGAGCGCCAGCGTGGTCTCGGTCGGATTCCCCGTTTCGTTGGAGAAATAGAAGCGCGAGAGCAGCGCGCCCAGCGGGCATCCTATCGGATGGATGAATACGAGCGCGCCAAGTTCCTCCGCCTTCGCCCATCTCGGTTCATGGCGTTCGTCGGCCAGTTCCGCGCCGTTCACTGTTGTCGAGACGATGACGCCTTTTCGGCCGAGCTCTCTCACTGCGCGTTCGGCCATCGTTATACCCGAAACATTCACGCAACGGGAATCCGCGATCGTCCGGCGGCGCCGCGGTCGCCTTGGGAGAACGGTCACGTGGAGCGGCTCAGCGGATCGTTTCGCCGGGAATGCCTCGATCACATCCGCGTGTTCGGCGAGGCTCACTTGCGCCGGACCCTCAAGGCGAATGCGTCCTACTACAATGAAACCCGAACGCATCTCGCTTTGAACAAGGAGACGCCGTTATTCAGGCAAACGCAGCGAATCGGCAACGTCGCGTGGCTCCCACTCCTCGGAGCACTGCACCACCATTACGTCCGGATCTGAGTTTTCGGCAGGCACACCCGGCTGGTAACACCGAATTCAGTTTTCGGCAGGCACGGGAATCAGAACTTCCACGCAAAGCGAGGGAGATCAGTCCAAGCGCTTCGCGTAGCGCACTGCTTCCAGGATCCGGGGCCGGTTGTCGTCAAAGGGGACGAGGCTCAGCAGCCGCATGTCTTTCGGTGACAGACCAGCCATGGAATGCAGCATTCCAAGGAAAACAATTCCGATTTCGCCGCGGGCGAGCGTGGCGTCGATGCGTTGGGCGATAAATCGGTCACGCTTTTGAATCAACGCGTCGCCCGACGCCTTGACGTCCTCCCCCCCGACCGACGCATCGGAACTACCGAGCAGACGCCGGATCCGACTGTACTCTTCGATCAGCAGCTCGCCGGATTCGGTGCCCATGATGATCGCCCCACGGCGAGCCATCTCCAGCAGCAGCCGATGATTGCGGCTGCCCGCCGCCGCCAACTCCTTCACGATGTCGAGCTCGCGACCGCATACCGGCAGCCCGTCCTGGTAGATGCGAACCCGATCGTACGGAATATCAAGATCGAGCAGAGAAGTCTCGATTTCGTCCCAGATGCGATCAACCGCGCTGGCCTTGCTCTGCCACCACCGCTCACCGAATTTTTGAACGAACTGCTGCTTCATGCGCTCGCCGAGCGCACCCATATCCGCCTGGGTATGAATTATCGGGACATGGATGAGCACTCGTTGCGTAGCCACACGAGTACTATAACCGCGGCGCTTGCCGCCGGAAGGGGCCGGGGTGGATGATGGCCTCGCGGCAATTGCCTGCGCTTTGCCGGCCAGCTAATTCGCAGGTCTTGCAGTTGGCGAGCGAACGAAATTGTAGGGTGGCCACGGGCCCGTCACGGCCAGCGAACCGTTAACTCGCACACTCAGCGGTTTCAGCGCCTCGATGAACTTGCCGATTCCGTTTCGTGGCACAAGAAAATGAACCGCGAGCACTCCCTTGCCCCTCTGCGCGCCATATTCGCTGGTCCATCGGGCAAATGTGCCTTCAGCCGATTGGCAAATGCTCTCGCGAACCTCGTCGCGGCGCTTGTCAAACTCCTTTTTGAGCGCGTAGTAGCCACTCCGATTGGCCAGATAGGCGGTGCCCGGGCCGGCGCCGCTGCCTGCGAACCGCACGCGCACTTGCGCCACTGCGCCGGTTTGCAAACGAATCGGGAATTGGGGCTCCTCCAATCCGACCCGCGCGGACATTTCCACCCGCCCGTCGAGCTCCGCAAGTAACTGAAGATATTCGCGTCGACGATTTTCGAGGTGGCTGCGGATGTCACTGAGCCCGTCGAAAATGCATCCGTAGCGCATCGGGATCACGGTGCGCTCACGGTGGTACCACTCGATGATCTTCGAGTAGGCGAGCAGCCGCGCGACATCGGGTGCGAGATCGGCGGCTGGCGCCTTGGACGCCACCGCTCCCAACCCGGCAGCGCGAACGACGATTGAAGCCGAAGGATATCCCAAACAACGCGGCTTTCGCCGGGGCTCCTGACAGTCCCCGTCAACGATACAGTAAACGAGATAGCTCATGGCGGCATCACCAGCAGTGGACAGAAGCTGTACGGCGGCCATGGCCCGTTTAGCACGAAACCCAAACCCTGCTCCGCATAATCGACGTTCATCCTTTCGATGAGGCGCTCCAGATCCGCCCGCCGGTCGTGCGGTACCATCACGGCGAGGTTCAGCACCAACTCGCTCGAATCTCCCGTCAAGCCGTCGTCCACTATCTTTCGCTGGCGCCGATCAGTTGCGTATTCGTCCAAAGCCCGCGCGACCGACTCACAACTGTCCAACAGCCACTGCTGCAGTTGCTTCTCCGCCGCAGCCTGAGCGCGCCGCTCTTGTAGATAGCGCAGGCCCGGGGAACCCAGCGTCTCGTCAAGCGCCACCACCATCTGATCGCTCAGCCATTTCTTTGCGGTGGGGCGCTCGAGGAGCGTCTTGATTCCCCATTCTTCCTGGCCTCGTACGGCGCTTAGAAAATCACCGATCATCTGTCGGTTTTGTTCGATGGAGCTCTCCAGAACCTGTAAAGTGGAAAACAGAGTGCCGAAACGCGCGGGCAGCACCGGTCCGCGTCGGAACCCCTGATCGATTACGCGCTCATGCCTGAGCGCGCGCTCGCTCACCCATCCGAGGTCGGCCAACCTCCGTTCGGCATCGGTCCCGCAGAAGTCGTCAATCGAGACGGCGCTCAATAGCGCGACGAAATCGGCGTAGCGATGGGCGAAGAGCGGCGCTGTGTCGTCGATGCCGACGCCCTTCAGGTCCCCGGCACATTCGGCTCCCGTTATGTAAAACAGGTATAGCGCTTGATTTTCTCTCGGCGCCATCATGGGGATTTCTCTCGATATGCGACTTCAAAATCTTCGGGCTCCAAGCGCACTTCGACCGCGGGGTGGGCGTGGCGCTCGCGGCTGGCCACCGCTCTTCGCACTGCGCTGAGTCCGGCCCGCCGGCACAGTGACGCTATCTCGGCTCCGCCATAGCCTTCGCACCGGGCCGCCAATTCCGCGATGTCAATTTGCGGATTAAGCGGGCTGTCGCGGAGATGAACCGCCAGAATCTCCCGGCGATCGGATTCGTCGAGCGGGGGAATTTCGAGGATCTCTTCGAAGCGCCCGGGCCTGAGCACCGCTGGATCGAGCCGATCCAACCGATTGGTCGCGCCGAGCACCAGTACGCCCTTCAGCTCCTCGATTCCATCGAACTCGGTCAGGAACTGACTGAGCATTCTTTCCGCAACCCCTTCGCTGGTCAGTCCGCTGCCGCGCGCCGGCGCCAGCGCGTCGATTTCGTCGAAGAACATGATGGTGGGCGCTGCCTGACGGGCCGTGCGAAAGACGTCTCGTAGCGCCCGCTCCGATTCTCCCACGTATTTCGACATCAACTCGGGACCTTTGACCGAAATGAAATTGACGCCGCTCTCGGTGGCGAGCGCCTTGGCCAGCAAAGTCTTTCCGCATCCCGGAGGGCCCACGAGCAAAATGCCCTTGGGCGCAGCGATCCGGGCTTGTGCGAACAACTCGCCGTACTTCAGCGGCCATTCGACGCATTCCCGCAGACGTTGCTTGAACGCGGCGAGCCCGCCGACGTCGTCCCATGCAACGTTGGGCACCTCGATGAAGACTTCGCGAATCGCGGAGGGCTCCACCTCGCGGAGCGCCTCCAGGAAATCCGCCATTCTGACTTCGAGGTCGGCAAGCAACTCGTAGGAAAAATGCTCCGCGGCCAGGTCGACGTCGGGCATGATGCGGCGCAGGGTCAGCATCGCCGCCTCCCGGCACAGCGCCTCCAGATCCGCACCGACGAAGCCGTGGGTGATGTCGGCCAGGCGTTCGAGCTCCACGTCCTGCGCGAGCGGCATCCCGCGGCTGTGGATCTCAAGCATCTCGAGCCGCCCGCGACGGTCCGGAATGGGAATTGCCACCTCGCGATCGAAGCGGCCGGGGCGCCGCAAGGCGGGATCGAGCGCGTTGGGAATATTGGTGGCGGCGATCACGATGACGTTCTCGCGGCGGTTGAGGCCGTCCATCAGCGCGAGCAACTGCGCCACGATTCGCTTCTCGACTTCGCCCACCACCCGCTCGCGCTGCGGCGCGATCGCGTCGATCTCGTCGATGAACACGATGCTCGGCGCCTTGCGGGCCGCCTCCTCGAAGATCTTCCGCAGATGGGCCTCGCTCTCGCCGTAGAATTTGTGCACCACCTCAGGGCCGCTGACCGACAGGAAGCTGGCCTCAGTCTCGTGGGCGATCGCGCGCGCGATCAGCGTCTTGCCGCATCCCGGCGGGCCGTAGAGCAGCACACCCTTGGGCGCGTCGATTCCGAGCCGTTCGAAGATCTCGGGATGGCGCAGCGGCAGTTCGATCAGTTCGCGAATCCGCCGCAATTGCGGCTTGAGCCCGCCCACGTCTTCGTAGGAAACCGCCGACCGGGCGACCTTGTCGCTGCTGGCCTCGCCGATGGTCAATCGCGTGTTGGTGCCGATCAGCACCGGCCCTTTGGGGCTCACGCCCTGCACCTTGAAATCGGCCCAGCGGCTGCCGAACAGGGTCGCCCTCACCCGGTCGCCCTCGACAACCGGCAAACCGTCGAGCAGGCCGCCGATATAGTCGAGGTCGCGCGCGGAAGGCGCCGCGTTCACCGGCGCCAGGATCACATGATCCGCGATGCGGCATGCGACCTTGCGCAGCACGGCGAACTCATCCAGCCCAGCGCCGGCGTTCTCGCGGCTAACCCCGTCCATCTGGACACACGACTTGCCGCGGAACTCCGTGTGCGCGGGCATGACCTTGCACACGGTGCGGCGTTTGCCGGCGATCTCGACGGTGTCGCCGATCGAGACGCCGAGCTGCTCGATATCGTCGGGGCTGATGCGGGCGTACGCGCGGCCCGCATCCTTGCTCATCGCTTCCGCGACCTTCAGCCGGAGCGTGTTCGCAGAGAGGGAATCTTCTCCGGCCTTGGCTGGCGCGGCGCTGCCCTTCACTTGAGTCGGCACTCGATCTGGACGATGCCGTTGTTGCAGGAAATCGAGCTGTTCTGCTTCGAGACCGGCTTGGGCAACAATACTTCCTTGCGATACTTCTTTCCCTTGCCCTGCGCTTCGATAGTCATAACGTCGTCGTCGATCGCCAGTGAGACATCCTCTGCCGTGACGCCCGGCATTTCGGCGATGACGAGGATCCGATTGGGCTCCTCAATCACGTCCACCAGCGGTTCACGAACCTCTTGAACTACCGGATGCTTCGATCGCTTGTCGAATTTGAGATCGCCAAAGGGCTCAACCTCGACCGCGTCGCCGCCCAGGCCCAGCTTGACCCGCAATCCGTAGACCGCCTTCATCTTGTCGTCGGAACTGCTGAGTTCCCCGCTCTTGCGCAGCTCGCGGCCGGTTTCCGCGAGCTCGCCCAGTTTTTCGACCAGGTCGGTCAGTCCCTTGATGAAGCCGGCGCCGGGTGCGGGATCGTGCCGGTCGGTACTTCGCCTTCTTTCCTTCTCGCCCATCGCTGTAGCCCCCTATGGCCGTTTCCTGGCGCTTACGGACGCCGCTGCGCCAACTCGCTTTCCAGCTTCGCCAGCCGCTCCTCGAAGCCCTCCAGCGGCGCCCCCAGGAGACGGCGGTCGTCCTCGAGCCAACCCAGCGCCTTGTGGTTCCACCAATCGAGGCCGATCTCCTTGGCCTTCTCCACCGAACACACCACCAGCCGGATCTGGATGCTGAGCAGTTCGACTTCCACGAGCTTGATCTTGATGTCGCCGGCGATGACGATTCCCTTGTCGAGTATGCGCTCGAGAAGATCGGCCAGCGTGGTCGAGGCGACCGCATGCTGTATGGTTGGGGATGCCATGGCGCCCAACAGCTAGAGCAGCTTCCCCAGCGGCCCCAGATCCAGGTTGAGATCCTCCTCCGACAGCCCGAAGGCCTCCCGGAGCTTTTCGATCTGTTCGGTCTGTTTCATCAAGGTAAACCCAATCCGCTCGCAATCGGCCGCGCGCAGCCGGCCCGACTCGATTCGCCGGATCGCCTGCTTCTCCAGGAGTTCATGCAGCAGCTTGACGATCGTCAGGACGAGTTGCGCGAGCCCGTTCTTGAGGTCTTCGCTGTTGATATTGATCCGCCGCTCCTGCCGACCGCTCGGATCGGCCTGCCGGGGATCGGGCGCCTCCAGCCAGGACGCGGGCCATGGTTCCGGCTCGGGCGATCGGGGCTGCGCCGCGGCGCGGAACTGACTACTCATTGCGAGCGGTCTCGACTGAGGCGAACGGTCTCGACTGAGCTAATCATCAGTTGCAGCCCGAGGTAGATGAGGTCGACGTCGGCGACTGAAATAGTCACTTCGCCGGCGACCACCGCGCCTTTGTTGAGCACCCGATCCAGCGTCTCACATAGCGAAACGCGCTCGCCGTCACGCATCGAAATGCTTTCCATCGCCCCTCCCCGCTTCGCTCAGGTAGCGTTATCATCCGGGTCCGACTCGCCGTCGGACTCGCCGCGCGCATTGAGTTCGTCGAGCCGATCGAGCAGTTCGCCCTCGCGGGCCTCGAACTCCTGCTCGCTGATCGCGCCCGACTCCAGGCGCCCATGCAGCTCTCCGAGCTCGGCGGTGATTCGCTCGGCCTCCTGGTCCATTTCCTGCTCCGCGGCCTCGTGCACCTGGCGCAGGATCCAGATTAAAAAGGTGCCGGGCGCGAGGAGCAAATCGTCGATCAGCAGCATCGTGGCTCACTCCTTGAGATTGATCTCCGCGAACGCATGCGGCGCCCACGGCCCGTTGTAATCGAAGGTGAAGTTGTTATCGAAGCCCTGGGCCGCCTCGAGTACTCCATTTTCGAAGTCCCCGCGCCGCTCCTTCACGACCAGGCACGCGAGGTTCATGATGTCCTTTTCGTGGCGCGCGGGGTTGCGCCTGATTTCGGCACAACACGGAGCCAGCACCTTTTCGACCGCCCCGGTATGAGCCAGGCGCTCTTCATTGAGCAGCCGCTCGATCGTGCGGCCCAGCTCGATGCGCTCTCCCTGCGATGGCCCGGCGGAGCCCCCGAACAGTCTGTCGCGGATCTCGCGCAGCTCGGGATGAATACTCAAGAAGTATTGAAAAATGTTGGGCACGTCCCACACCACGCGCAGTCCCATCTCCATTTTGCCGGCCACGCGGCGGAGCTGGCGGGCGAACAGTTCGCGGTTGCGCGCCAGCAGCCGGGTGATTTCCGCCGGCCCCGAAGCGATCGCTCCGAAGCGCATCGGCAGCACCCCGTCCTCCCGCTCGATCAGCCTGCTCAGAACCGCGCGATGCGCGGCGAGATGGCGCCGCTCGGGCCGAATCCGCTCGACCGCCAGGTCGCTGACGACCGACGCGACGCCGTTGCGCCCGATGGTCTCGACCGGCCGGCCATTTATGCCGACAAAGTCGAAGTTCTGCCCGCCCCGCGCGCCAACGATCGCATAGATGTACTTACCGGCGTTGGGGGCGGCCGCTCTCGCCTCACTTGGCCCGGTTACTGGCTGGTGCCTCATGCCCCACATCCCCGCTATACAACAGCGGATCGACCCGCACCCGGCCCGCGGATCGATCCAGCAGGCGCACGAATCGTATAGCGCTCTGTTCGGTGCGAATCTCGACCGTGGCGTCGCAGCCGTAACACTTGATCTCGCCCTCGTAGTGATCCGCGTATGCGTCGTCGAGGTCGATGTTATGGCCGCACGATAGGCAATTGATTTTCATTTGACTCCTAGCAGGCTGTTGAAAACGTCATTTTCAACCGCCTGCTCCCTCTCTCGCGTCTCCCCCAGAGGGGGAGAAGATTCGGACGGCAGCCGGCTTTCACGCAGGGTGTTGAGCGCGCCTGCGCATCCGTCGCGCCATGTTCTGGGTTTCTCAACACCCTGCTAGTACCTCAGCGAAAGTCCACTGCTTCGGTGCGTCGTGAAACCCCGGGCGCGCCGAGCCGGATGCGAAGGTTGCGGCGCGGCCGCCGGCGCAGCGGCCATCGCCCCCAACAGCTTGGCCTTTTCCGCGTTGATGTCCTTGTAGCGCGCGTCGATCCCGGCGATGTGTGCCAGCGCGCTCTTTCTGACCCGGCCCAGACGCAATTTCTCGAGCTCGAGCGAGGAGATCTTCATGTAGGCGGTGTGCGGGACGACCTCCTGGGCGTTGAGCCCGGACAGCGTCCGCACATCGGCGAGGCCTCGCAAATGCCCGTTTCGTGTATGCATTGCCGTTACCTCGTTGCCGGTTTTTTCCCGCGCTTGCGGCTTCCCCCGCACACCCGGCGCATTGCCTCGTCGATCTTGTGCGGCATCAGGGACTGGCCGCCCCGTTTCACCTTGGCGGTCTCAACGTTGAGCACGTCGCGGCAGGCCCATTGGAAAGCTTCATCGTCGAGGCGCGCGTGAGCGCCGCGATGGGCGAGAATGCTGGCGATGGCGATGCACGCGCGGACCGTGGGCCGATGGTTGTTCACGCCGACCTCGCGCAGCTCTCGCACCACGTCGACGACGATCTCCGAGTCGCGCTGCGTAATTCCCGACCGCGCCATCGCGATCCTGATCTCGGTCTCACGGTCATAGTGCCCGAGGTCCATGGTGATCAGCCGATCCAGCAGCGCATCGGGCGTGCTGTGGGCTCCAGCGTACTCTTCAGGGTTGGAGGTAAAGATCGCCCGGAACTCTGGATGGACCTCCAGATAGCCGCCCTGCACTTTGCCCAGCGCCGGCACGCTCAGCATCTTCTCCTCCAGCACGCTCAACAGCACGTTATTCGCCTCGGGCCGCGAGCGGTTGAACTCGTCGTAGATGAGCGTGTAGCCGTCGCGGCAGGCGGTGGTAAGCCGGTTTTCCATCCACAGCACGCGCATGTTCTCTTCAGCCCGGAGCACCGAGTGGATGTAGTTGTCGATGAACTTCGACTTGCGGTAGCCGACGTCCCTGCCGATCAGATCCGAACCGGCGAACTCGTCGTCACCATGGATGAGGATGACCGGACGGCCGATCTGGGCCGCAATGTGGAAGGCCATGGTGGTCTTGCCGGTGCCCGCGAACCCAGCCAGATGAACCGGGTAGCCGATCTGCAAGTAGGTCAATGCGCGCTGCGTGAGGCGCTCGAGGTATGGGCTCGAAACGAACCCAGCGCTCGCCTCCGGCACAAAGGCCGCCGGCCCGCTCACGCCGTCAACCGCGCTGCTCACTTCCTCGAGTCCTGCAATGCCTTCGTCGTACAGGCCGGCGTTCTCGGCGGAGCGCGGCTGCATCGGCGTAACCGATCTGGATCCGTTGAGCCCGTGCGAAGCCTTCATGCGCGCTTACCGCGGAAGAAGTGGCGATGTGCGGCGGCGCGCTCCGCGTTAAAGGCACCCACCATCTCTTCAACCATCTCGCGGTTGCCGGAGGTGAAGGTGTTGCGCGCGGCCCTGGCTCGTGCGCACTCCCTGTTAAACGCCTTGTGCATATCGGCCATGTTTCGCGCCATGCTCTTCCTGAGATCCGTGCGGAACCGCCTGAGTCGATGCACCATCCCCATGCGCGCAGAATGCAAGCTGTCTATTTCATGCCGTAGGTTGAGCATATCTTCTGCAAAGGACATCACTGGTCTCCTTTCAATTCGCCTATGGTCCGGCGCGAAGATGTTGCCGGAGAGGCGTTCCGGCCCCTCCGGCATATCTTCGGTTGCACTGGCCGTTAGGCCGGGCTTGCCGCGGTAGCCGTCAATCCGACCGCCTCGGCGTACTTCAGATAGGTCTCGACCGACGCGATCACCACCCGAGCCTCGATCGACAGCAGCTCAATGCCGACGAGCGACACCTTCACCCACGCATCGATCACGATGCCTTTGTCGAGGATCCGGTCCACAACCTCAGCGAGGCTGGACGAATCCGTCGATTTCTGAACTCTTGCCATTCCGGTTTCTCCTTTCTCTGACCTCGCGCGAATCGACGCCGCGAGCGCAGAAGCATTCAGTCAAGATGAGCCTAAAGCAGGTTACATGCCGAGTGCTGCGCACGCCGATTTCGCGTAGCCGTGCTTTGATGATCGAATCTCCCTGTTCAGTTCGCTCGGACAGCGCCGCGGCAGACCCGCCCCAATGACCTGTCACTCATGGCGCCAGTGTCTTGCTTAACGTGACGTGATATCGCGCAGAGGGTGTGGAGTTTCGTAACAGGTTTTCTGCAGGCTGCTGGCCGAAGCGTTACCAAACCACACTCATCGTCCGAGACCGGATCGCTGCGCGCTCAGAAGAGCCCGACGACCGCGACCCCTGATGGATTGACAAATGACGCTTGAACGATTGCTGTGCAGGCCGCCGCTTGTAGTTGGGGTGACCCGAGCGGCGCGCACAGTTTGCTTCAGAAATCGCGCAGGCCGTACCTGGTGATCTTTGCGTACAGTGTCTTGCGCGAAATCTGCAGCCGTATAGCCGCGCGGGCTTTGTTACCGTGCGTCGCCATCAAGGCCAGTCGAATCAGATGTTCCTCGCCACCATGGAGACTGGTAACTCCCGGAACTGCCAGGGTTAAATCTTCGTTCTCTGCCGAATTCCGAGTCGCAATCGCAGCCGGCAGATCCTTGCGGCAGATTGCCGGGCTGCGGCCGAAAGTACAGGCGCCTTCGATCGCGTTGGCAAGCTCGCGGATGTTTCCCGGCCATGCATAGCGCATCAACGCTCCCAAAGCGTCGGGTTCAAGGCCAATTTCGCGAGCCGCCGGGCTGACCGTCCTCTTCGTCAACGCGATGAAATGCTCCACCAGCAGCGGTATATCTTCGGGATGTACACGCAACGGCGGAACCCGTACGACGCTGGCCTGCAATCTGTAGTAGAGATCCCGGCGGAGTTGCCCGGCCCGGATCGCCTCTTCAGGCTCGCGGTTGGTAGAAGCAATGATACGCGCCGTGACTTGCAGCTCGTGCGGCGACCCTACCGGCCGGACCGCCCGCTCCTGGATGGCCCTGAGCAGCTTGCTCTGAAACTCCGGCGCCATCTCGCTGATCTCGTCCAAAAACAGGGTCCCCCCGCTGGCGGCGCGAAACAGTCCCGGGTAATCGTTGTCGGCGCCGCTAAACGCGCCTTTGCGATGGCCGAACAGCTCGCTCTCGATGAGATCTCTGGAAATCGCCGCGCAATTTACCGCGACGAACGGACCTCCCGCGTGCGGGCCGCACTCGTGGATCGCTCGGGCCGCCAACTCTTTGCCGGTTCCCGTTTCACCTTCCACCAGCACCGTGGCCCCGCGGGCGGCCACCATCAAAATCTGATCAGTGAGCCGGCGCATTGCCGGACCTTTTCCGACCAGCCTTGGGACCCGTGGATCTGCCAACCGTTCGGTTGCGCGCTTTGCTTCATCCTGCTCCGCCGGGTCGACAAAGTCGCCCAACTGCCAGGAAGAATAGCTCTCAGAAATCAGGCTGCCACGAACCAGACCCAGAGTTTCAAAAGCGCGGCAACCGTCGCCCCGCGTTAGAGCGCCTGGAAGGACCCGCAACACGCTTCCTTGAAAGAGATGATTCAAGGTGGCGGCTTCGGCCATCGATACCTTTTTATTGAACAGAAGCTTTCCCAGCCTGCGCACGTCTGCGACATAACTGTGGAGATCGCTCCTGATCAGATCATCTTTATTGCGGGCAATCGCGTCAGCGAGAAAATGGAAGAAATCATCTTTCTTTAGGGTGCCGACCAGGCCGCCAACGCAGTACAAATCGCGCCATTGGGCTACAATCTCGTGGCGGTGGCTGAGGATCTGCTCGGCCAGGGCGTGCAAATGTTTCAGTTCGTGCTGGAGTGATTCGACCGGCGTCAGGATTTCCGCCCGCCATGAGCGCGGCAGTATCACCGGGTGCGGCCTTGGCATCTATGCCCCTGCAGAGATACGGTCGCAGCTCGAGGCGTTTGCCGTCTCCACAATCGTAAACTTGGGAGTCACGTCTTGTGGCCTCGGCGCCACTCAACGATCCGGTCAGGAGCATACTGGCCGTAACCGTCGCTTCTCCGGCTTTCAGGTTACGCGGAGCTGCAAGAAACCGATCGCCACTCGAAGCTCTCCGCTTACTTGTACAGTCGTGATGGGTTTATCGCTCACCACGGAGAGCGAAGGGGCAATCGCGTCAGTCAATTCGCGCCGCGAACGCATTTCCGGGCTGCAAGGACCGCGCCCGAAAGTCAGCGCTCCCATGCTTCGGCTCCGCTTGTAAGCTGCTCGCAATTTTCTGGATAGTTTCACCAGAACCTACCGGAGATAACCCGATTGAGACGAATCGCCAGAGCTAGGGCGGTCCACCCCAATCTTTCGAATCACGGCTCCAACACCGGCCTCTTTTTGCCGCACGGCGTCAAATTGAAACCGCCCTTAGGACACTTGAACGCAAAGACAGTCCGGCGGCTTCGTCGAATCATCAATGATGCTTCCGCCAAAGTGCCGGGACTCGAGAGTCTCACGCGATGCCTCGACGAATTTGAGCAGCTGATCCTCGACTTCATCGAGTTGCGCAACGGCGAGAAAGAATGAGGAGACACCACGAACTAGTTCCCATGGATATCCGAGCGCGGTGTGCCGAGTGGCGGCGCTGTGGCTGCCGAAAACTCAAACCCGTACATATTGATGATGCAGCCCGCCCAGCACTGGCAGCGCTACGATGTTGCCGACCGGCTGCGCGCGCCGGAAGTTCGGCGCGTCCTTCTCCAATCAGAGATGGGGTCCGGACTTCGTTGTAATACGAAGCGTAGCTCTTGAGGACCCGGCGCAAATGCGCCTCGCCGAACACGATCACGTGGTCGAGGCATTCCCGACCAATCGATCCGATGAGCCGCTCAACGTGGCCATTCTGCCACGGTCAGCGTGGTGCCGTCGGATGATCGCGGATCCCCATCGCGCGAACCCGCCGGGTGTATATGTGGCCGAATGACCGGTCGCGGTCGCGGATCAAGTGACCAGGCGCTCCCTCCCACGGGAAGGCTTCAGTTACTTGTCCTGCAATCCAGTCGGCGGTCGGGTTGGTGGTCACGCTGACGGTAATCAGCCACCTGTGCCTACTAAAAACTCCGAACGCGGCGAACAGTCTAGAATGTTGGGATGGGCCGCCGTAGCGTCGCCGGCATGCTTAAGCTCGAGCTACCCGTCCTCTCGGCGGTTGCCCGCCGATTCCGTCGTCGGGCGGTTTTGGAACTAGAGAACCTCGCGCTCCGTCACCAGCTGCAGGTTCTTCGCCGCCAGCGGCCGGGTCGGCCCCGGCTGTTCGCGATCGACCGCTTGCTCTGGGTCTGTCTCTACAGATTGTGGCCGCGCTGTCTGAACGCGATGGTGTTGGTCAAGCCCGCCACCATCGTCCAATGGCATCGCCAGGGCTTCCGCCTGTTTTGGCGTTGGCGCTCCAGATCCGGACGGCCGTCAGTGGATCGCGAGATTCGCGATCTGATTCGGCAGATGAACGCAGCCAACCCGTTATGGGGAGCACCGAGAATCCATGGCGAGCTGCTCAAGCTCGGCATCGAGGTCAGCCAAGCGACCGTCGCGAAGTACATGGTGCGAAGGCGAGGAACACCTTCTCAGAAGTCGCGGACTTTCCTGCGCAATCACGCCGAAGGCATCGCCGCCATCGACCTGTTCGTTGTGGCCTCCGCATCGTTTCAGCTGTTTTACGTGATGATCATCCTCGGCCACGATCGCAGGAAGATCATGCGCACAGCCGTCACCGAGCATCCGACCGCAGCCTGGCTCTCGCGCCAGGTAACCGAAGCATTCCCGTGGGACACGGCGCCCCGGTATCTGGTGCGCGACCGTGACGCATCGTATGGCTCGTGCTTCTGCAAGCGAGTCGAAGCGATGGGGATCACGGAGGTCGTTACTGCGCCGCGCTCGCCTTGGCAGAACGCTTATGTCGAGCGCGTGATCGGTTCGATTCGCCGCGAGTGTTCGGATCACATCGTGATCTTCAATGAGCGCCATCTGCGCCGCGTCCTGTTCTCGTACGTCGACTATTACCGACGCACCCGCACCCATCTGTCGCTCGACAAGGATTGCCCGGTCTCACGCCCGATCCAGCCTCGCAGGGTCGGTGGCCTGCATCATCGCTACCAACCTCTCGCTGCGTGATGCGTACCAGATTCCTGCTCACCAATGGTTGCGCGGCGGCCCGGACGCCCGTCGGCTGAGGATCTCTGTATCGAAGGGTTCGGGTCTCGATTAGGGACCGACCGTTTTGACGTTTAGATTGCAGTCCGATTCACTCATGCGCATCGATTCGATAGCAATTCCTCGCAGCCGCTCAAAATTCGGCTCCGATGAGATTTCTAGCAGGGACAGGGCGAGTTTGCGTTGCATCGCATGATGATCGCAGCCGAACGAGGGAGATCAAGATGGACAGATCGTTTGTTTCGCCGCTGATTCGCGATGCGACTGATCGTCCCGTGGCACCGCGCGGATCCGCAACAGAGAGAAATCTCGCAGATTGCCGAATCGCGGTCGTGTGCTCGCGTTCTCCGGTGACTTGCGTTGTCCGAAGGCGACCGCAATCGCGCACAAACGCACGAATTTCGATCGAGTTACCGGAGAATCTCCAAAACCGGAGACTCGGGGGCGGAGCGAATTGGATTTGAACTGTCGGTGACAGTTCTGGAACAACTTGACGACATCTGTCAGTTCAGTTTCTAGAACGCATTGACGACCTTTGATCGCGCTTAGAATCAAGTCCGCACAACTGGGCGTCAGCTGTCTGCGAGTACGGCTTTTCCATCGCGCCGGCGCGGTGGCGTCGGGGGAGGCGCCCGACGAACCGCGCCGACAATTTGCTTCCGTCAAGCGGTCTCTGGTCGCGGCGACTCCATTACGGCCGATCCATGAGTTGTTGGTCGGGGACCCTTTCGCGACGCCCCTCGCGTAGCAATCGGTACTCGCTCACGACCTGCTCGGGAAGATTAGGAAGCGCCAGTGCAGCAAACTCAAGCTGCTGATACTGGAGACTGTTTCTCCCGTACATTGCAGCGAGGTAGCGCGCTCCGAGCCGTATCATCTTCAGCATTTCGTCTAGTCTCGGGCATTCTTCTCCCTCGAAGCTTAGCTCGCCACGCTCCCGCTCCTCGTCGAGGTCCTGGTAATAGATGGCCGGGGCATACACCAGGCTCCATAGTTCCGCGGTATTGAAGTCGAGGTCCTTCTCGGCGGCGTTCAGTAGCTCCAGAACCGTTTTGTTGGTTGTCCAATAGGCCTCAGGCTGTAACTGCCGGATTTCGCGGGCGAGAGCTGGATCCACGAATTGGGTCGCGACGGCCGGATACTCGTCGACCAGGCGCTGTCTGTCGGACCGCTGGCTGCTTCGCTGCACCAAGCCACCATAGAGCATCCGGTGCAGCGCCTTATACACTGCCTCCGAGTGACGGACGCGGTTCGCCATCGCGAATCCGACTGTACCGACCCGGCCCATGTTCGCGAGCGCCCGTCGAATGTCGCGTCGGTCCGCCAGCAATTGGGCAAGATTGTTGTTCGCCGGACTATCAAAGAAGTCGTCAATCCAGTGTGAGGCGTAGGTCAAGTACGACTTCGTCTGAACCTCATCCCAACGGCCGGCAGACACTATTCCCAGGATGAAGGCGTGAACCTCAATGTCCTGGTACGAGTGAACCGTACTAGTTGCCGGACCGAACTGCGAAAGCAGTCCTGCTTTTGCCAGCATGCCGATGAATTCGGTATGACCGGCTCTGACCGCCGCGAGTAGGTCCTGCCAAAATGGGATTGTACTGTATAGAGCCTCGAGGCGAGAGCTGTTGTCTCGCACTTCGTCTGAGTAGTGTCCATTGATGTCCATAGTCAATCCTTTCGTTCGTTCCTCGCGGAACGGTTGGGAGCGGGTTCCTTTAGCCCGCTAGACCTAGTCATCAGGGAAGACCCGCTCTGAGTTGTTGCTTTCGGCTCCAGCATCCCGTGGCTATAATTCACTCCTCGGGTGTTGTTCCGTTGGGCTCTTGCGGATGCCCGGTCGTCGGAATCAACGAACGCTTCGGATCCTCTTCCCGGGGCGCCCTCGAAACTTCCAGGTTTGGTGGTCGCGTCGCGAGGGATGCATCAAACCGCAACACCTGTGCACCCCCATTCGCTTGGAAGAGGAGCTCGAAGCCCCAGCGGATGTACGCTTCCAGCTTGTCGCCCTCCAGAGTGAGGGGCTGGACCCAGATTTCTCCTCCGTCGAGCGTCTCTCCAAAAGGGTTCCGGATTGGCTCGCAGGCGGTTGCGAAGCTGAATCGGGCATAGAACGAGGTCAGATCTACCGGCCTCACGATGGGGTAGACGATAATCGCCTTCGCCTGCAGAAAACCTGCGACAGCGGCGGCAGCCCTCGCCGCGACATGGCCGGCACCTTTGGACAGCGACCAGAGATCGCTGCCTTCGAGAATCGATTGCGGAGGGAGGTGGCTCAGATCAGGTTTCGCGAAACTCTGCGGGAGGGTGGCGAGACTATGCATGATAAAGCCTCCCAGCATCCGCTGCAGCGGATCTCGCTCGTTCTCAAAGATTGCGTAAACACTGCCGAACCTCAGATGGCTTCCTCCCAGAAGCGACCGCTGCGTTTCCCTGAAACCCACACCTCTCGTGGCCCGAGCCTTGGTGAGACACTCACCGAAGACTTGCCGCTCGTAGTCCGACGTCAATTTGCGAAGTTCCATTGCATTTCTCCTTTGTTCCGAAATCTGTTCGACTCCTGTGTCCAAACGACCATCCGTTGCCCTCGAGAGAGCTGGGAGGGGCACGGGCGGACCGCTTACAAGAGAGCGCTATTGTCCGGCGCGATATCCGATGCGGGCGAATACGGCTCTCAGGCGGCGAATTGCCGACTTGGGGAGCTCCCGTGATGCGACTGGTTGCGCATCCAGCGCAGTTTCGAGTGAAGAAGATGCCCTCAGAACGCGGCAGTTCCACACGCTGTCAATAGCACGAGACTGCCGGCCAAGCGGCTGCCAGGAGGGGAACGTCGAGCCGTGGAATCGCCGGCGTCCTGAAATCCTGAGCAGCTACCAGAATGACTTCAGGCCCCCCCAGACTCGGTCCAACTGAATGAAGCATGCTTCGAGACCCAGGCGGTTTCCCGGTGCGGCGGTCTCGGTCTGCGACCGCTGAGCGAGGGTTTAGGAGCAGCACGGACACACCCAACGATTCAGGGCTTGCTCACCGGCGGTTTACAACGATAACATGCCGCTCCAAGAAGGGGGCGTCGCTCATGCCGCAGCGCACAGAGCCGGGGCCGTTTCAGGGCCTTGTTCGCGAAGTCGTAACTTCGTCCAAATTCACGAACGTTTCCCTCCGCGACGCAACGAACTATTTCTCTTCCGTCACACGACGAGACTACGCGGTTGCGCTCAGAAGATGTTTCGACGGACAGGAGCTTCGGAGCCTTGTGTCCGAACTCGGTCGTTTCCTACCGGGGCTCAATCAGCAGGTTTTCAGGGAGACCGATCTCGGCCGCTTATCGAAGATAGCCGCAAACTTCGGAGTGGCCTTGCAGACGCGGTACATCGCCGGCCCTAAGGGTCGGACGCTGCGGGGCTTCTATGTGAACGACAGAACGATCCTGAAGGCTCCCCTCATTTGGCTCAACGCGGCGAATCACCCGGTGGGCGTAGCTGCGGCCTTTTGGCACGAGATGGGCCATCATCTGACACATGAAGTATTTGACGGTCGGCAGTCGAAGGTGGGCCTCTCCTTCACGACCAACTACCTAGAACATCTGGAACGACCGGAGGAAATCGCCGCCGACTTGGTAATGGTTTTGGGATGCTATCCGAGGCGAGCGGCCGAGACCGTGTTCGACCGGACGGCGCGAAAGCAACCGGACTCCGATTTCGACCGGTTGGCATCCAAAGCGCGAACCTATGTCCGCTCCGCCACCGGCTTCGATTTCTCAGCCGGGGCTTCGGCACGAGCGAATCTGTATACGTTGGCGGGTATGATTCACGTCGCGAAGCTGCGGCTCGCTCTGCTGCGCGAGTACGGGATATGACCAAAAAGACAGCCGGTAGCGCGGTGAAGCACGCACGCCACGAACTCGGCATGACTCAGCGGGAATTCGCTCTGCGAGTCGGTGTCAAGGCGAGCCATATCGCCTACATCGAGGCGAATCGCCGGAGGCCGTCGCTCTCGCTGATCGGGCGGATTGCCGACGTGCTCGGGCTCAACCCCCGGGAGCTGCTCCTGCTATCGCACCCTGAGGCCAAAAGCCTGCTTGGCGAGCCTGGCGAACCGCGTGACAAGAAACCGCACGGCGTGTGGCGACGTTTTGCATCGAATCGCATGCTCCACAAACGCCACCGGATCACACGCAGGGAGCTCAAAGTGCTGAAGCAGATCAGCATGCTTGAGGACGTCAACTGTTCGAGTCACTTTCTTTTCGTTCTCAACTCTATCCGGCAGGCGGCGGCCCTGCCAGACTAATCGCCGCCGATCGGGCTATGTACCGATACTGACTGGGCCGCGAGCCGAGATCCGAACAGTGCGTCGCGCTTTCCCGTAATTCTTCGGACCGCTTTTTTTCACGCGCCCATAGTCGGCGCTTGGCGCCGGTACCGTTGGGCAGCAAGCCAGGCCAGCGCCGCCGCGTCGAAAATCCTCATCCGCTCGTCCTCGCTCATCCACGGCTTCCGCTCGCGCGGGAGAAAGCGGGCGAGTTCAGGGAACCCGGCGTCGCCGGCCCGCGCCTTCCGCACCTCTCCCCGCCCCAGCACCTGCCAGCGCCACGAGCGCAGAATCACGGCATCCGCTCGGCACGCTGACAGCTGACCTAGGGTATGAGTTCGCCCATGATTCGCGATTGGGTAGATCATCTCGTGGCACCGCGCAACTGCGCAACAGAGAGAAATCCGGGAAGTCGCCGCCGCACGCGCGCGTGTCGACAATCTCCGGTGCCAGGCGTCATCCCAACTGCCCCGCAACCGCGTGCAAAGAGGGGAATTTACGAGTGAATGCGGAGAACGTCGAATGTCGGAGACTCGGTGGCGGATGACGCAGGCCGATGCGAACTGCTCTCTGCGACCGCATTCCCTGATCTACAGGGAAAATACAGGGAATTTCCGCGAAATAGGCCGTCCCGGGCCCGACTTCGGGCCGAAAAAGCCTAGTCTTCTTTAGGGTTTGTGTCGGAATTCCCTACTCAGCGGAACAGGGAATTATTGCGCCGGAACAGGGAAATTCCCTCGAACGACAGGGAAACCACTTTCAGGTTCATTCGATAGGCCGGCCGGGGCGATCACCTCCGGGAGCCATTCACGCTACGTAGATGACGAGTTCGCTAGCGCCTCTTCTATTCCCTCCCCCACAACCTTTGGATCCGTCCGAGTTTCCGTACGGACAATCTGTCCAGAAACCGCAGTGCTCATCTTCTGCGCATCGCCATGATGGCAGGCCACGATCTTTAGTCGATCGAGACCGCCAATAGATCCGCACGGATTAGGTTTTGAGTAGGCACAGCCCGAATGAACATCGCGCTCTGTTATGATTCCGTCAACGGAAGTGGTGATCGTCAGGAAGTCTTCCAAGGTCTTGAACGATCGCACTCAACTTCCGCTCTCCTGGGAATCGCAGCACCGCATCCTTGGATTCGCGTACTCGAGTTGATCGTTCCGACGGCCGTCTCGTGTCTCGAAACAGCAAAGAAGCCAAGCTTTTGAATATGCTGGCGCGATCGATTTCGTCCACCAGGTGATCGCCTTCTCATCACATTGGACGCGCCACGCGCGATTGCGATGTGCCTCGCCCCATGGCATTTTCCGGGGCAGCCGTCGCGATTCGCGGCGAATCGGCTCGTCTGATTCTCGACGCTGCTCACACTTTCGCGAAGACGGGAATTTGGAGAGGGATACAAACCAGACTTTTCTTGAGCTCGAACTCACCAGTTACCATCGAGCCCGACGGAATGTGAGTGCGGCAAAGGGCACCGAATCATTTCGGCAATGGAGAGAAGGCGGCCAGTTCCGCCGCAAAACCGCGATTGATGAGATTCTCCGGTCCACTCGCCGCGCAAATTGGGCCCCAGATCCGCGTCGAAGAGGTCGCGGCAGTGATTCGCGCGCGACTCGCAGACGGGCCTGTCGAGTAAGCGTGAGCAGTGGGACGGCTCACGATCGCGATGGCGGCTGACGAGGACTGGGGGCGAGCGGCGCGGCGGGCGATATCGGCGTGTCGTGAAAATCCCGACGTGATGGTGATCGCGGCTTGGGCGGCGATTGCGGGAAGCCTGGCGTGTCTGCGCGCGAGCTACGCGGGCGACGGAATCCGGCATATCGCGCCGATCCTGGCGAACTCGTGGCCTGCGCTGGGTGAGCCGCGATGGCTGCTATTTCCGACGTTCTTGTTCGGCGCGATCAAACCGCTGCAACTCGCGGGATTGGTGACCTCGTCGCAAGATGCGGTGCGGGTATTCGTTGCGATCGACTTCGCCGCCGGCGTGGCATACCTGCTGCTCCTCCGGCGGTGGCTGATTGCGAGATCTGCCGATTCGATGCATCGCGCGGCGGCGCTGCTGCTCGCCGGAATGACGGTGCCGATGATCCGGTTTGCGACCGACACGATCGAGGCGCTCGTGCCGGCGACGATCGCGCTGGGCGGAATCGTTTACCTGGCGACGCGGCGCGAGGACGAGGAAACGCGGGGGCTGGTGGTGGCGGGGGCGTCGATCGCCGCGGCGACGCTGCTCTACCAGGGATTGATTCTTGCGGCCGCGCTGGTCCCGTGCGCGGCTGAAAAAGCGCGCAGGCCGCGATTTGCGGCAGTTGCGATTTTCTGCGCCATTCTCGCGACGGCGCCGGCGTTGATGTTTGCGGCGATGGTTGCAACCGGGAGCAGCCCTGCGCGCGAGTCCGTTCATCGGATGACGACCGGCGAGCTAAACGCATTGGCGAGGCAGCGGATGTGGCGGAAGGTTGCCGCGTGGCCGAAGTGGATGCCGTACGCTGCGGCTGTCACGATCGGCCCCGCGAGAAGTATCGTGACGATGCCGCGCGGGGGACCCGGCATCGCGGAAAGCGCGAGGATGCTCAAGGCGCGGACGACTTCTTTCAGAGTCGCTTTCACGCTGGGCAGTCAATTGTTCGCGCTGGCTCTGATAGCCGCCGGGACAGTATTGACAATGAGGCGGCGCGAATGGCGTACGCTGGTGGCGGCCGCGGGGATATCGATCCTGCCACTCGTGCGCTCGTTCAGCTATACGTACCTGAAATTCTTCGTCCTGGTTCCGGCGGTTGTCGCGATAGTCGCGGCGCGCGCGCCGACCGCGGCGGTGTTCGGCGCAGGCGCGATTGTCGGAGCGATCAACCTGGCGAATCTGGCGAATGAAACGGCGGCCGATCGGCGGCTCGCGCGCGACCTCGCACCCATATACCAGGGCGCCGGAGCGTCAGCGTGTTGGCTGACGAGCGGGTGGGGACCGCCGATATTCGGGTGGCCCGGAGCTGCATGCTCCTTGAACCAGGAGCTGTCGCGTGGGCGCACGGGGCAACTGGAGGCGACAGTCGCAGAGAACAATCGGGCGCTGGTCAATTCGTTTCGCCGCTGCTTTTGCGAAGCGAGCGCGGTGTACACCGACGACGTAGTGGAGGCGTCGAAAGAGGTCATGGTCAAGTTGGCGCAGGACTATCGATTTGCCGGATTCGACCTGAACGAATTGACGTGGAAGCCGGGGCGCGGGGAGGTCGTGTTCAAACGCGATGAGGTGACTGTCTATAGATACTCGGCCCAAGCGCAAGCCAGGATTTGCGGGGAGCTGCGCGCAGCACGCGCAACCGCGCGGAGGATTCGCGATTGATCGTGCGAACGGGCGCACGCCGGGGTTACGAATCGAACAATCGTACGATTGACGGAGCGAAGTCGGTCACGTCGAGCGGCGGCGCTTGGCAAGCTTGCTCGACGCCCGGCTGGAGCAGGATCTGAAATCCCGCCGCGCGGTGATTGCCGCCGCGGCCAGTGTCGAGGCGGGCGTCGAGCGCCCCAAGCGATGACGAAACGTGCGAAGCGGGGTCAAGGCCCTTCCAGGTGACAATCAGATCGGGCAGGCGATCGGCGCGCGCGCCGGGAAAGCGCTCGGCGGCGGTGAAGACTTCGTCCACCAGCGGTTCGCCGGCGGCATTGCGCAAGCTCAAGAACGAATCGTGGACCAGGTCCGAGTAGCGGGAGAGCGCGGCGCCCCCGGCTTCGAGCATCCCGAGCTTCTCCCGCCCGGCGACGTTGAAGCGGATGTATCCGTTGTGGTCGGCCCTGAGAGGCAATCCCGGTGTACGAGACCAGTCGTAGCCGGAGGTAAATGAGCGATCGACGACGGCATCGCGAACGTGCTGAGGAACGAGGTTGGCGACAATCGTCTGTAACCGCGGCGGGAGATGCTTGCGCAGGAACCGCATCGCGCTGCGCTGGCGCGGCGCGCCGGCCTGCGCGAAGAGCGAGGGCTCCAGGTCGCTGAAGCGGACGTTTATCCGATCCATCAGCGGAGCGACGAAATGCTCCTGCGAAAGATTGGAGCCCATGCCGTGGAGGGCGAACAGCACGACCGTGGTCCGATTCAGATCGATCGCGGCAAGCATGTTGCCGAGCGCGCCGTCGAGGGCGAGGTAAACGTCGAGCAGGGCGGATGGCGGGATGGTCGAATCGCCCTCGTCGCCGTCGGGCCACAGTATGTGGCCACCGCGATGGGACTCGCCGAACACGGTGATAAAGAAATCCCAATCGCGCGTGGTAAGCAGCCAGCGGACCAACTCGGCCTTGAGTCGGACGCCGGCGACCAGCTTGGATCGCGCGCGCATCCGTTCGCCCAGCGATTTGTCGACTGGAATCTCGATTCCCATCGGATGCTTGCCGAAGCGTCGTTTGATTTCGACTTTGAGCTCGCGCGGCCATGCGGCAAAAGCGCCGATCTGATCGTGCGCGCCCCAACCGCTAATCTCGATGCCCGCGCCTCGGCTGGCCGGAAAAGTCATCGGGACGTCGATGGCGATCGTCCTCAGGCCGCGATGGTCGAGGCCGCGCCAAAACGGCTCGGTATAGAGCCAATCGGCCGTGACGCGCCGCAGACGCATCGCTTCGCGGTCCCATTGAATGATGTGGTGAAACCCGTGCTCGCCGGGCGGACTGGACGTATAGAACGAGGGCCAGACCGATCCGGGCATCCATTGCGCGGGGGAGTCGAGGCGGCGAAAGACGCCAGCCGAGAGGGCGCGTCGAAAATTGGGTAGCGAGGGCAGATGCGCCGCGATGTAGCTGAACTCGGCCGCATCGAAGCCGAGCATCGCGATTCTAGGCTTGGGCTTCGAGGACACGAGTGCCACGCCCAATCGTTTCGAGCAAGACAGGGTTGCAATCCGCAGCCGACCTCATCGCGGCTTCAAGGCACGCCGAGTTGTGGGCGGCATCGTCAAAGCCCGGCGAGAACGGCCGGCCGAGCGTGAGCGCATCGATGAATTCAGCGAGCGCCGCGCGAATCGTGTATCGCAGCATCGAGCGGCTTCTCTGAGCGGCGCGCAGACCGAAAGCGGCAACATCCTGCAACCATCGCAGGAGCGGTAACTTGCGCTTGCCGCGCGCAGCCAGATGGAGCGCGAAGTTGGGATTGTCCAGGCGCAAGCTGGCTTCGCTGCCGACAATCGAAATGCTCTCGTGATTGCGCGTGGCGTATGCAAGCTCGCACTCCACGCGAACTCCGCCGGTCAGCATGACTTCGAGAAAGACCTCGCGCTTTGCGGGATCGCCCGCGCGCGCGCCTACGCTCTCGATCGCTCCGCCGAGCACAAACTCGATCAGGTCGAGCTGGGAACTGCCGAGATCATAGAGTGGACCGCCTTCCGCAGGAGCCAGGCGATGACTTGTGACGGTGCACCACGGGGCTAAGTTGATGCGCAGAGTGAACCGGGCGCTCTCGATTTCTCCGATGCGTCCATCGGCGCACAACTCGCGCATCGCGCGGTAAGCGGGCCACCAGCGCCGATTGAAATTGGGCATCAGCAATGGGCGAGCTTCGGGGGAGCTTGCGGCGCGGGCGATTTCGCCGTGCAACACGAACGGCTTCTCCATCAGCACCGGAATCTGGCGACGTGCGGCCTCGTTCCACAAGGCCAGATGGGTGGAAGGCGGCGAAGCTATGAGAAGCGCGTCGACGCGCACCTGCTCGAACAGCGCTTGTGAATCCGAATGGATGCGTGCGCCCGGGAAACGACTCGATGCAGCGGCGCGGGAGGCCGCGAGTGGATCGGCGACCGCGACGACCTCGATTTCTGGTAATGTAGAAATCGCGGGAACGTAGTAGTCCCGTACGAGCCGGCCGAAACCCGCTATTCCCAGCTTGGCCATCACCGCGTCCCTAGTGCGCGTCCGCGCGCCTCACCATCGCTACGAAACGGCGAGTAAAAGTGCGCCAGGCGAAGATCGAAACGCCCGCAGCCAAACTGAACAGGGAATATAAGTAGTAGAATTGCTGAAGGACGAAGCCCTCTACGGCGAACCAGATTCCGCCCTTGCGTAAGAACAAACGGTACAAGCCGCGATTGATCCAGATGCCGAGCACGACCAGCGCGGGCAAGAGCGGCCAAGCGGCGGGATTGAACAGCGCCGCGAAAACCGCGAGTGCAAGCGCGAGCGCGACCACCGCGGCGATTCGTTGGTCGGCGGAGAAGTTCAGGCCGGATGGGAGGCGGCGGCCTTCCAGCCACATCAGCGTCCATGGGATCCCACGAAGCAGCACATCGGTAGCGAGCAGCGATCGAAACGTCCAGCGCTTGAGGTGCTTGACCTGCAGCCCAGGGTCGAGGTCGATTCGAACGCCCTGCGCGGCCATCCGGTAGCCCAACTCGACATCCTCCAGCGTGAACCGATCTTCGTCGAAACCGCCGGCGTTCACGAAGACTTCTCGCCGCACTAGGCCGCATCCGCTCCAGAAGGTCGTGGCACGGGGGCCCGAGCGCTGGTGGAAATAGTGATGGACAAGATTTTTAAAGCGGCTGACGTTCGAAGGCTCGGCGGGATCGTCGTCGTAGGAACCGATTACCGCGCCGACGGCCGGATTGGCGATCGCCGAAAAAGCGCGATCGAGTGCGCCGGAAACGAGGACGACATCGGCGTCGAGGAAAAACAGAAGCGGCGCGCGGGCGACCTCGGCACCGCGGTTGCGCGCGGCGGCCGCGCCGAGGTGGCGTCTAAGTTGGATCAGACGAACCGGGTAGCGCCCCGCGATCGCAGCGGTTTCGTCCTCGGAGAAGTCATCGACGACGACGATCTCGACAGAGAACGGCGCTGCGGAAGCCTGAGCGATGAGCGCGTCGAGGCATCGCGGGAGCGTCGCAGCGGCATTGCGCGCGGGGACGACCGCCGTCAGAGCGGGCGCCGTGGAATCTTGTTCGACTGGCGGCATTGCGGGGATTCTCAGTTGTCACTCGGAACAGAGGCGAGGTCGAGCTGCTCGAGCTCGATCGCATCACGCATGGGACGGATCGGGGCGGGCTGACTTCTGCCGCCCTCGGCGGCGGCGTCGGGTTCTTCTTCGAGGTATTCGGCGTCGGAATTGACGCGCCAGAGGTCCAACGATTCGCCCATGATATTGCGCGCCGCCATCATGCCGGTCAGCATCGCGTGGTCCTGATTGTCGTACTTGTGCATCCCGTTGCGGCCGGCCACTTGCAGATTGGGCGCCGCATCTTCGATGAACGATCGCACGCGCGCGACGTTCGCGCGATAGCCGTGATCGTAAACCGGGTAGGCCTTGGGTTGGCGGACCACGGTGCCGTCGACCACCGAATCGCGCGGTGCGAGTCCCAGCGCGGCCAGCTCGCCTGCCGCAATCGAGATCAGTTCCTGGTCCGAGCTTGACCACATCGAATCGTCTTGCGAGCAGAAGTACTCCATCCCGAGCATGGTGAAGCGCGCATCCGGGACCATGTCCGGACTCCAGTTCTTGAAATTCTGGATGCGCGCGACGCGCACGCCCGGCTCGTGGACGTAAATCCAGTTGTCGGGAAAGACGGCCGGCCGTTCGAGGATCAATGCGACCGTGATGAAATCGCGGAAGCGCAGCGCACGGGCACTTGCGACGATTTCGCGCGGCGCCGGCGGATCGAGTGCGGCCACCAGGTCGGCGAGCGACATGGTGGAAATGAAATGATCGCCGCGCCACGAGCTTCGGGCGGCTTTGCTTTCGGTGGCGACCGAAGTGACGCGCCCGGCCCGTCGTTCGACGCCGACCACCCGCTCGCCCATCCTGATTTCGCCGCCGCCGTCGCGGACGATCGAAGCGACGCGCTCCCAAACCTCGCCCGGGCCGTGCGGTGGATAGCGGAAACGATCGACCAGGGTCTTGATTACGCCCGCGCCGCGAATCGGCAGCGGCATCAGGCGGCGGATGATCGATCCGAGCGAGAGGCCGCGGATGCGCTGCGCGGCCCATTCGGCGCTGATGTCGCCGCACGGGATGCCCCAGACCTTCTCCGTGTAGCTGCGGAAGAAGATTTCGTAGAGGCGGCGTCCGAACGAGCGCACCACCCAATCCTCGAAACTGCGCGCGGGCTTGTCGAATTTGCGGGGAGCGCCCAGATAGCTCGACAGGCACGAAAACGCTTCGAGCGGGCCGAGATTGCGGAGCGCGTCAAAAGGTTCGAGCGGGTACTTGAAGAAGCGTCCGCGGTAATGGATGCGCGAAAGGCGCGCCCGCACACGCATCCGCTCGCCCATGAGCTCGGTCCACATCGCCTCGATCTCCGGGTTCTTGGAGAAGAACCGATGGCCGCCGATGTCGAAGCGAAAACCGCGGTATTCGACCGTGCGCGCGAGACCGCCGACGTAGCGCGGGTCCTGCTCCAGGACGACGACCTTGTGGCCGCCGCGGACGAGTTCGTAGCCGGCGCTGAGGCCGGCGGGACCGGCGCCGATAATCACGACGCTCTGATGAGGTACCGCAGTCACGAGGCGAAAAACTCGATCGAGCAGGCCTGTGGGTACAACATTGTTCAACATTACGTCAAACCACGCCTTCTCACGCTAATTTGTAGGTTTTGAAGGAGATCGAGAACGCGAGAGGCGGTGAAGCGATCAGTTCCGACCGGATTGATCAAACACGCTCGTCATGGGAAACACCTCTCGCCATGATTGCGGAGGTTGTGCCTACTGAGAACTCCGAACGTCGCGAAAAGACTAGAGTTTTGCGATTCGCCGCCGCGGCCTTCGCGGCATGCTCGCGTTTCGATATGCGTTCTCGTCCTTGCTTGCTTGTCGGTAGCGTAGCCGCAGTCAGCTTTGTTTGCGTGCGTTGAGCGTCGCCATTTCTGCGGCCGCGCGCCGTACGAGCGACCCATTTGCGTCTCCGTGCGCTTCGATCAGGTTTTGCGGAGCCACTGGACACGGCGCCCCGGTATCTGCTGCGCGACCGCGACGGTGCATTCGGTCCAGCCTACACCCGCCGCATTCGTGCGATGGGGATCCGAGATCGCCCTACGGCGCCACGGCGAGCCGTCCGGGCCACCCTTTGCGTCTCCGTTCGCGCGGATCAGGTTTTGAGGAACCACAACCGCTCACATTGGTTTGAATGCCTCGCTGCCGGGCACGCAGTCCGAAAAACTCGCTTAACCCTTCGCGGCAGGAGCCGGGACTTCCCGCATTCGCAAGGTGGTGTCGTTGTCGAACTCGAGATGTAGCGCGCGTAGCATCATGCCGTGCATTCGGTACGTTGTGATCACGTAGAACAACTCCACGATTTGTTCGTCGCTCAGGTGGCGCTTCAATTCGGCAAAGGTCGCGTCCTCGACCATGTTGCGTCCGATGAGCTCGTCGGTGGCTGCCATGAGCGCGCGTTCCGCTGCTGTGTACTTGTTGGAGGTCGTCCAGCTCTTGATCGCTGCGAGCTTTTCTTCAGGGATCGCGACCATCTCAGGCATTCGGGAAACCTTGAGATGTTGCGAGTACTCGAATTTGCAGTCACCCACTATCGCGGTGCGTAAGATCGCCAGTTCCCGCAGCGCCGGAGCAAGCTTTCGACCGGGCGCGAGAAGCCCCCAGACAATCTCGGTCGACAGCTTGAAGATGTCAGGCACCAGCGCGAGCGTGGTCCAGTAATCTCCTCGCGATCCCGTCGCGGTGCCTGGCTGCGCGACGGGATCGCGATCGCCGAATATCCGCTGGTAGATTGCCCGGGTCTCGGGTGTAGCTTCCGCGAGACCTACTTCCTTTACACGGTTACCCATTTTGAACCCTCCGCCGCTCGCGAAGCACAAATCTCCGCGGCCATGGAATCGCGACACTTCGGCTAAAGGCACCAGAACGGGTGCTTGAACTATTTGGCTGGATCGAGTCCCAGCTGCGCGACCGAGGCCTTGATTCGCGTTTTCAACTCGCCATCTTCCTTTAGAAGGTCACGCGTATAGCAGCAAAATTCCAGCTGGATGCCGTTGGGATCTTTGAAGTAGATGGACTTGGCCCAATCGTGATCATACACGTCAGTCACTTTGACGCCCTTGGCGATAAGCTCCAGACGCTTTTGTTCCAGCGCGCCCTCGTTACCGGCCTCGAACGCGAAATGATAGAAGGCACTCGGCAGACCCAACCCGCGGTTGATCCCAGCGTCGTACTCCTTGGGGATTCCCGGCACGTCGCGCGCCTCCATGAAGGCGATAAGCTGATCATGCCCGGCATCCATAATGGCGTGGCGAATTCGACCGCCTTCCTTGATCTCGATCTCATCGAACCTGACCGTTTTGAAGCCGAGGACGTTTTCGTAGAAGTCTTTCGTTTTGTCGAGATCAAGCGTCGATAGCCCGATGTGAGAAAAACCCCTGTTCGCCATTCTAGTATCCTCCTCGCAGAGCGTTTTTGTTTTCCATTGGAATTCGTTTCGACATTGGATGGGTCGGACTAACGGGCTCGGCGCGCACCCCGAAAAGCCGCGGAAATGCGGCTATCTCGATCGCGAATCTTCCTCCCTCAACCTAAAATGGGCCTCGGACCCTTCAGACGCTGGTGGTCATCAAACTCCTTGAGCGCGATGAGCCGTGCGCGCCTGAAAGATTGCGGTCAGGTGCAGCATCGTAAAGAGTGGCACAGCAAACGTGGGAATCATCGCCAGCGGAAATTCGCGCATGAGTCGAGTCGTCGGACCATCACCCACGAATCGGGGCCACGTGCCCGACATCAAGGTCCCCGCCGTAAGCGCGACGATGAAGTCAAGGATTCCGAGCAGGTTCCAAAAGACAAAGGCTCGCGTAGCCGCTCGAGTCGGGTCGCGGACTATAGCCGACGCGACAAACGGTGCACTCATCCCAATTGCAGCGTCTCCAAGGCCGGCGGGGTACGCGAAGAATCTTGGCAGCAAACCCAGCCAGCAGAGCTGCAGAAACATGAGTCCCAAGACGCGCCACGACTGCATGACCGCAAGGAGCCGTACGTCCAGCGTGAGCACAAAGTCCCTGAATCGAGGCGCTGCGCGATACAGAACGAGGAAGATTGCAAGCGGCGCGAGCACCGCTGCAGGAAACGCGAGCGTCAACTCGCCTGGAGTTGATCTAAACACGCCCGCATGTGAGAGGGTTGCAGCCAAGATGGCCCATATTGCAATCGCGGCCGCGACGCGCATAGAGCACCCGACGGTGAAGCTACTGCGATGCTGGATCGCCTGCAATCGCCATTTTCGTCTCCAAGCTGGATCGCCTAGGGATCGACGCTAGCCGTCGGTAAAAGCACACGCTCGCCCGCGGGGTTGTGCGCACCGCGACCGCGAGACACATCACCGCCGCTGCAGGCTTGGAGCCGTCGCCCCGTTTGATCGATCGTCGGTAGAGCGAGTTCGCCCATCATTTGCGATTGACTGCGTGGTCGCGTGGCACCGGACGATCCCGCAACAGAGAGAAATCTTTGCGACCGTCGCAACACGTGCGCATGTTCGCGTTTTCCGGTGCCAGGTGATCGCGGAACTCGCGCGCAAACGAGCGAATATTGCCAGTCATTGCGGAGAGCGCTGAATGTCGGAGACTCGGGGGCGGAGAGGGGGGGATTTGAACCCCCGAGACCCTTCCGAGTCTACACGCTCTCCAGGCGTGCGCCTTAAACCGGGCTCGGCCACCTCTCCGCGTTTCGTCAGGGACGAATAACTTAGCCGAGCGCCGAGCGCGTTTCACCCGCGCTTCGCGACCGGCGAAACCCGGCGCGCACCGCGGCCTTGCCTGGCTCTCGCTCGGCAAAGTATAGGTCGCGTGGGGAGCCAGCGCGGTCGCGGCTTACCCGAGGAGGTCAGCGATGCTTCACACTCCCATCTGCGACTACTTTGGAATCAAGTACCCCATCCTGCTTGCAGGCATGGGCGGCGTCGCAATGCACAAGCTGGTTGCGGCAGTGTCGAACGCGGGCGGGCTCGGGGTCATCGGTGCAGCATCGCTGAATCCCGACGAGATGCGCGCTGAAATCCGCAAGACCCGCGAACTCACCGACAAGCCATTCGCGGTCGATCTCCTCGCGCCGCTCCCGGAAATGATTCGCCCATTCATGCCGGTATTGATCGAAGAGAAGATTCGCATCTTCGTCGCCGGTCTCGCGGTGCCGTCCGAGTTCATCCAGACCATGCACGAGCACGGGATGAAGGTGGTGGTGATGTGCGGGAAGGTGCATCACGGCGAAAAGTCGCAGGCGGCCGGAGCCGACGTGGTGGTCGCGCAGGGCACCGAGGCGGGCGGTCACACGGGTGAAATTGGAATGCTCTCGCTGGTGCCGCAAATGATCGACACGGTGAAACTGCCGGTGCTCGCCGCGGGCGGGATCGCCGATGGGCGGCAAATCGCGGCGGCGTTGACGCTCGGCGCGCAGGGCGTGGTGGTCGGCACGAGGTTCATCGCGACGCCCGAGGCGCACGCGGCGAACGGCTATCGCGAAGCGATCGTCAAGGCGAAGGAAGATTCCACGATGCGGACACGCTGCTACTCGGGCAAACCGTGCCGCGTGATCAGGACTTCATACGCGATCGAGTGGGAGCGCGACCCGTCGAAGATCAAACCGTTCCCACAGCAGGCGATGATTTCGCGTCAGAACGGCGTGATGGATTACACGGGAGCGGGCGACACCGACGCGGACCCGGATCGCACTTTCATGCCATGTGGGCAGGGTGCGGGGATGATCAAGGAGATCAAACCGGCAGCAGAGGTCTTCGCGGATCTACTGCGCGAGACGGAGGCGGCGCTCACACGCGCCGGTGCGCTGGCGAGCGGCGGCGCGAAGGAACGCCATTCGGCGGCGGCGTCGATGCGTTAGTCACCGGGGTTGCGCGATATCCGCACAGGATGAAATGCCGCCTTGACTGCCTGAGATCGGGTACCTACGTTAATGGTTGCGACCGAGAATCGAGGAGAAAAGCGAAATGTCCAGCGATAAAGTCGTCCACGTTACCGACACCAACTTCGAGCAGGAAGTGCTGAAGTCGAGCACACTGGTTCTGGTCGATTTCTGGGCGCCTTGGTGCGGGCCGTGCAAAGCGATCGCGCCGATTCTCGATGACCTCGCCAATGAGTACTCAGGCAAGCTCAAGGTCGTGAAGCTCAACGTCGATGACAATCCCGACACCGCCGCGAAATTCGGCGTGCGCGGCATTCCGAATCTGCTCATAATCAAGGACGGCCAAGTGAAGGATCAGATCGTCGGCGCAGTCCCGCGCGGACATCTGGTCAAGGCGCTCGACGCCGCCTTGGTAGCTTGAGCGCACGCTTTCTCTTCGCACAGGTGGATTTGCATCAGCGCCGCGCCGAACTGGCGCGGCGCGCGCGTTTGAACGCGCAATTTTCTGATTCAGTGTTCAGCCGGTGATGGTTCCGGCGAAGGTGTCATCGGTGGCGCGGGCTCGTCGGCGGACGAGCCTCCGTTCGTCGGCTGATGAGTGATCCAGTACGTCACCAGCATGTCACGCTTTTCGCGATAGGTGTCTTTCAGTCCGGCGGGCACGTAGCTCATCAAACTTTCATTGTAGGTGAGTAGTTGAGGCGCGAGTTGTGAATCGCGCAGGAACGGCGCATCGACCGGGAGCACAACCGTCAGCATTGTGACCAACACCCCACCCGCCACCGCGACCACCGCCGCGCCGAGAACGCTTCCCGCAAGCCGATCCACCCACCCCATGTGCACGACACGGGTGACGCGGATAATGGCGCGCCCAAGAATTTCGATCGCGATGAATACGATCGCGAAAACGGCGACGTACCCGATGATCGATCCGATGGTCGGATCGAGGCCGAACTGCTGCTCCGAGAAGTTGCCGGCCAACGGATAGTATATCGACGCGAAGTAAAGCGCGGCGAGCAGCGAGATCAGCGACGTCGCCATGCGCAGGACTCCGCGCGTGAGTCCGTAAATCGCCCCGAGCGCCGTGACCGTGATGACAAGATAGTCGAACGCGTTCATCCGGCCTCGCCTCACAGTACCTGACGCATCGCGCGGGCGCGACGCTGGTTGCGGCGTTTGCCAGTGGCGGCGGTGTGCTTAAATGGGACACATGACATGGGTTTACATCGAGGACCTGCCTCGTCACGTCGGCGAGGAAGTGACGCTGCGCGGATGGCTCTACAACCGTCGTTCGAGCGGCAAGGTGCATTTTCTCCTGGTGCGTGACGGCACCGGTGTATGCCAGTGCGTCGCGTCATTGGCGGACGTTGGCGCAGATGCGTTTGCCGCGGCGGATCACCTCGGACAGGAGACGTCGCTCGAGGTGACGGGCACCGTCCGCGCGGACAAGCGCGCACCGGGCGGGTTCGAGCTTTCCGTGAAGACGATTCACCAAGTTGCCGCGGCACACGACTATCCGATCACGCCAAAGGATCACGGCGTCGCGTTTCTGCTCGACCAGCGTCATCTGTGGATCCGGTCGGCGCGGCAACACGCGATTTTGCGGATACGAAGCGAAGTCGAGACGGCATGCCGGGATTTTTTCAACGAGCGTGGTTTCGTGCTGTTCGATGCGCCGATCCTCACACCGACCTCGTGCGAGGGCACCACCAGTCTTTTCGAGCTCGACTACTTCGGAGAGCGCAAAGCGTATCTGACGCAAAGCGGGCAGCTTTACGCCGAGGCGGGCGCGCTCGCATTCGGCAAAGTCTACACGTTCGGCCCGACGTTTCGCGCGGAGAAGTCCAAGACTCGGCGCCATCTGACGGAATTCTGGATGGTCGAGCCGGAGGTCGCATTCTTCACGCTCGACGAAGACATGCAGCTCGCCGAGGATCTGGTGTCGTTCCTGGTGCGGCGCGTGCTCGAGCGGCGTGCCACCGAACTCAAGACACTCGAACGCGACCTCGCGCCGCTGCAACGCGCGGCGGCGACTCCATACCCGCGCATCTCGTACGACGAAGCCCTCGAGCGGCTCCGCGCGAAGGGGATGGAGATCAAGTGGGGCGGCGATTTTGGCGGCGATGAAGAGACTGCGCTATCGAGCGAGTTCGAAACGCCGGTGATGATTCATCGTTACCCGACGCAATGCAAGGCATTCTACATGAAACAGGATCCGGAGCGGCCGGAAGTAGCGCTGTGCGTGGACATGATCGCGCCAGAGGGGCACGGTGAGATCGTCGGCGGCGGGCAGCGCGAGGACGACTACGAGACGTTGCATCGCAAGATCGTCGAGCATGGATTGCCGATCGAGCCGTTCAACTGGTACCTCGACTTGCGGCGCTACGGTTCGGTGCCGCACGCGGGATTTGGGATGGGTATCGAGCGGATGGTCGGCTGGCTCTGCGGGATACATCACATCCGCGAGTGCATCCCGTTTCCGCGGATGATGGAACGGTTGGAACCGTGAGGCTCAACAGGGGGTGGTCATGACGAAGTTCAATGTCTGCATCGACGTGGACGATGTCGATCGCGCGGTCAAGTTCTACGGTGAGGGGCTTGGGCTAAAGGTCGCGCGGCACGAACCCGAGTGGGCGCAGATCAAAGTCGGCGGCCAGACGTTTTGGATCATGAAGATCAAGTCCGGACGCGACGGGAAGATCCGGCGCGACTACCGCCGCCACTGGACGCCCGTGCATCTCGACTTTGTCGTCCCCGACATCCGAAGGGCCGTGAAGCGCGCAGTCGCCGCAGGCGGCAAGCTCGAAGGCAAGTTGAGGCGAAGCCCGATGGGCGCGTTGGCGAACCTCGCCGACCCGAGCGGCAACGGGCTTGACCTGTTTCAGCCTGCGAAGAAGCGCTCGAAGTAGCGGCGGCTCTACGAGTAGCTGGGCGTCGTGCCGGTGCCGCCAGCCGCCATGAGATCCCGGTACGGCTCGGGCGGCATCCACGGCGTCGCGAGCGAGTCGTACTTTGCGAGGAAATGCTCGACGTCCGGCTTGTCGGCGAATCGGCGCACCAATTCGCGCACCATCGCGGGGCGATCGTTGACGCGCTGACGCACCATCATGCGCAGTGTGCGCTCGGTCAATCTGTCCACGACGTGCTTGCCGGCGATCTCCTTGCCGTCAGTTGTGATGAGCGTGCGCGCAGAAAGTTCCGAGAGGCCGGTGCGCAGGTACTCGACGTGAGGCGATTCGTCGGAGCGGATGTAGCGCACCAGATTCGCGGCGTCGTCGGGCGCGTCGGAGACCGACGCATCTGACAGAACCGCTTCCGCCCACTCGAAAGTGGACATCGCGAAGACTTCTATCGCGCACACGTTGACCATGAAGCGGATGAGCCGCTCCACCGGTTCGCCGAGCTCGGGGAACATCGGCGTGGGCGGAGCGCCCGGGCGTCGCGCGATGATGTTCGTGTAGATCTCCGGTGAGATTGCGGGATTTGACAGCGCAGCGTCGCGGGCTGCATCCCACATCTGGCGATGGCCGCCCTCCTCGCTCCATCCTGCTTCGTCGCGCGCGTGCGCTTCGAAGAGTCCGCCCGATAGATGCGCGAGTGCAGTGCCGCGGGTGTCTTCGCGAATGAACGACGCGAGCGGCGGCACCGGCAGGTCGCGGATCATCGCGCCGAAGCCTTCGATGATTGCGATTTCGGTGAGCATTCGAACCAGCGGCTCGCGCACGCCTTCACGCAGCATGAACTTCGCTTGCTCGACGCTCGGGAGATGCGGCGGAATGATCTCGCGCGGTATGTCGTAGAGCGGACACGGCGATGTCGCGGTGTGTTTTTCTTGCCATGCCGCGACGGCGGGCACCCGCCACAATGTACGAGGCGATCGATAGAGACCGTCAGCGTCGAACCCGCCGTGGCAGCGCACGCCCTTTACGATGAGCGGGTCGCGCGTGGCGAGGTTGGCGAGCAGTTCGTCAGTCGAGAACTCAAGGCGCGATTCATTCGGCATTAGGCAAATCTCCCGGGAGCGCGGGCGGCCGATCCATCACCTAACATATGTTAGGAAGCTTGGCGCGATGAAGCAACCCGCGCATCCGGCGTCGGCTCGCTTTACTAGCCGCTCGCTCGGACGGTAGGGTAGGCGCCAAATCTCCAATGGCAGAAGCAACCGCTCCCGCCCCGATCCAGCCGCTGGATTTCCCCGAGTTCTCCCCTGCCCGCAAGTGGATCATCGCGTTCTCGGTGATGCTGGGCACCGTGCTCGAGGTACTCGACAGCTCGATCGTGAACGTCTCGCTCCCGCACATGCAGGGAAGTTTTTCGGCGAGTGTCGATGAGATTGCATGGGTCGTTACGAGCTACCTTGTCGCGGCGGGAGTGACGATCCCGCTGACCGGCTGGATTGCGGAGCGTTTCGGGCGCAAACGCTATTTCATCATCTCGATCACGATGTTCGTTGTCGCGTCGGCGCTGTGTGGTGTCGCGCGCTCGCTCGATGAGATGGTTTTCTTTCGGCTGCTGCAAGGAGCTGCGGGCGCGGCGATGATGCCGCTCTCGCAGGCGATCCTCATGGAGACGTTTCCGCCGCGCGAGCAGATGATGGCGATGGCGGTGTGGGGCGTCGGGATGATGGTCGCGCCGATCATGGGACCGACCATCGGCGGATGGATCACCGACGCGCTCAGTTGGCGGTGGAACTTCTACATCAACGTGCCGATCGGGATGTTGGGCGCATTCATGGTGGCGCGGTTCGTCGAAGATCCCCCGTACCTCACAAAGCTGCGCAAGGCGCGCATCGACTATCTCGGCATCGGCTGCCTGTTCGTCGCGCTGGGCCTCGGAGAGATCGTGCTCGAGCGCGGCGAACGCGCTGACTGGTTCGCAAGTCCCTGGATCGTATACGCGACTATCGCGGCGGCGACGGCGCTGATCGTGCTGGTATGGCACGAGCGGCGCACCGAGAGTCCGGTCATCGACTTAAGCATCCTGGGCCATCGCAACTTCACGCTGCCCATCACGCTCATCATCTTTCTCACCTTCACGCTCTATGGCACTGCGATCCTAAATCCGATCTTCATGCAGGAGTTTCTCGGTTACACGGCCGGGAAGGCGGGCTTGGTGATGGCGCCCCGCGGAGTCGGCACTATGCTCTCGATGATCATGCTTGGCGTGCTCGCACGCCGGGGCTTCGACACGCGCTTTCTGGTCGGGGTCGGATTCGTACTGGTCGCGGGCGCGATGTGGTCGCTGTCCGGACTAACACTTCAGACGGACACGTTCCGGATCGTGTGGCCGACGGTGCTGCAGGGAATTGGGACGGGTCTGGTGTTCCCGGGACTTTCTGCGGCGGCGCTATCGTGGATGCCGCGCGAGAAGATGCAACGCGCCGCGAGCCTCTTCTCGGTCACGCGCAACCTCGGCGCGGCGATTGGAACCTCGTACCTGACGACGCTGCTGGTCCGCCGCGGCCAGGTGCATCAGAACTACCTGGTGCAGCACGTCTCGATATTCGACCTCGGCAATTTGCATCTGCCGTCCATGGGAGGAGGGAGCATCGCGGACCAAGTCGCGATAGGCGAGATGCAGGGAATGCAGATGTTGTACGGGATGGTTCAGCGCCAGGCGATGATGCTCTCGTTCAACGACATTTACCGGTTGCTGGCGCTGCTGATGATCATCATGGTGCCGACGGTCTTTTTCTTGCAACGCGACCGCCGCAATTTACCCGCCCACGGAGAGTGAGGCGGTAACTTACGCTGCTGAGGCGCGCGTCGCAGCGGCGCGGCCGAGCATCCGTTGCTCCAGCGCCGACTGTGCCTCCGCCATCACGTCGTGCACGATTTGCGCTGCGGGCTTGATCGAAGTGATTAGTCCCGCGCTTTGCCCGCAGGCGAGGCCGCCATCGTCGATCTTGCCTTCGTAGCGCGCTACCTCCGCGAGCGGGAACCCGACCTTCATCGACTGCAGCGGGAACGGCTCGATTTCCTTCTCGCGGCCGATCCACGAATCGGTGAACTTGTTGCGGATGAGCCGGCACGGCTTGCCGGAGTGGCAGCGCGTGATGGTGGTGCCTTCCTCGTCGATCTCGATGATCTTGTTCTTGTAGTTCACGTGCGCGAACGCCTCGACCGATGCGACGAAGCGGCTGCCCATCCAGACGCCCTCGGCGCCAAGCGCAAGCGCGGCGAGCAGGCCGCGCCCATCGGCGAGTCCACCAGCGGCGAGCACCGGTGTGCGAACCGCATCGATGATCTGCGGCACCAGTGTCATGGTGCCGATGCGGCCGGTGTGTCCGCCCGCCTCGTGCCCTTGCGCGATGATAACGTCCACGCCCGACGCTTCCAGACGGCGCGCCTGTTTGACGTTGCCGCAAAGCGACATCACCACCACGCCCTTGTGGTGAGCGTCCTTGACAATGCCGGCGGGATTGCCAAGTCCCGACACGATGACGCGAATGTCTTCTTCGAAGGTGATGTCGATGAGCTTCTGTACGGTGGACGAGTAGCGTACCACGTGCGCATCGTTCTTGTCGGCCTTGATCTCGGCGAACAGGATGTCCACGCCGAACGGCCGGTCGGTCAGCGAGCGGCAGACGTGGATTTGTTCGCGCAGGGTGCGCGGGGACATCGAGCCCGAGCCGATGCATCCGAGCCCGCCCGCGTTGGAGACCGCCGCGGCGAGCTCCGCATGCGCGACGAAGCCCATGCCCGCTTGAAAGACCGGGTATCGGATTCCGAGCCGTTCGCAGATTTGAGTGTGAAAGATCGGGCTGAATTGCATGACGCTCACCTCGCGCTCGTCCGCCTGGGACCGAGTGCGCCGCCGAATCTTGGAACACGCGATCCATCGATTGTCAAGCCTCAACGCCGCAACTAATCGATCGTTCCTTTGATCGGTGTGTTGCTCCACCCCGGCTCTCGCGCTAATTAAGATGCGGTCTGACGCGGACTGAGTGCCGCAGGCTGGGTTAACGCCGCACGACTTCATAGAACCGCAGGCGTGGGACCGGGCGGGCTGGAAGCGTGCGCTTTTCCATCGAGCCGCTGCTTGGTAGTTGCGGGGAGCGGGTGCGCTGAGGGGTCTCGACTGAGCGGGCTGGTGGGCCAGTGAAGAGAGCCTCTGCGCATGGCCCAGACAGGTTTCGGCGCGAGCCGAATATCGAGCCCTGAGACGACCGCCAGGCCGCCTCGCACCGCGCGCAATTTCTCCCGCGCATCATTCGGAAGTTCCGATTCACGGTTGGCGCTCGCGCGGGGTGACCGCGATGCCGTGGCGCCGGCTTCGAGAGCAACTCCAAATCCCTGCAGATGCGGAGGTTGAGCCAGTGCGAAACGGTCGCCTGGTCCGTAGAAGCGCTCACGTCTCACGTCTCACATATTCTGTGTCGTCGCCGTTGGAGCGGCTCGCGTCGCTGTCGCCGCTGATCGCGTCGCGAGTAGGACCGCCTCGCCAGCGCTGGTTCGCGCCGGAGCCGGCGCACGGCGGGCCGGTGCGGCTTCATCTCGGCAGCAAGCTTCCGCTCAATCTCCGGAGTTTTCTCTCGCGACAACTCGGTCCGCAGGTGCGCGTCGAGGAGGATGCGATCGTCGCGCTCGGCGATCGCTCGACCGAGACGGTGATGCGCGAGTTGGCGCGCGCGATACGGCGCTTTTCCGCGGTGCGGGCGCGCGAGGCGTGGTCGGAGTGCGCGATTTCGCTCGAGCGTCTCGAGCGCGAGTTCTTCAACCTTGAATCGGAAATCCGCGGGCCCGTGGTGTTGTGCCTGCGCTGTGCTTGCGTCGACGCGGGTCCGCTCGAGCAGCACTGCGGCCGCAATTGCCTGGCGGTCCATCTGGGCGCGGAGGTCGAGGCGTCGCGTCATGACGGCTCGCGAGACCCGCTCGCCGACACGCTGCATCGCGCGGTCGAGCGTTTCAGGCGCGAACGCGCTGCGGCGCAACTCGACCACTTCGAGCTGGATTGCTACGTCGCGAACCAGCAGGTGGTGTTCAGCTGGCGGCCGCTACCCCCTCCGGGGCGCTGACAGAGACTCGCGAGATCTTGCAAGCTCACTCGCGGCTGCAAAGTGCGGTTCTGCAACCACGCCCGCACTGCCGCGGGTCGGGCGAGATTCAAAGGCCTATTTCGAGCAGGAGCTAGAGCGACGACGCTCTGCGGCGGCGCTGCTCTTTGCGGCGGCGGCGCTGTGCCTCGGAGCGTTTGCGCTTGCGGCGGACACTGGGCTTTTCGTAATACGCCCGCTTCTTCATCTCCTTGAACACGCCTTCTTTGGCGAGCTTGCGCTTGAGCACGCGCATCGCCTGATCCAAGGAGCCTTCGACCCTGATTTCCATCGTTTTGTGTCAGTCCACCCTTCGGCTCAGTGAGCTTAGGGCCGCATTCCGACAGAGTCAACTACGCGGTCTTCAACGAGCGCGCGTGCGCGGTCTCTTCTTCAAGCGTCGAATCGCGCTCTGATAATGATAAGTCTGCGATCTGGCCGCACGACCGATCATTGACTCGGCGAACGAGTCCAGGAGCTGCAAATGGATCTCGGACTAAAAGGGAAAGTCGCGTTGGTGACCGGCGCAAGCCGCGGGCTCGGCCGCGCGATGGCCGAAGCGCTCGCCGAGGAAGGGGCGACGGTGATGATCTGCGCGAGAACGGCGCAGGCGGTGATGGCGGTTGGCGGAGTAACTCACGGCATCACCACCAGCCACGGCGCGAGAGGAGGCGGAGGATTCGTCGGTGACGTAACGAACCCATCGGACATGGATCGATTCGTCGACGCAGTCGTGCATGAGCACGGCGGCATCGACATCCTTGTCAACAATGCCGGTGCGGCGAAGCCGGGCGGACTCGCGGAGACCAGTGACGACGAATGGCGCGCGATGTTCGAACTGAACACCTTCGCAGCAGTGCGCTTGGCGCGGCTGTGCGCACCGCACATGGAAAAGCGCGGCGGCGGATCGATCATCAATATTGCCTCGATTTGGGGACGCGAGGCGGGCGGCCTGCTGACGTACAACGCGTCGAAGGCCGCGATGATCTCGGCGACCAAGATGCTCGCGCGCGAGCTTGCACCGAAGAACATCCGGGTCAATTCGATCGCGCCGGGCTCGATCCTATATCCGGGCGGCAGTTGGGAACGCCGTTTCAAGGAGAATCCCGCGTTCGAGCGCGACTTCGTCAGTCACGAGCTCCCCGCCGGACGTCTGGGTCGTCCCGAGGAGGTCGCGTACGCGGCGGTGATGCTCGCATCGCCGCGCGCGAGCTGGATCACCGGCGCTTGCATCCCGGTTGATGGCGCCCAGGGACGCTCGCTCATCTAATGACGCTTGCTGCGGTGCGCACGACGCGATGGGTGCTGGCGCTGGCGATTGCCGCTGCTGCCCTTGTGGCCGGGTGCGCCGCGCCGCTGCCGAGCACACAACTTCCACCTGCGCGATTCATCATGCCGGCGCGCGGAATTCCGGGTCTGCGCGATTATCGCGGTGTCGTGGATTTCCGCCTGCGCGCGAGCGGAATCAGCGAGGTCGAGGCAGCGGATCTGGCGCTCAAGTCGCAGATCGATTTCATGTTTGTCGCCGACCGGGCCGACTCCAACGCGGACTATGGCGCAAGCGGGTTCACCAACCAAATCCTGTTCATCGCAGGTGCCTCCTTCGCGGCGGGCTCGGGCGGTGGCGAAGTGTTGGGGTTCAACCTCACCGCGCCGATCGCTCCGAAGCTCGGCACTACGGACCTAATCGCTGCGATTCGCGACCAGGGCGGTATAGCGGGGGTTGCGGGCGCATCGCGATTCGAGTCGGCGGCCGACTACGCGCTCGCCGACGCGATGGAGGTCTACAACCTCGGTGCGCAGTGGAGCGAACGAAGCGAATCGTCGCGATACGTGAGCGCGCTGTTCCTTGGCGCCGACCGATTCTTCAAGAGATTTGACGTGCGGCCGGTCCCCGACATTTCCGCGTACGATCGCATGGCTGCCGGCGCTCACGTGACGCTGCTTGCGGGAATGGGCGCCGCGCGCGAGATGAGCGTGCTTGGCGCGAAAGTCGGCACTCCGGCTCAGCGAATGCTTGTATTCACGACTCATGTTCTGGCGCGCGAGCGGCAAATCGGCCCGGTGGTCGAAGCTCTCAAGCGCGGACATTCATATGTCAGCTTCGACATCCTGGGCTACGTGCCCAACTTCGGTTTCTATGCGCAGCGCGCACAAGAGCGCGCGATGATGGGTGAGGAAGTGGACCTTGCTCCGGGCGTTGCGCTGCGCGCCGAATTGCATGATGCGGCAGAACGAATCGTAATGCTCGCCAATGGCGTCGAGGTAGCGTCGGTGGAAAATGCGACTCAGATAGAATTCGCGCCGAGCGTTCCCGGAGCCTATCGCGTCGAGGCGTACCGGTCGGGGCTGCCGTGGATATATTCGAACCCTGTGTACGTCAGGTGAGTGAGCAGCTGAGCGAGTGGGCGGTCGCGGATTCCACGCGCACCAGGGCAGTGTCGCCGACGATGATTCCGGGTGCAGCAGGGAACACCGCGGTCTTGAACTGCGGCGTCTTGCCCGCGAGCATTCGCTCGCCGCGCCGCGCGGAGCCCTCGACGAGCACCGGGAAACGCTGCCCGATCAGCGCGCGGTTGCACTCGAGTGACATGCGCTCCTGAAGCGCAATCACCGCCGCCAAGCGCCGCGCCTTCGCATCGTCGTCCACCGTATCGCCGAGCTTGAAGGCGCGGGTGTGCTCGCGAAGCGAGTATTTGAACGTGAACGCCGAGTCGTAGCCGACCGTGCGCATCAATTCGAGCGTCGCCTCGAAATCGCTTTCGCCCTCGCCGTGAAATCCGACGATGATGTCGGTCGATAGCGCGAGACAGGGGATCGCACGCCGAACCCTCGCGACGAGATCGAGATATTCGGCGACGGTGTAACCGCGATCCATCGCATGGAGCACGCGGTCGGAGCCTGATTGCACGGGTAGATGCAGGTACGGCTGCACCTTGGGCTCTGATGCCACCGCATCGATCACATCCTGCGTCATGTCGGCGGGATGCGGCGAGGTGAAACGGATGCGCTCGATGCCGTCGATGCGCCCAACCGATTGAAGCAGCGCGCCGAAGCCTATCCCGCCGAAGCGGTAGGCGTTGACGGTCTGGCCGAGCAGGACGACTTCCTTGACGCCGCGACCGGCCAGCTCGCGCACTTGCGCAATGATATCGGTGGGCGCGAGTGATCGCTCGCGTCCGCGCACGTACGGCACGACGCAGAAAGCGCAGAACTTGTCGCATCCGCGCATCACGGTAACGTACGCGCGCACGCTGCCCGAGTGGTCGGGCGCGATGTCAGCGTAGGTTTCGTCGCGGTCCAGGCGGACGTCCACTGCGGGGTCGAAGCCCGCGCGGCCGAGCATTTCCGGCAACCGCCGATATGAGTCGGGGCCGGCGACAATGTCGAGGTAGGGAGCCTGCTCGATCAGTGCGGCGCGATTGTGCTGCGCCATGCATCCGAGCAATCCCAGCTTCACTTCGGGACGCCGATGCTTCAGGCGTGCGAGATCGCCGAGCCGCCCGAGCACGCGCTCCTCGGCGCGCTCACGAATCGCGCACGTGTTGATGAGGATCGCGTCGGCGTCTTCGGGCCGTTCGGCCGCCGCATACCCGGCGCGGCGCAGGATCGCGCGCACGGTTTCACTGTCTGCGATATTCATCTGGCAGCCGTAGGTCTCGAGATAGACCTTGGGCGCGCTTGCGTTCTCGGCATTCATCGGTGCGGCGAATGATCTTAGGTCATCGTGCAACTGCGGCACAACGCGCGCACTCCCGCGCGGTTCGACGCTAGCCCATTACCTGCACGGATGCCGGTTCAATTTCGTAGATCACGCGCACCACGCCGGGCTGATGAAACGGGTAGCGATCGCGGCCCATGTATTTCTTCGCTAGCGAGTCGATGTGCGCGTCCGCGTCTTTTTCGGTGACCCGCACGACAGGCCCGCGAACCTGGATGTACCGATAGGGATTTTCCGGATCCAGGATCGCCAACGCGACGCGCTTGCCCTCAGCCATGTTTTTCGCCTTGACGCGGCCGCGTGCAGTGTTGACGCGAATCTTCCCGCCAACGTAGTCGAACCAAACCGGCGTCACCTGCGGCGACCCGTCGGGCATCACGGTCGCGATGAACGCGAACGACTTCTTGTCGGGGGCGAACAGATCCTGAAACTTGTCCGGAATCGACGCCATAGCGGTTTTCTCCTTCTGCGATTGGCGCGTGCAAAAACTGACCAAGGCGCCGCAGCGGTTACGCGCTGCCTAACCGGCGGTGTCCTGCTTCATGCTACAAACGCACACCTCGCATGCCAACTCGTTAAAGCCGAATCGAAGCGAAGTGTGCGACAGGGAGCGATGCTACGCGCGTTCGCGATGTTTCAGTGAATTTCGCGATGCGATGATCGTCCAAGCTGGGAAGCGGTAATCGACACCACGCGGCTCTAATTTGACACTCGCAATTGCATTGACTGGAAGCGAGACCTAAACTCGAACGAGACTCGATTCGCAGGTTCCGTGGAGTTCGCAGGGAGGAATCGGCATGGCGCTTTTCGGCAAGGAAACGGAGAAGGTGAACAAGCCTGAACAAGTGATCGGCGCGCCGACCCGTCCCGGTGGCCCGGTTGAGATGGGCAACAACGAACGAGCGCCGGTGACGCGGCCGCTGGCGCCCGCCGCGAGCCCCGAGGGGCGCGCCTATCTCGACAAGGGCTCGAAGATCAACGGAAAGATTTCGTTCGACGGCCCCGCTCGCATCGACGGACAGGTCGACGGCGAAATCAACGCGAAGGACAACCTCACGATCGGTGAGACCGCGGTGGTGACCGCGCAGATCAAGGCGGCATCGGTGACCGTCGCTGGCAAGGTGAGCGGCGACATCTCCGCATCGCAACGCATCGAGATTCGTCCGGCGGCGCGGGTGCTCGGCAACCTCGCCGCACCGGTGCTGGTGATTCACGAGGGCGCGCTGTTCGAGGGTCACTGCTCGATGCAGCCCGAGAGCGCGCACGACAGCAAGATAACGGTTTTCCCCAAGGAGGAGCGGCTCGCGCAGGCGGCGGTGCATAAGCAAGCCTGATGGTTTAGCGCGCGCAGAGCACGTTCGTCCGCATCTCCCACGACGCTTCGGCTTGTGTTAAACCCCTTGGGGGAGAGGCCGTAAAATGCACATTCCGCCCAACTGGGGAACCTTCTTTGCGCTGATTGTTTCGTTTCTCATTTTCTGGTTTATATTCAGCCGACTGTTTTTCCGCCCATTCCTCAACCTGCTTTCCGAGCGCGAACGCAGGCTCAAGGATCTGGGTGCCCGCACCGAGCAACTACTGAAGGAGGCCAGGGCGGCCGACGAGGAGCGCGAGCGCAGGCTCGCGCAGGTGCGCCGGGAGGCGCTCGCAAAGCGCGATGCAGAGCGCCGGCGCGTCGAGGGCGAAGCCGCCGAAATCGTGGAGAAGGCCAAGGCGGAGGCGCACGAGTTGCTCGAACGGGCGAGGGCCACAGTAGAAGATGAGCTTAGGGCGGCACAGGGCGAACTGGAACGCACGGGCCGTTCGCTTGCCGCTGAACTGGCTGAGCGCGTGCTCGGGCGCCGGCTCGATGTGGGCCGCGGTTCGAGCTGAAGCATCTGACAGGTGAGACTACGGTCGGTCATAACGGCGGCGGCGGTCGTCGCGCTTTGGTGCGCGAACGCGTGGGCGTCGGGCGCCGACGGCGAGCATCACGGCGTCGATTGGTCGAGCCTGGCGTTCTTCGCGATCAATTTCACCATCTTCGTAGGCTTAGTGATCTATTTCGCGCGGCCGCTGGTCGCGAGCTTCATTCGCGATCAGGCCGGTGCGATTCGCGATACGATCGGGCGCGCGCAGAGCGCCTTTTCGGAGGCCGAACGGCTGTCTGCCCAAGCGCGTGAGCGCGTCGCATCGCTCGATGCGGAACTGAGACGGCTCGTCGCGGATCTCGATGCTGAAACCGTCCACCAGGTTCGCCAGATTGCGGACGGTGCGCGCTCAGGTGCAGCACGAATCCGCACCGACGCGGAGCAAGCCGCGGCAGCACTCGCGGAGGCGGCGCAGCGGCGGCTTCGCGAGCAGCTCGCGGCGACTTCCGCCGCGCTGGCGCGTGAACTGATCGCACGAAGCTTCCAGCCATACGATCAGGTGCGGCTCATCGACGGGTTTGTCGATCGCCTCGGACAGGAGAGCAGTCAATGAGGGGGACGCGGGTAGCAAGGCGCTACGCACGCGCGTTGCTCGAGCTTGCCGGGCGGTCGCAAGCCGAGCAGTGGGGCGAAGAATTGAAGAAATTCGCTGCGATGGTCGAGTCGCCGGAGTTGCGCGAACGGCTCGCGTCACCGCAACTTTCGCTGGAGTCGCGCCAGCAGGCGATGGCGAAGATCGCGGAGCGGCTTGAACTGAGCTTCCCATTGCGATCGCTGGCGGTAGTGGTCGCGCGTCACGGACGCATCTCGGAAATGGCGGCGATTTCGGACGCGTACCAGGACCTGGTCGATCAGTTGCTGGGGCGTGCGCGCGCATCGCTGACGTTCGCGGCGCCGCCCTCCGATGCGCAGATACAGCGCGTCGTCGCGGGACTGGCGTCGATCGCGCGCAAACAGATTATTCCCACCGTCAACGTCGATACGTCGTTGATTGGCGGGGTGGTCGCGGAGCTGGAAGGAAAGACCTACGACGGAAGTCTCGCGCACAGACTCGCACAGGCGCAGCGCAGGCTTGCGGGTTAGCCGGCGGAGTTCGAGGTTATGGCGGAAATCAGACCGTCCGAAATCAGCGAAATCCTGAAGAACGAGATCAAGGGATTCGAGGGCAGCATATCGGTGCGCGAAACCGGACGCGTGCTTTCATGCGGCGACGGCATCGCGCGCATCTACGGATTGCAGAATGCGGCGCAGGGCGAGTTGCTCGAATTTCCCCATCAAGTCTTCGGGATGGTGCTGAACCTCGAAGAGGACAACGTCGGCGCGGTGTTGTTCGGCGATCCGCAGGCGATTGGCGAGGGTGACGAGGTTAAGCGCACCGGCAGAATCGCCGAGGTGCCGGTCGGCGAGGCGCTGTTGGGCCGCGTGGTCAACGCGCTCGGACAGCCGATCGACGAGAAGGGACCGATCAAATCGACCCAGACGCGCCGAATTGAGATAAAGGCGCCCGGTATCATTCGCCGCCAGCCCGTCAAGGAGCCGCTTCAAACCGGTATCAAGGTTATCGACTCAACCACGCAGATAGGGCGCGGCCAGCGCGAACTGATCATCGGAGACCGGCAGACCGGGAAGACCGCGATTGCGATCGACACGATCATCAATCAGCGCGGTCAGAATGTGCAGTGCTTTTACATCGCGGTCGGGCAGAAACGCTCCACGGTCGCGCAGCTGGTCGAGAGGCTGCGGCGCTACGGTGCGATGGACTACACCACCGTCATCGCGGCGACCGCGTCGGAATCCGCTCCGCTGCAATTCATCGCGCCGTACAGCGGATGCACGATGGCGGAGTACTTCCGCGACTCTAGTCGTCACGCGCTGGTCATCTACGATGATCTCACCAAGCATGCGCAGTCGTACCGGCAACTCTCGCTGCTGCTTCGCCGCCCGCCGGGACGCGAGGCGTACCCGGGCGACGTCTTCTATCTTCACTCGCGGCTTCTGGAGCGCGCGGCGAAGCTCAACCAGGAAATGGGTGGCGGTTCGCTGACGGCGCTTCCGATCATCGAGACGCAGGCAGGCGACGTTGCGTCATACATCCCAACCAACGTCTGGTCGATCACCGACGGTCAGATCATGCTCGACACCGACCTGTTCAACTCGAACGTACGCCCCGCCGTCAACGTCGGACTTTCGGTGTCGCGGGTGGGATTCTCGGCGTCAATTCGTGCGATGCGCCAAGTGGGAGGCACGCTGAAACTCGACCTTGCGCAATACCGCGAGATGGCGGCATTCGCGCAATTCGCGTCGGACTTGGACGCGTCGAGCCAGCGGCTGCTCAGCCGCGGCGCACGGCTCACGGAAATGCTCAAGCAGGAGCAATACTCACCAATTCCGATTGAGAAGCAGGTGATGATCATCTTCGCCGGCAACCAGGGCTATTTCGACAAGCTCTCGGTCGAGCAGATCAGGCCGTTCGAGCGCGGCCTCTACGACTATCTGGATGTGCGCCACGCGGACCTGCTCGACGAGGTGCGCACCAAGCGCGAGTTGACGGATGAACTACGCAACAAGATAACCGCCGCGCTCGACAGGTATCTCGAGGAGTTCCTCGCGGAACACCGCAAGCAGGACGGTGCGCGCGCCGCATAGCAGTGGTCGCGGCACCAGCATTCGACTGAACCATGGCGAGTCTCAAGGCGATCCGGCGCAGGATCGCGTCCACCAAATCGACGCAGCAAATTACGCGCGCGATGAAGCTGGTCGCGGCGGCCAGGCTGCGCCGCGCGCAGGACGCGCTGATGAATGCGCGGCCGTACGGCGAGGCGCTCACGCGGGTGGCCGACTCCGTACTCGCATCGCAGCAAATCGCTGCGCCCGAGGGCGCGCGGCGTGCCGCGTTGATCGTGGTGGTCGCGGCGGATCGCGGCCAATGCGGCAGCTACAACACGAACGTTCTGAACAATGCACAGGCGGTGTCCCAGCGCGTGCGCGAGCAAGGGATTGAGCCGCGCCTGTTCGCGGTCGGAAAGAAGGCGGTCGATCACTACCGCCGGTATCAAATCGCGCTGGCGGGCCAGCGCATGGATTTCCGCCCCAAGCTCGCGTCCATCGGACTCGCGCGCGATATTGCGCAGCGGCTTCTCTCCGACTTCCGAAGCGGCGAGGCCAGCGAGATCGGTATCGTTTACAGTCGCTTCGTCTCGGCGCTCACGCAGCATCCGACCTACGAGAAGCTCTTGCCGATCGAAGCCGCGGACGCCGCTGACAAGCAGCCGGCGAACTACCTGTTCGAACCCAACCGTGACGATCTGGTGCCGGTAGTTTTGCGCACCTACACAGAAATGGCGGTTTATCACGCGCTGCTGGAGGCCGAGGCGTCGGAACAGGGCGCGCGCATGACCGCGATGGACAACGCGACCACCAACGCGCAAAAAATGATTCAGTCGCTGACGCTCGAAATGAACCGCGCGCGGCAGGCTCAAATCACCCGCGAGTTGATGGATATCGTGGGCGGTTCCGAGGCGTTGCGCGGCTAGCGCGTAGCAATTGAAATGACAGGCGAGGAAAGATTGCACCATGAGTGAGCTTTCGCCCGGACATGTAAGCCAAGTGCTCGGCAACGTGGTTGACGTGGAGTTCCGCAACGGTTCGCTGCCTCCCATTCTCACCGCGCTCAAGGTCACCAACACCACCATCAGCGAAAAACCGCTGAACCTCGTACTCGAAGTCGCGCAGCACCTGGGCGAGAATACCGTCAGGTGCATTTCGATGGATACCACCGACGGGCTGGTTCGCGGCGCCGAGGTGGTCAACACTGGAAATCCGATCACGGTGCCGGTCGGCCCGGTCACTTTGGGGCGGCTGATGAATGTGACGGGCGAGCCGGTGGATGAGGCTGGCCCGATCGTGTCGGACAAATTCCGGCCGATTCATCGCGACGCGCCCGAGTTCGCCGAGCAGGGTACCGAGGAGGAAATCCTCGAGACCGGAATCAAGGTCGTCGATCTGATTTGTCCGTACGTGCGCGGCGGAAAGATTGGATTGTTCGGCGGCGCCGGCGTTGGCAAGACCGTCATGATCATGGAGCTGATCAACAACGTCGCGAAGCAGCACGGCGGCGTGTCGGTGTTCGCAGGTGTCGGCGAGCGCTCGCGCGAGGGCAACGATCTTTACATCGATTTGAAGGAATCCGGCGTGCTCGCGAAGACCGCGCTCGTGTACGGCCAGATGAACGAGCCGCCCGGCGCGCGCGCGCGCGTCGCGCTGACCGGCGTCACGGTGGCCGAGTACTTCCGCGATGAAGAGGGCAAGGACGTACTGTTTTTCATCGACAACATCTTCCGTTTCATCCAGGCGAATTCGGAAGTGTCGGCGCTGCTGGGACGCATGCCGAGCGCAGTAGGATATCAGCCCACGCTGGGCACCGACTTGGGCGAGCTGGAGGAGCGCATTACCTCCACGCGCAAGGGCGCGATCACGTCGGTGCAGGCGATCTTCGTCCCCGCCGACGACTACACTGACCCGGCGCCGGCTTCGACGTTTACGCATCTCGATTGCGCGACGGTGCTCGAGCGCAAGATTTTCGAGAAGGCGATTTTCCCGGCGGTCGATCCGCTCGCATCGACCTCGCGCCTGCTCGACCCTCGCATCGTCGGCGATGAGCACTACCAGATCGCGCGCGGCGTGCAGGCCACCTTGCAGCGCTACAAGGATTTGCAGGACATCATCGCGATCCTCGGAATGGAGGAGCTTTCCGCCGAGGACAAACTGGTGGTCGCACGCGCGCGGCGCATCGAACGGTACCTGTCGCAGGCGATGTTCGTAGCTGAGGTGTTCACCAACGTGCCCGGCACCTACGTTCCGCGCAAGGAAACGGTGCGCGGCTTCAAGGAGATCCTCGAAGGCAAGTGCGACGACCTGCCCGAGCAGGCGTTCTACCTGGTCGGGACGATCGACGATGCGCGCGCGAAGGCGGAACGGCTCGCGCGTGGCGAGGCGCGTTAGCGGCGGCGCGGCGCGATGGCATTGACGTTCCAGTTCCAGCTCGTCACGCCCACCGGCGCAGTATTCAACGGCTCGGTCGAACAGGTGACGGCGTACGGACCGCTCGGCGAGTTCGGCGTGCTGCCACAGCACACCGACTTCATCACGTCATTGGTACCCGGTGTGGTCGTGATTCGCCGCGGCGACGGCGCGCTGGAAAACTACGTAGTCACCGGCGGGCTCGCTGAGGTCAAGGACGGCGCGATGACGATGCTCGCGGACGGCGCCGAGTCTCCCGAGGGGCTGGATCGCGCGGCAGTCGATGCGGATGTTCAAGGGGCGGAATCGAAGTTCGGATCGACCAGCTTTTACGATGCGGAATATCCCGCCGCCGAGCACGCGCTACAGCTCGCACGTGCACGCAAGCAGGCAGCATCGCTCCGCGTCGCGCAGCACTAGCAGGGTGCGGAAAAAGCGATCCAAGGTGCGATGCGGTCAGCAACCACGCTAGCACCCTGCATGAAAACCTTGTCCTGAGCCATGGGCGAAGGATCGGGCTTCCTTCCTCAATCTTCTCCCCCTGACCAGGGGGAGATAAGAGAGAGGGAGCAGGCTGCGAAGCCTTTCCCCGCAGCCTGCTAGATCAGCATGGTTCTTGGTCGCCTCGCGCAGAGCGGCACCCTCGCCCGCCGGTGACCTCGCGGCATTCCATGCCGGCGGTGCGATGAGTACCGCGCCGGCGTGGTGCATCGTTCCCGTTGGCCGAGTGTAGTTATCATTCGCATCGTACTCGCAGCTCGGCAGCCGGCGCCCTCTCCCCCGTGAAGTAACGGGAGAGGCGCGGACCGCGCGGCGGCGAGGCATGGCGCGCGGCCTATAGCGACGCGAGTTTCTCGAAGAACTTCGGAAAAGTCTTAGCCACGCAACCGGGGTTCTTGATTCGGACCCCCGCCAACTTGAGACCCGTCAATGCGAACGACATCGCGATGCGATGGTCGTCGTACGTTTCGATTGCCGCGGACGTGAGCTTCGACGGTTCGATCTCAAGGCCATCGTCGGTTTGACGCACCGTCGCGCCGAGGCGTTTGAGTTCGGTCGCGATTGCCTTGATGCGGTCGCTTTCGTGATGGCGGATGAAACCGACGCCGCGGATCCTGGTCATCGAAAGTGCGAACGGAGCGAGCGCGGCGAGCGTCGCGACCATGTCGGGCATCGCGGTCATCTCAACGTCGATGCCGGCGAGCTTGCCGGTGCCGGTCACTTCAACGCCGCCGTCGCGCCAAACCACCGCGGCGCCCATCCGCGCGAGCAGCGAAAGGAAACCGATGTCGCCCTGTACCGAGTCGGGCGCGATACCTTTGATGCGTACGCGGCCGCCGATCAGCGCCGCCGCGGCGGCGAAATAGTTAGCGCTGGATGCGTCGGGTTCCACCACGTAGCACTGCGCGCGGTAACTTTGCCCGCCGCGCACGATGATCGAATGCTCCTCGGTTCTGCTCGTGACGCCCCACACCGACATCAGCTTCAGCGTCATGTCGATGAACGGACGCGCGGTGTCGCCATGGACGTGCAGCGTGACGCCGCGCGGCCATAGCGGCGCGGGCATCAGTAGCGCGGAGACGAATTGCGACGATACCCGCGCATCGATCGTCGTCTCGCCGCCCTCGAACACGCCGCGGGTGGTGTCAACGATCACCGGCGGGCAGCCGTTCTCGCGTTCGCTGTAGATGCTCGCGCCGAGGCGCTGAAGTGCGTCGAGCAGCGGTCCGACCGGACGCCGGCGCATCTGCTCGTTCCCGTCCATCCGAAAACGACCGCGCGAGAGCGTGAGCACTCCCGCGATGAATCTCATTGCGGTGCCGGCGCCTCCGACGTACAACTCAGCGCCCGACGACGGAATGCGGCCACCGAGGCCGTCAACCGTGATGCGTTGCGCGGACTGGTCGGTCTCGATGTTAAATCCGAGCGCGCTCAGCACCTCACTCATGTGGCGAGTGTCGTCGCTCATCAGCGCGCGCTCGATGATCGAGCGTCCCGATGCGAGCGCGGCGAGCAACAACGCACGATTGGTGATGCTCTTGGAGCCGGGGACTTCGACCGTCGCGTCGAGCGAACGGCGCACCGGCGCGATGACGATTTCGTCGTGGGTTGCGATGCCTGAGACTATCCGCCGCGGCGAAGCGCGCTCAAGCAGGTGCGCGCAGAATCGGCACTTAATTTGCCGGGGCGGAGTTGCGATTAATCCCCCGCATTGCGCGCGGTTTTGTCACTTCGCGATGGTGCCACTTGAATGCACCGGCAAACCGCGTCTAGGCTTCTATATCAAGTCGTCGCGCTTTGTGCGGAGCGGAGAATGAAATCAGTCGTGATGGGCCTGGTGGTGCTGGCAGTTTCGGCCATAGTGATCTGCGGATTTACGCCGCGCGCCCATGCGCAGGCCGCGGTCGAGTACGGCACGACCACCGGCGGCGCAAGCTCAGCGGCGCAGGGCGCAAAGAGTATCGGCCAGGCAACTGCGGATTCGATGAAGCGTAGCGGCGAAGCGGCCGCGGGCGGGTACCGGCGCGCCGAGCCCAGCAAAGGCTCCGGCCGCAACAAGAGATCAGCGCAAAGATCGTCTCGCCCGCGCCGATCCGGCAACGCGCGCTCCGCAAACCCGAGCGCTTCGGGTGCGGCGCGATGGCCCGGGACCAGCCTCTCGAAGTACTAGCAGGGTGTTGAGAAAAGCCTCGAGTTCCAAGCCGGCATCGACTTGGCCCTCAACACCCTGCGTGAAAGTCGGCTGCCTTCCTAATCTTCTCCCCCTTCCCTTTCCCGGTTCCCCTTCCCTTTAGGGAAGGGGCCAGGGGTTAGGTCGTCGGTTATGCAAAGCTCCCCTCTGGGGGAGACGCGCGAGAGAGAGGGAGCAGGCTGTTGAAAATGACTTTTTCAACGGCCTGCTAGGACTCGAACGCTCCAACCTGCGCGCGCCGCATGCGCTGCGCTAGCGCGACTCGCGAACTTCGCGCCGCCGCCGCACGCTACTCTTCTTCGCGAATCTGCTGGGCGAGGTAGTTGTGCTCGCCAACCTGCTTGAGAAGCTCGAGTTGCGTTTCGAGCCAGTGCAGGTGATCGTCCTCTGACTTGAGCATCCCCTCGAGCATCTCGCGGGTGACGTTGTCGCCGTGCTCGACCGCGAGCGCGACCGCGGCGAGCTACCACGCATTCGTATATCGATTAGGCGTCAGTTGGTACCTGCTGCCGGTTGGTTGCTTCGGGCCAATCGGAGTGTCGAGGCCACCCGCTGATGCTACAGTCGTGTTCATGTTGCTGGACCGAATCACTCTCAGGGAGTTTGACCGCACCAAGCGCGCGCTTGAAGCTCTCGCGGCCGTCTCTTGGACAAGACCACTTTTGTCACGCCTGGAGCATGCGGGCGGAATCCGAGAGGAAAATATGCCCCTTATGTTCGAGGTGCGCTACACGCATGAACTGTTCCTGGCAGGAAGCTCGGCTACCTACGAATATGGGACAGGGATCGGAGACTCTAGCGTTGATTTTCGCACTGATACATCGCCCGCTTGGCTGATCGAACTCGTGAGCGTTAGGACAAGCGCAGCTACACGACGAGCTACCAGAAAAGTAGGGCCGCTCTCCGAAGCGCTTCTGGTGCCAACGCCTGATGATCCAGACCGCAGCGAAGCGGGGGAGATTATTAGAGCCCAGGGGAAAATCAGCGAGAAGGTTCTGGCTGGAAGCGCGCCGACGAAGTTTCCACCGGTAGGCGATTCCATTCACATGATATTGATCGACATGCGTGGTTTCCTCCTCCACGGCGGTGACTCCGGCGACTACTGTGAAATTGCCTATGGGCCGCAGCTCTTTCGGCCACACCAGTTACCGCTGCTCCATCGGATTTCGGGTCGCCTAGTCCAAGGACTATTTGAGCCTGACAACCGACGCGCCGCGGCGCGACTGATCCAAGAACGCATTCATTTTCTCAGCTTTGTTTGCGAGCGAGAGTTCTACGAGGGAGAGATTGGTAAGGTTGCTTGCAACGTTCCCAATTACAATCTTTTCCCGGATACTGATGCAGCTCTTGAGGCCTTGAAGAGCCATCCGCTGGCCGAGAAGATCGATGCAGTCTGACGACACGCGGTTGCGTACGATTGCGGCAACACCCACCCTGTTCAAACGGCACGTTTTTGGCACCGATCCAGTGCCAACCTAGCGGCCACTTCCAGCTCCTATCGCATGATCCGACGTAACGGTCGGGGCGCAAATCTCATGATGTTCACTACATCAGTCGATCCGACGTGACGTAGCAAGACCTGGGCGGTACGTTGAAGGCCGCGTCGGGAACTCCTCCACCAACTCCAAGAAGAAATGGAAGCCCCGGACCTCCAGAAGAGTCCCAGTGTACGAGCGCTGGCGCTTATTCATTTCAGGAAATCTGAAAGCGCTCGTCCGATGTCCGTGTCCGCGATGTCGCTCCAATCCATCGCCTGAGCGACCAGGGCGCCATGTCTTCTCTTCGAGAATTCCGGGACCTGCTTACTTAACTCCGCAAAGTGATCAAGCTTAGTAGGCACGCCTTTGCAAACGACCGCGAGCGCCTTGCTGGGGTAGTAATTTTCGGTCGCGCGTCGTTCCGTCAAGAGATGAGGAATGTCGTGTGCCTTCATCTTACGCGCTGCCTTCAACCTTGCGAGTTCCGGCCTTCCACTCCGTTTGGTTCTCTCGCTGTCCAAGATTATCAAACAACAGGAATTGACACTGAGTAGCTGCTTAAGATCGAAATTGTGGCTAGCCGACTGGTGCCCAGCTAACGGCAGAATAGCCAGAACCTGATTGCCGCGCTCAGGACACTTAGAAAGCCAGGCTCCGAACACAGGCACGTCGTTGGGGCCTTCCACCCATAGGACCTTGTCGGCCTCTACGTTGAGACCCCTTCGCGTGTGGGGAGCCGTCAACAGGCCATTTGCGAGCGCATTCAGGCGCTCAATCTGGGCTAGTTCCCACGACTCCTGCCCTTGTTCGAGACGTCGTCGCGCGATTGGAATTTGCCGGAGAATCTCCAGCGCGGTCCGTCGTCGCGGATCCTCACCGCGGACAAGAGCGCGCTTGTAGGGGGATACACCCGGATCGCGTGGCGCAGCCGCTGATAATCTGCGCTCTACTTCGGTAGCGTCCAGGCGAGCCACGTCAGCATAGTGCTCCTCCATCTTCTTCAGGCGGACAAGAGCACCCGCCCGTCTATCCGCTCGCAGAAGCTCGACGACCTCGGCAGCTGTCATGCGGTCAGGATTGGCGTCGGCAGGATGCTGTTTCAGCCACAATGCGCTGCGAAAGTGCAGGTGTGCCTTGCGGTGCTCAAATTCCTCCCGACGGACACGATCGTCGGGAAACCGCATCAGCGCAACGAGCCTGCGGAGTTCGGACCCTCTCAGATGCTTGAACATCGACCTTCCGCTTGGTGCGCCCGATTCCGACTTGCCGGCCCGAGCGCACAGAGGATCAAACGATGCGACTCGCAGCAGCCTGGAATGGAGGTCGCGCAAACGCTGGGAGCTACGCAATAACCCTAGCAGATGGCGTTGAAGTGATCTCGGGTGGGCGCTGACGAAGGCACGCAATACGATCGGCCGCTTCCGCATCCTTTCTGTTCGTCACCGCATCGGCGGTCATTTTTCTCGCGATGCTTTCGGTGCGCGACGCTGACGCGCAGGCGATAGTCGAGTACGGCACGGCAGTGGGTGCCGCTTCGAAGGGCACCGCAGCAGGCGCCCGAAAGATCGGCAAGACTGCGGAGCAGATGGTGCCCGGCGATTTCGGCTCAGGTGGCGAAGCGTGGAGCCGCTAAAGGCCGAAACACGCAAATTTGAAAGGCGCTAAAGCGTCGCGCGAGCGGTCTGATTCAAGGAGCAGCGCGTCGGCCCGCAGCACGGGCTCTGGACGGGGACGCTCCGCCGGCAGCGGCGACGCGGCCCGCTCGCGATGGCCGGGCACCAGCATCGCGAAGCACCGAACGTCGAGCGCGATGCGCTGACCGCCGCGGCGCGTTGCGAATCAAGTCCCGCCGTCAGTCCTCTTCTTCGCGAATCTGCTGGGCGAGGTAGTTGTGCTCGCCAACCTGCTTGAGAAGCTCGAGTTGCGTTTCGAGCCAGTGCAGGTGATCGTCCTCTGACTTGAGCATCCCCTCGAGCATCTCGCGGGTGACGTTGTCGCCGTGCTCGACCGCGAGCGCGACCGCCTTGTTGAGGCGCGCGACCGCGGCGGCTTCGAGGTCCATGTCGAGCTTGAGTTGCTCCGGCACCTTCTCACCGACTTTGATCTTGTCCAGACGTTGAAGGTTGGGGACGCCGCCCAGGTGCAGGATGCGCTCGACCAACTCCTCAGCGTGCTTCATCTCGCCCATCGATTCCTTGCGAATCTTGGAGGCGAGCCGTTGGTAGCCCCAGTTCTCGCACATCATGGAATGCACGAAGTACTGGTTAATGCCGGTGAGTTCCTGGGTAAGGATCTCGTTAAGGGAGTCGATGAGCTTCGAGTTGCCCTTCACCATCGATGCTCCTTGGCGGCGCGATTGAGAGGCTGCCATCGAGGCACGACTGCGCGCACGAAGAGGCGCCGCGCCGGTCATCATACCTTGACGGGCTCGAAACGCGACCAAGCATCGAGGTGATCGCCGCGCGGCAGGGCGAGCAGTAGCGTCCCGCGCCGCAACGACGCGCGATGGCGCCGACCGTTCCGGCCCCTTCCTTGATGAGCCGGGCGACGGTGGCGTCAGAAACGCCGGAGCACTGGCAAAGGATCATGGGTTGGCCGGTCGATGCGTGTTGAAGGGGTGGCGCATTTGAATTTGAGAGTGATTCTCAATCTAATTGCGACCCCCGCTCATGTCAAGCGGGCCGATTCGCCACGAACTCGGCGCTGCTACTTGGCTGAGGAAAGCGTTGGCAGCGCGATATTCCCCGCGACGATCTCGCGTTGCGCTTCCTCGGCCTTGGCGAGCGCGTCCTTGGGGATTCGCGCAACGAGGCGCGGGTTGTAAACCACCTTCACCATGCCGTCGCGCATTCCGTACTCGATCATCGCGGGCTTGAAACGGTGCTGCTCCACGTCGGTCGCGACGCGCAGGAAAGCGCCCGGAATATCGGTTACGGCGCTCGCGAGCACCGCATCGGGCGCGACGTCGTTTTGGTTCCGGTTGGCGCCGAAGGCATAGATGCCCGACTGCTGCGCGGCCTGAAACACGCCGAGACCAGCCGCGTCGGCGTTGTGAATCAGCAAGTCCGCGCCCTGCCGCACTTCGGCGAGAGCGGCTTCTTTGGCCGCGCCGACGTCCTCGAAGCTGCCGGTGAAAATCACCAGCAACTTCCCGGCCGGCTGTACCGATTGGAAGCCGCGGCGGTAGCCGTCGAATGTGAGCCTGATCGACGGCAGCTCGATTCCGCCAATCGCGCCGACCACGCCCGACTTCGAAAGCGCGCCTGAGAGCACCCCCTCGACGTATGCGGCTTCCTCGATTTTGAATGTCATCGACGCGACGTTGGCGGACGACGCTGCTCCCGACGTTACGACGAACATCGTCGCCGGGAAGAGCTTCGCGACTTTGAGGGCGGTGTCGGTGTACTCGAATCCGTGCGCGAATATCAGGTTGAAATCACGCGATGCGAAGTCCCGAAATGCGTCCTCAAAATCCGCCGGCGACGTGGTCTGCACCAGCGCGGTTTCAGCGCCGAGCTTGTCCTTTATCAACTCAAGACCGTCGAACGCCGCCGCATTCCAGCCCGCGTCGCTGACCGGTCCCGGCGTCAGCAGCGCTACTCGAAATCGATGCGAATCTGCGGGTTGCGATGTCCCACCGCGGCACGCGATCAGCAGGAGCGCAAGCAGGACGACCGCCGCCACGACCGTCAATACTTGCGCAGGCCACCCGGATCGGGCCCTGCTATCTGGCGATTTCATCATGTCCATTCTGTCGGATTTGTTGACTATCAGAGCTTGGGCGCGTATTCGATATCTATTCCACGCAACTTGAGCGGCGCGTTCTGCGCCGCCCCGGGGGTTCGGAGTCGGGAGGCAACAGCTGTGGGTGGTGGACGGATGAGGCGGAGTGGATCAGCAGCGGTAGTGCTCGGATTGGCGGCCGTGGTGGCGGCGGCGTTGGCGAGTATCGCGACGGCGCACGCCGAGACGCAGGTGGCATTTCCCCGACCCGCGGTAATCGAGCCAAACGTACAATTCTGGGTTGACGTCTTCACGGCGTACTCGCGCCGCGACTTCATTCTTATCGATCGGCGCGACGTCTCCCGCGTGTACCAGGTGCACAGCATAGCTGGCAGCGGCGAGCCTTCCAGGCGCGAAGTCGAGTGGGCCAACAGTTATCTCAAGAGCAAATGGACGCATATGCTCGAGAAGGCCGCGTCGGGACGCGAACCCGCGACGGACGAGGAGCGCCTCGTCGCGGAGATGTTCAAGGGCGGCGCGCGCGCGGAGCTGCGCGACGCAGTCGACAACCTGCGGGTTCAGCAGGGGCTTCGCGAGCGTTTCCGCGAAGGTCTGGTTCGCAGCAGGCAGTACCGTCCGACCATGGAGCGGATCTTCCGCTCGGCGGGCCTTCCGCCCGAGCTGGTGGTTCTCGCGCAGATTGAATCGGGGTTCCATCCCCGCGCAAGGTCGCATGCGGGCGCGGTCGGCATCTGGCAGTTCACCAAGGGCACCGGACGGCGCTACCTGAAAATCAGCCGCGGCCGCGACGATCGGCTGAATCCGGCGCGCGCGACCAAGGCGGCAGCGGCGCATCTGCGCGACAACTACGAGCGGCTCGGCAGTTGGCCGCTGGCAATCACCGCGTACAATTACGGTGTAGGCGGAATGGCACGCGCTGCTTCGGCATACGATTACGACTACGCCAAAGTCGTTGAGAGCTACGAAGGTCCGCGCTTTGGATTCGCGGTGCGCAACTATTACGCCGAGTTCCTCGCCGCGCTGCAGGTACACCGCTACGAGGACGCGTACTTCCCCGATCTAAGGTACATCTCGCCTGCCAGCCTTCCGGCCGGCAGCGAGTACGCAGTCAAGCGCGGCGACACCTTCGCAAAGATCGCGCGCGAACACGGCGTCAGTGTGCAGCGCCTGATGCGGGAAAACGGAATCAAGAACGCGAAGGCGCTGCGCACCGGCTCGACACTGACAATTCCAGTCGAAAGCTAGGCGCTCGTGCTTGCCTCTGCGACCTTGGTGCGCGGACTGATCGCGCGATAGCTTGGCCGCTCTCGCAATAGCTTCAGATAGGCGCCGACCCGCGGGAACGCGTCGAGATTCATCGCGTCTACCTCGAGCACCATCGCGAGAACCATCATTGAGATGTCGGCGAGCGTGAAGCCGCCGCATATGTAGTCGCCGCCGCGCGGCGTGGACAGCACCCGTTCGAGGTAGGGAAGGTCGCGCGAGCGCAGACCCTCGCGCGCGGCTTCCATTCTGGCGGTGTCGCGCTTGGCGGGCTCACTCCAGTACGGCATCCAGATCGGCGGTAGGTTACCGCCGAGCAGCGCTTCGTCGGCGAATTGTTCGAGTTCGCGCACTCTTGCGCGCCCGACCGCGTCGTTGGGCAGTAGCGCCGGCGACGGATAGCGATCTTCCAGGTACTCGTTGATCACGGTCGAATCGAACAGCCAGACGTCGCTGTCTTCGATGTACGGTACTTTCCCAAGCGGATGGTGCGCGAGCATCTCGGGCGGCTTCTTCCAGAGCAGTCCCGGCGACAGGTTTTCGATGCGATACGGGACGTTCTTCTCCTCGAGCACGACTTTGGTCTTGCTCGCATGCGTCGAGCGCAGGGTCCCCCACGGGTAGTCGCGTTCGGTGGTGTAGAGCACAATCATCGCCGTGAGCCCTCATCCTGGATTCATCGGCGAGCCTAGCATCGCGCGCGTTCGATCGGCCATCGTGCGCGCTGGTTTAGCGCGTCGCGGCGTGGGCTTTGGTATCGTTGTCATTGATGGCGGAAGAGACCGCGCCTGCACACGACTTCGCCGGACTCATCGAAAGTCTCGGCCGCGCTCTCGGCGACGCGCGCCTCGCGGCTCGTGCCGGCGAGCTTGCCGCGGCTCGCGCGCCCGACGAGCGGCTGGCGCTCGCTTTTCTAACCCGTCTCGCAGAGATTGGCGCGCCCGCGGTCGTGACGGCGCTTGGCGACGCTGAGTCGGCCACCGATCTGCTCTTCTGCTTGGGTTCGTCCGAAGCAATCGGCGACTTTTTCTGCATCAAAGGCGATCGATGGCTTGGTGAATTCCAGCGCGCGCGCTCCGCCGGCATCGCGTCACTCGAAAAGGAAATCGGCGCAGCTTTCGACGTGCCCGCGGATCGGCGGACCGCGGCCGAAACGCTCGCGGCGTTCAAGCGGCGCGTCTTCGTACACATCTCGATCGCCGACCTTCTCGACCGTATCGAAGTCAGCGACACCGCGCGCCTCATGTCGCTGCTGGCGGACGTGTGTCTCGAGCACGCGCTCGAGGCTGCGCGCAAGATCATGGGACCGCGTGCCGGCCCGGCTGGGGATTTCTGCGTGCTCGGGATGGGAAAGCTCGGCGCCCGCGAACTCAATCTCAGTTCAGATATCGATCTGATCTATCTCTACGACTCGCGCGACGGTAAGCACGGCCCGGTCGCGGCCGCGCGCCTCGGCGAACTGCTGACGGAGTTGCTGTCGGCGGGTTGCTTCAGGGTCGATCTGCGGTTGCGGCCCGGCGGACGCAACGCGACGCTGGTTACATCGCTCGACGGCGCGCTGAGCTTCTACCAGAACTATGGACAGACTTGGGAGCGCGCGGCGCTGCTGCGCGCGCGTCCCGTGGCGGGCGCGGTCGAGCTTGGCCATCGGCTCATCGATGAGCTTTCGCGGTTCGTTTTTCGCCGCTACCTGGATTTCGACACGCTGCGCCAGCTCCGCGTGATGAAGCGCCAAATCGAGGCGCAACTCCGCTCGCCGGTGCTCATTGAGCGAAACCTCAAGCTCGGCCGCGGCGGGATCCGGGAACTGGAATTCATCGTCCAGGCACTCGAGCTGATATACGGCGGGCGCGATCCGAGGATTCGAACCGAAAAGACCGTTGATGCGCTCCAGCGCCTGGGAGCGAACGGCTACCTCCCGGTGGAACGCGCACAGGCGCTCGCGCAGGCCTACCTGCTTCTGCGTGACGTCGAGCACAAGCTTCAGGTGGTCGCCGGCTTGCAGACGCATACACTGCCGGCCGAAGAAAGATCGGTTCGTGCGCTGGCGGCTCGGATGGGATTTGGCAAGGACGACAACGCGGCCGCGCGTCTGTTCGCGACCCTGAAGAAACATCGTGACCTGGTCGCATCGCACTTTCGCGACACGCTGGCCGGCGGCGACGATGCACAGCGGCCGCGCGTCGCGCCGGCAGCCGAAGCGGCTTGGCGCTCAGCCCGCGACCCTGAATCCGCAGTTATCTATCTCGAGGCGCTCGGTTACGCTGATCCCGCCGAGAGCGTTGCGCACCTGGAGTTTCTGGCTCGCGGGCCCGCGCACGCGCCCGCCAGTCCGCGCCGCCGCGAGCTGCTCGATCGTCTGGGACCGGTGCTGCTCGACGAGATAACGAAGCTCCCTGACCCGGACCTTGCGCTGATGAATCTGGCGTCATTCATCGGCGCGGTTGGCGCACGCACTTCGTTTCTTGCGCTGCTCGAAGAGCACTCCGCAACTCGCCGCGTGCTGCTTCGCTTGTTCGCATCGAGCCGCCACCTGTCGACGCTTTTCATCCGTCATCCCGACATGCTCGATACGCTGGTTCGTTCGGACCTTGCGCAGGTGCGACGCAGCGCCGTCGAATTGCATCGCCAGATTGGTGAGATTCTCGCGGCGTGTCCCGACTTCGAAAGCCAACTCGATGCGTTACGCGCATTTCGCCACCAGGAATTCCTGCGGGTCGCGATTGCCGACTTGAGCGGCGAACTCGATTTACCAGCCGTCGAGCAGGAGCTGACTGCGCTTGCGGAGACGGTGTTGCACGCGGCGCTCGACCTTGCGCGCGCGGAGGTTTCGATGCGCCATTCGGTTCCCGCGATACTTGCTCTGTGTGCGATCGCGATGGGACGGCTGGGAGCGGCGGAGATGTCGTACAACTCCGATCTCGACCTGATTTTCGTGTTTGACGACCCGCGCGGCGCCGCTTCGGGAGGACGTGAGGCGGCCTCGCGCATCGTGCAGAAACTTATTGCAATTTTGGAATCGCGAACGCGCGAGGGCTACGCGTACAAGCTCGACCTGCGGCTGAGGCCGTCAGGCAATCAAGGACCGCTCGTCGCGTCACTTGATGGGTTCCTTCAATACCATCGCCAAAGTTCTGCGGTGTGGGAACGCCAGGCGCTGATTCGCGCGCGCGTGATCGCGGGCGACCAGACGCTTGGCGAAAAGGTCGAAGCGGCCCGCACCGGGTTCGTCTATGGCCGCGGACTGCGCGATGCCGAGGTGGCGGAAATCGCGGCGATGCGCGCGCGCATGCAGCAGGAGATCGGCGCCGAGAACCAATCCCAGCTCAATCTCAAGCAGGGGCGCGGTGGGTTGGTTGACGTCGAATTCCTGACGCAGATGCTCGCGCTGCGCTACGGCAAAGACTTCGAGGCCCTCCGCCAGCGGGCGACCAGGCACCTCATCCGCGCGCTGGGCGAGACAGGCGTGTTGGACCGCGATGCCGCCGAGACACTCGAGTCTGACTATCGCTTTCTTGTCCGGCTCGAAAACCGCCTGCGCATCGAGAGCGACCAGCCCGCATGGGCGGTGCCGACCGACCCGGCGAGCCTCACCCCGCTCGCGCGCCGGATGGGATTCGACGGTGCGGACAGCGCGCATCGGCTGCTCGATGAACTGAAGACGCGACGCGCGCGAATCCGTGCGCTGTTCGACCGCACTTTCGCGACGGAGTCGCGTCGCGGCCTCTGAGCATTCGCCCGCCGCCCGGCTAGAAATCCACCTTCACGCCCGCCATGAAATTGATTGGCGGCGCGCGGAAACCGAGCGCCTCGTGGTAATTTCGGTCGGTCAGATTGTTGATCCTGACGAACACCTCCTCGTCGCGCACGCGATTGATTCTCAGGCCCGCTGCATACGACATCACTGCGTCGAATCGATGGTACGCCGGATTGTTTCCGATGCCCGAAGTCGGCGTGATGTCCATGCGGTCGCCAACAAAGGTGTAATTGAAACTCAGCGTCGCTCGGTCGCGCGGATTCACCAGCCCCTCGTGGACGTACTGCGCGAGACCCGACGCCGAGTACTTGGGAACGCGCAACGGATTCCTGCCCGGCGAAATCTGGTCGAGATACGTGAAGTACCCGCTGATGCTTAGCCCCGGCAGCGGTGTCACACTCGGCACAAGCTCGATTCCCTGCGTATCGACGCGCCCCGCGTTGCCCGCCTGAGAACCGAACAGACAGGTTGGACACGGCACCGCGACGATCAAATTGTGGACGCGGCGTGAGAAGTACGTCGCGGTGAATGATCCCCACTCATCGAAAACCTTTGTGAAGCCGCCGTCCCACTCGCTTGAAATTTCAGGAGCGAGATTCGGATTTCCGAAGAACGGGAAAAACAGGTCGTTGAAGCTGGGAGCGCGGAATCCTTCGCTGTAATTGCCGCGCAACGTCACTCCCCAATCGTCGATAGGAATTGCGACCGCCCACGCGGGGCTGACCTCGGTGCCGAACTGGCTGTTGCCGTCGATGCGAAAGCCGGCGGTTGCAAGGACCAATCCGTCCAGGAAGCTCGCCTGCTGTTCAACGTACCCTGCGTACTCCTGGCGCCGCGCACGAAACAGCGACACCGAAGAGAAGAACGGCGGAATTGAAAACTCGCTCAGCGATCGTACCCAGCGATCCTTGAAGTCGAAACCGATCAGAGTGCGGATACCCGACGCCCAAGTATAGAGCGCCTCGAGGTTGCCGCCGCGCGTTTCGTCAGGAACGCGATCGGTCTCGATGGTCGAACTGCCCACGAATGGCGTCTGATTGATCCGTATTTCCTGACGAACGAAGAACGCGCTTGCACGGCCGAGCAGGCGCGTCGAGAACCAATGTTCGATCTCGCCCTTGAAAAGCATGAACTCGCCGCGTTGATGCGCGTTCGGGTCAAGCGCAATGCCCGAAAAAATCGAAAAGTTTGCGAGTTCGACCTTGGAGCGCGAGTAGCGCGCGAAGCCACGGATGGTCGTGTCGTCGCACGGATGATAGTCGAGCCTGAGCGCCCCCGAGAGATTGTCCGAGCCGTCGTTGACGGGACGGAATCCGTCGGTGGAAAAATACGAGATCGCGCCTGAATAACCGAGATTCCCGTACGAGCCGCTTGCGGTCGCGCGCTGGCGCTGGCTCGCGCCGTTTCCTCCTTCGGACAGCAGGGAAAATTTCGGCGGACCCTCACCCTCGCGCGTGAGCAGATTGATCACTCCGCCGATCGCCTGCGAGCCGTAGATCGAACCGCCCGCGCCTCGCACGACCTCGATGCGGTCGAGATCGTCGGTGGTGAGATTCGCGATGTCGAAAGCGCCGGTCGCGCCCGCATTGGTTGCAACGCCGTCGATCAGAATCAGCGTCTGCGACGACGACGCTCCGCGAATCGAAACGTTCGTCACCGTTCCCGGCGATCCGGTCTGCGCGACTGCGACGCCGGGTACCTGCTGCAGGACCGTGCCGACCTGGCGGATCTTCTGCGACTCGATCTGTTTGTCTTCGACCACTGTCACCGTCGTCCCGACCTCCGCAAGCGGCTCGTCCATTCGAGTCGCCGTGACGACGATGGGCGAAAGCTTGCGCGCGGCGGACGGCGACGGCGTCGCCTGTGGTGACGGACTCGCTGACGCGTGCGGTCGCGCGGTGACTGGTGCGGCAATCGATGGCGTCGGCGTCGCGGCCGGTATAGCGGCTTCTGGAGCCGTCTCGGCTGCGCCCGACTGCGCTGCTCCGATTAGCAGCACGATGACAATGCCCGGGAGAAATGCCCTCGCTCCCCTCATAAGGCGCTCCTTTTGCGGTCCGCTTTATGAGGGAGGACGAAGGCCGGGCTATCAGAAACGAAAAAGCCCGATCCTTCGCCAAGCAGGATCGGACTCAAGCAGAAACTAACTTGAGGCCGCCCTCCCCGCGGAAGGCAGACGTCGCTTCCGACCCGGCCGGTCTCCTGGCTTGGGGATCATCCTAGGGTCCGCCTTCCCGCCGATGCGGTGGCCTTGTGGACCTTCGTCCCCCCGTACAGTTGCGGGGCAGCGCCGGTCTTTAACCGGACTTCCCGTACATCGGGTCGGCAAGATAACTACGCCGCGCTGGCGATGTAGTCAAGGCGCGGCGCTTCGGTGGCACGAGATTGACGTAGCGCGATCACGTACGATTTGTCCTCGATGGGGCGAGTCACACTAATCACCGGCGGCGCTCGCAGCGGTAAGAGCAGCCACGCGCTAAAACTGGCCGCAGATCACCCAGGAGCGCGCTGCGCATTCATCGCAACCGCCGAAGCGCGCGACGATGAAATGCGCTCGCGCATCTCACACCACCGCGCAGCGCGTCCGCCGGACTTTGCAACCGTCGAGGAGCCGCATGAACTCGTGCGTGCGCTGAACACGCTCGATGGCCGCGCGGACGTGGTGATCGTTGATTGCCTGACTCTGTGGGTCGCCAACTTGATGGAAGCGGGCGCGAATGATGATGCGGTCCTGCGTGCGGGGCAGGAGCTGATCGCCGCACTTTCACTCGCATCGTTCGACACGTTGGTCGTAACCGATGAAGTCGGCGGGGGAATCGTCCCGGACAATCCGGCCGCGCGCCGCTTTCGCGACCTTCTTGGCTGGACGAATCAACGCGTCGCGGCCGCGGCCGGCGATGTGGTCGTGATGGTCGCGGGAATCGCGATGAAACTGAAATGATTTACGCCGCGAACGCCACCAGCACGGCGACTTCCACCAACTCTCCACACGCGCCAATAACATCGCCGGTCACGCCGCCGAGCCAGCGCCGATAGAACCAACGCAGCGCAAGCACAAGTACGACTGCGAGCGCAGCAGCGCACAGTGTCCGCGCCGCAAGAAACGGAAGCAGCGCCGCGCCCGTCACCAGCGTAGCGGCGGCGATACCGCGGTTCGCATCGCGCGAGAGCAGCGTCGCGCCGGCGCCGTCGTCGCGCAGGTAGTTGAGCCGCTCGCTCACCGCGACCATCGCCCATCTCGCGAGTCCTGGTGCGATGAACAGCCCGATATGTCGAATCGATCCGGACAGCGAAGCAAGTGCGGCCACTTTGAATAAAAGCGCAAAAATCAGCGCCATCGCGCCGTAGCTTCCGATCCGGCTGTCGCGCATGATTTCGAGCGCGCGCGTGCGATCACCGCCCGCGCCAAGCGCGTCGGCAGTGTCCGCGAGCGCGTCAAGATGTACTGCACCCGTTAGCACCGTCAGCGAGAGAATCACGATCATCGACCGGAGCGTCGCGCCGAAGATCGCCTGCAGCGCGAGGTCCTCGAGGCAAAGCAGCGTGCCGATGGCGAATCCCACCAACGGAAACCACGTGAACGACCGGGCGACGGTCGCGTCAGGCGCGCGACCGGCGGGCAGCACTGGAAGAATCGTGAGGAAGCCAAGCGCGAGCCTGACTTCGGTGAGAAAACCTGCGCTCGGTTGCTCGTCCACACGGTCGGCGCCGCGCGGCGGCCCGCTCATCGGAGCTTCCCGGAGACCCCCGCCTGCGCAAAGGTCGCCATGTCGCGGTAAAGCGCGAGTGCGGATTCGATCACGCTCATCGCAATCGCGGCTCCGGTTCCCTCCCCTAGCCGCATTTCCAGGTCGAGAATCGGGCGGGCGTCCATGTGCTCGAGCGCGAGTGCGTGGCCGCCCTCGGCTGAGCGATGGCTGAAGAACAGGTACTTCGCAACGCTCGGATGAAATTCAGAGGCGACGCCCGCCGCCGCAGTCGCGATGAATCCATCGACGACCACCGGCACGTGCAGCGCCGCGCCGCAGATGCAGACTCCCGCCATCGCGGCGATTTCGAATCCGCCCAACGCGGCCAACAACGCTTGCGCGGACGAGCGGGAGTCCTGGTGAAGCGCGAGCGCGCGGGTCACGACGTCAGTCTTGTGACGCACGCCGGCATCGTCGAGGCCGGCGCCGCGGCCCACCAGTTCCGCAGGTCGTATCCCGGTTAGCGCCGAAAGCAACGCCGCAGCGGAGGTGCTGTTGCCGATCCCCATCTCACCGATGCCGATCAGAGTCGCGCCGGCATCGACGAGTTCCCGCGCGACGTTAATTCCAGTCTCAACTGCCAGGTGCGCCTGGGCAAGCGTCATCGCCCGCTCGCGAAGAAAATTCCGCGTGCCGGCGCCGATGCGTCGATAGACTACGCCGGGCAGCGCTTCGCCGGATGTGTCGGTCGCGACGCCGACATCAACGACCCGAAGCAGGTAGCCGAGACGGCGCGCAAGCACGCTGATCGCGGCGCCGCCGTGCGCGATGTTGCGCAGCATTTCCGCGGTCACCGCGCGCGGAAACGCGCTCACATCCTCGTCGGTCACGCCGTGGTCGGCGACGAACACCGCTATTGCGCCGCGTCCCATGCGCGCTTCGGGGTCGCGGCGCATCGCGGCGTAGCTGCGGACGATCTCTTCAAGATGGCCAAGACTGCCCGCCGGTTTGGTGAGTGAGTCGAGACGTTCCGACGCGAGTTGCGCGGCGAGCGCGTCGGGCAGCTCGATCGACGAGAGAGCTTGTTCAAGCAGCATCATGAATCAGACCGCGAATGCGAATCCGACCACGCCGTCTCGCGGCGCGCAAGCAGCCGTTCGCTAGTCAGATGAGATGAAACAAGATGTAACGCGTCAGTGCGAGGGCGCAGAATGCGATAAAGACCGTGCGCGCGCCACCGTCGCGCTACGGCCGTGGGACCGCGCTGTGCAGATCGACTTGCACGGTACGTGGGGAATCAAACGTAGCCGCAGGCGTGACGATGCGCGCCACCGTCGCGCCTCCGCGGGATGGCTACGCGCTGGCGGCCTTGCGCGCGGCGTTTAGCGCGGCTTCGTAGTCGGGCTGGTTCGCGACTTCCTTCACGTACTCGACGTGCACGAGGTTGTCGTTCTTGTCGAGCACGAACACTGAGCGGGCGAGCAGGTGAAGTTCCTTGATGAGTGCGCCGTACTTTTCGCCGAACTCCGCATTGCGCCAGTCGCTGAGCATGGTGATCTTGTCCACGCCCGCGGCGGCGCACCAGCGCGCCTGCGCAAACGGCAAGTCCATCGAGATGGTAACCACCTGAACGTCACCGGGAAGTTTGGCGGCTTCCTCATTGAAGCGGCGCGTCTCCGCGTCGCATACCGGAGTGTCGACGGACGGAACCGCGGCGATGATTTTGACTTTGCCTTTGAGCGAGTCGAGGTTCACCGCGGCGAGGCCCTTGCCTACGCTGGTGAATGCGGGGGCCTTCTGCCCGGCTTTCAGTTCAGGGCCGACCAGCGTGAGCGGATTGCCGCGCATCGTGACCGCGCCACTGCGTTCTTGCGCCATGGTTCGATTCTCCTTCGGTGATGTTGAGGGGGAAGTGACTCCGAAAGGGGAACTCTAGCCGGTCGGCAACCGCCCGTAAACACGCGAACGCGGCGCGCGTAACTGCGCGAACCGCGCGACCAGCGCAGCATCGATCCCCCTTGAGGTGCGGGCGCCGCTAGTTTGCCGCGATGAGCCCGCCGATCAAGGCGCCCACGACAAGAATGATGTTGACGCCAAAGGTCAGCATCGCACCGGGGCCGCGGCGCTTCGGATCCTTCACGTAGCCTGCCGCGTAAATCGCGCGCGCAACCACGAACACGAGCCCGAGCGCGACCGCGACAGGCGCGTTGAGAAAGGTCGCGAACATCCAAAGCGCCGGGATAAAGACCACCAACTGTTCAAGAGTGTTCTGATGGACTCGAAAATAGCGCTCGAACTCCGGATGCCCGGTGGTCGCAGGCGCCTCGACGCCGTGCTTGCCGCGAGCGCGTCCGACCAGAACTCCGAGCGCTACGTACTCGAGCAGCGCGAGTGCGGTGACGACGACAACCCCATTCATAGCCGGCTCCTCCCCTCAATTTGTCCGTTATCGCAAAGCCCGTCCGGCCAGCACACGGCACAGGCAGGATGCGCGCTAATGTTGCTAGTGAACTACTTTCCCGCGAAGCGCGCGCGACGCTCAACCTCTTCACGGTCCGCTTCCTCGCGGCTCGGCGGCACCGGCATCCAGCCTTTCGTATAGTCGATCTCTTCCCACGATCGATCGTTCGGATCCCAAACGTAGGGCAGACGAGCGATCTCGCCCGGCTTGGTGATCGTCTCGAACGCCGCCATCGCGTCGACAACGATTCGCCGCTGAATTTCGGGCTGGTTGGGCTTTCCGGTTTGATGGCCGAGCGGGAAGTTTACGAACACCGCGCGAGGCGCTTTGACCGACGCGGTGATGTCGAGCGCGGAGGTCATGCACAGGGTCGGGATGCCGGCTTCCTCTACTGCCCGCGCGATCAGTCCAACGGACTGATGGCACACCGGTCAAGCGGGTACCAGGTAGAAAGCATCGACGTGCGCCCTCTTCAACTCATCGACGATCTGCGGCGCGAGTTCGTCGCAGACCTTGCGCGCCGAATAGATGCCGCCCATGAACGAGAACGCAGGATCGGAGAGTTCCCCAATGACGCCTTCGGATTCAAGCTCGCGCATTCGCTCGAGCGGAAATACGCAGTTGGGGTCGGCCTTCGCATCGGTGGTCGGGTAACCGAAGTGCCAGACGCTCAGTTCGTCGCGACGCGCATTCTTCGGGATGCGGCGGTAGGAAGCGTCCTCGCGGTGAAATCGCGGCTGGTCGCGATACATGATGCCGCCGGAGCTCATCAGGGCGACCTTGCAGTCGCGGATTGGCTTGCGAAGCGGCGTGAACGGAATGGTCTCATTCACGACCCAGCGATATGGAATGTAATCGCTGTAGAGGTCGCGGGTGCGCGCAATGTATTCGACTACCATCGTCCGGTCTCCTCCTCGCGACGCGCCGCGGCCGCGCTCAGGCCCCGTCGGGCGGGAACATCATCTTACCCGCACGGAACTCGCGTGCCACGAACTCAATAAACCCGTGTCGGACCGGCCATTCAAGCCGGCTGTCGCGCCAATGTACGCGCCCGTCCGGCCCTTCCAACTCTGCAGTGATCGACATGTGCGCTACCGCTTCGGCGAGCCGCTGCAAGTCCGCCGCCACCGCCGGAACTGTGCGCATACGTTGCACCCATTGCTGCAGCCGCGGCGTTTGCTTCAAATCGACACCCATCGACGCTGCTCCGGGCACGTAACAGATCGCGGCCAGATCCGCGATGCTGAGTTTGCCGCAGAAGAAATCCTTCCCGCCGAGTTCCCGTTCGAGCACCTTCAGAAGCTCCGCTAGCTCGCGCGCGGCCGCCTCCTTCATCGCCTTCGCTTCGGGAGCCGCTTCGCGCAGAACCGCGATCCAGAAGCCGTACCCGGCAGCGTCGAAGGCACGGTCGCAAAGATCCTCGATCGTGCGCATCCGCGCCCGCTCGTACGCATCATCGGGAACCAGCGCCGGAGTTGGATATACCTCATTGATATACTCACAGAGGATCGTCGAGTCAGTGAGCGTGCGTCCGTCGTCGAGCACCAGGGTCGGAACCTCGGCCCGCACGCTCGCGCAGCGCAAGTCTTCCTTGCGGTCAAGAGAGTAGCAGCGCTCGACCGGCGCGTAGCTCACGCCCTTGTAATCGAGCGCCATCCTGACTTTGCGCGCATACGGACTCGTCGCGTAGGTGAATAGTTTCATCATGTTGGCGCTCCTTGACCGTTACTCACTTGATGTGAGGCAGTACCTCTTTGCCGAACCGTTCGAGCGACTTGCGCCCCTTTGCGGGATCGAGGCCGGGGAGCTGCATCACAATGATCAGCTCCGTCATCGGCGTGGTGTCGAGAATCTCGCTGATGCGCCCGCGCACGTAGTCGGGAGGTCCGAGCACGCTCGTGCGTCGTAGCCGATCAGCGTCTGGCCGGATCAGCACTCGCGATTGATCGTTGGTGCCCGCCGCCGCCGAAAGCCATTTACCGTAGAGCTCCGCTTGATACAAGAGCGCGACGCGGCTGTCGGCCCACGCCTGCTCTTCGCTGTCCGCGATGTAAACGACGCGGCTGTTGACAATGCTGTAGCGCGCGGGGTCTTTGCCCAGCGCTTTGAGCGCTTCCACGTATATGCCGATCTCCTTGCGGCCGCCCACACACGCGAAGCTCAAGTCAAGCTTCGCCGCACGACGGATGGCTTCTGGAGCGCCCGCGCCCCAAAGCAACTCAGGGTGCGGCAAACTGGCCGGCCGCGGCAGCACGCGCACGTCCTTCAGATCGAAATACTTGCCCTTGAAGCTGAAACGCTCGCCGGTCCATGCGCGCCTCAGGATTTCGAGCGTTTCGAGCGTGCGCCCGAGCCGTTCGCGGCGCGGTACGCCGAAGCCGTCGAATTCTTCCTGACGATAACCGAGACCGATGCCCAGGCGCAGGCGGCCGCCGGAAATGACGTCCACCACCGCGGCGTCCTCGGCGAGTTTCACCGGATGCTGAAACGGCGCGAGCAGGACGTACGTGCCGATGGTGACGCGCTTGGTACGCGCCGCGATCGCGGCTGCTGCCGGCAACATCGACGGCAAATAACCGTCGTCGGTGAAGTGATGCTCGGTCAGCCAGATCGAATCGAAGCCGAGTTGCTCGGCGAGTTCGACCTGCGAGAGCATCGACGCATAGAGCGTTGCGAAGTCGCGGCCCGAGCCGGGCGGATTTCTGAAGTCGAGTTGGTAGCCGACTTTTACTTTGCGCATTCGAGTTGCGGTGTGCCGCGGTCAGCGGACGCTGAGTCCGCCATCGACGATGAGTTCAGTGCCGGTGATGTACGACGCGTCATCGGAAAGCAGAAACACAATCGCGCTTGCAATTTCCCACGGCGTCCCCTGCCGGCCCGTCGCCACCTCGCGCGCGTCTACTGCCACAACTAGATGGCCGGCCTTGAGTCGTTTCCTGCGTTCTCCCCGGTCAGGACAACTTTTTCATCCGAACGGAACCGTAAACAGCCACTACTCCAGCCTTCAACGCACAAACTGATACATTCTCACTCCGATGCAGGCCCGTCGCTTCGCGTGAAATCAGCGTGCCACGTCCCACCGAGAACCAATTGACCACTGAACCACAATACCTGGTACGCATTCACGTGCACCGTGTCACGATCGACCAGAATCGCCTTCCATTCGACCTGCGATGGCTGCGGCGCTCCTTTAATCGGAATCACGAAGAGCAAGTGAGCTGTGGGATCGACGTCGACGGTCGTTCTTCCGTGCATCGCACCCGGCGACATTGAATAAATGACGGTCTTGATGCCATGGGCGCGAAACGTCGTGTAGCCCAGTCCGAGGTTCATCACCACCTCGAGTGCACGCATGTGCGGTGGCACATAGACCTCGGCGTTTGGCACGTCCACCTGGTGTGGCTGGAAACAGAAAGTGATCTCGCCCGGTTCACCGATGCGCATATTTCCGACCCACGTGAAGGGGAAAACCTGGTCGAATCCGTTCGGCCGACCCTTCCAGCATCCTACGAATCCGCTGGCAACGTCGATCTCCGTAACGGGCGCCGACTCCGGCGGCATCGGCTCGCTCTGCGTGGGCCTCCACTGCGGCGGCAGGACCAGGGTCTGTTCCGGCGGTGGCAGCGGAAGCGGCTGATACTGCCCGCCGGGCAACTCCTTGATCTGCGCCCCAGGGATCTCGCCGGGCTGCGCGCCGACGAGCGGACGCGACGCGCTGTCCGCGCCCAGCAGTAGCGGCACCATCAGGAGCGCGATCCACTGCGGGACTCGCTTGAAACGAAGGCAAACAGTCATGGTCGTTCCTCCTCGCCGGCCCGCTCGCTCGTGGCCGATGCGCTGAGGCAACAACAAAATGTGTGTGGCTTGAAGAAGGCAAAGTGCGACATTCGCTCTTTGCCGCTCTTTTTCGCTCGGTGCCGTCGGAATATCTCACGTGCGGCGGCAGCATGGGGCTCGGGATGCCGGGGGCGCTGTGGAAGCCGCCGTTAAAGCGCCTGGCGGGATTCAAATGCATGTAGTTCGCCGAGCGCGGCGGTCAGCGGACGCTGAGTCCGCCATCGACGATGAGTTCAGTGCCGGTGATGTACGACGCGTCATCGGAAAGCAGAAACACAATCGCGCTTGCAATTTCCCACGGCGTCCCCTGCCGGCCCATCGGGATGCGCGGCGCGACTTGCGCCTCGCGATCGCCGATCAGGCGGCGGACCATCGAGGAATTGATCAAGCCGGGCAGAATTGTGTTGACCCGGATCTTGTCACGCGCGTGCGAGTTGGCCGCCGACCGCGAGAGTCCCAGCAGCGCCGCTTTGGTCGTCTCGTAGGCGATCGCCTGGTTGCTGCGGTGCGCGGCAAGCGACGAAACATTGACGATCGCGCCGCCGCCCGCCTTCGCCATTTCGGGCACCGCGTACTTCATCATGAAGAAGTGGCCGCGCACGTTGACATCGACCATCGTGTCGAAGTGCGCGGTCGAGGTTTCGAGCAGACGGCCGCCGAGTGCGATACCAACATTGTTGACCAGCAGATGAAGCGCGCCGAATTCGCGCACGGTTGCTTCGACCGCTCGACGGCAATCGTCCTCGACCGATACGTCGGTCGCGATTGCTCTCGCGCCGCCGCCTTCGGCGCGAATGGCCGCCGCGGTCTCCTCGGCGAGTTCAAGCTTGCGGTCCGCGACCATCACCCGGGCGCCTTCGCGCGCGCAAAGAATCGCAGTCGCGCGGCCGTTGCCGATCGAGAGTTTTTCGCCGGGTTTGGGAGGGCCGTCGGCGCCGCCGCCGGCGACCAGCGCCACTTTGCCCGTTAGACGCGCCATTGCGCCACCTCCGCGGCTGGGTCTGCCCACAGATAGCGCACTCCGGTGAGAGTTGCACAACCCCGCGCCCATCCGCGCGCGGCTACGCGTAGCGGGCGGCGGGGCGCGCGGTCGGGAAGCGCTTGATGTACTGGAAGAAGCGCGCGAGCGCGCGGTCAGCATCGATGAGAAGGCCCTCGCGGAAACGGATCGTGCTCATGATCGGTGTGTCTTCTTCGATGAGCCGCCGAAAGAAAGCCTCGCCGATCTGCAGACGCTGATCGCGCTCGACGTCGGTGCCCGACGCGAGCGGCGTCGCCGTGATGCTCCAGCCGCGGGTGCGTCCGTCCGGGGTCGGCGTGCCGGTCGCCATGGAAAGGATATCCATACCGTTGAGCTTGCCCGTAAGCGCAATCGTGTTGGTGCCGGTCACACGAATGTGCTGATCGAAGACCCCGAAGTCTGGATGTTCAAACGTGACTTCGTACTCGATCTTTCGGTCGCCGACGCGAATCGTGTCGGCGTCGCAATCAATCTTGAGTCCGTGCAGCACGCGCAGGTGTTGAAAATCCATCGAGTTGGTGAACGGTACCCAGGGCTCGACCGGCAGATCGAATGCCTCGTCCACGCGCGTCTCGAGTTGCGGTGCGTCGAACAGCGGGAACCCCGGGATGTCGAAGTCGGGCTTCGCTCCGTTGAACAACCAGATAAGTCCCCATTTTTCAGCAGTCGGAAAATGGAACAGTCGCGCGGCCTTTGGAATTTTCTCCGACGCGGGAATCAGCGTGCACATTCCGTCCGCGCCGTATTGCCAATGATGAAACGCGCAGCGAATGTCCTCGCCGATCACCTTGCCAAGACTCAGGTCCGCGCCCAGGTGGCGGCAGTACGCGCTCATCACGTGCGCTGTGCCGCGCTCCCCGCGATAGACGATGACGCGCCCTTCCAACACGTCACGCCCGACAACCTGCCCCGGACCGACATCGCTCGACTTTGCGACCGCGTACCAGCTCTGATGAAATCCGCGCGCGTGGCTCGCAGTCAGCCTGCGGTTTGCGCCGTTGGTCCGCGATGCAGCCATCGGTGTGCTCCGTTTTGTCAGTTCGCGTGCGACGGCGCGGCGAAGGCTGGGAGGCGCACGAAAAACACTTCGCTCGCTTCGACCGCTTCGATGCTTCCGCCGTTGTCCGACGCGTCGAGTCTAGCCGCGGACCACGCGCCAATCGATTTGCCGGACAGATTCAACGCGCCCTCGACCACGAAAATCAATTCAGGTGCGGTGAGGTCGCTCGACGTGTAGGTCGCGCCGCGCGACGCGCGGACGAATCCCACTCTGAGATTGCGCTCGCCGAAAGTGCCGAGGTGTTTTACCTCGAAGCCGCCGACGCCCGGCACGGGAGTCCATTTGAAGTTCGCCGGGTTCATTATCACGGGCTCATCGTAACGCGGCGGCGGATATTCGACCGTGCGGCCGTTGACCTGCTCCCACACCGCTTCGTAACCGTCCTTGCGATGTGTCCGCCCCTGCGCGTCGCAATAGCTGAAGGCGCCTTTGTCGAACTCGCCCTTGGCGCGAAGCGCCTCGTATCCCGCTGTGAGCTGCTGATAGCCCATGAATCCATAACCCGCGGCACCGCCGTGCTGCAGCAACAGAACTTCCGACGGTTGCGTCATCGCCTGCGGTCCGTAGAAAGTGCCCTCCGGAAAATAGCCGACCGTCCCGGCCTTCAAGTCTTTTCCCGGCGCGAAGTTCATCGCACCTGAAAGGCAAAGGCGCACCTGGTCAAAGTTATGGCGGTGGCGAGGCGTAAAGTAGTCGCCGCCCGCGCGCACCAGGCTCAACTCATAGTTGTCCGGCGCACCCGCCGCGCCCTGAAGCAGACGCTTGAAGTCGATCTCACCCGATCGATGGCCCGAGATCCGCTCCCACTGCACGTTGGATGCGTGTGCTTGCTGCATGATGCCCGATTAGTCCGCGAGGGGACCGGCGTCAAGCTCACCGCGGACCCGGCCGATTCCGTGCCGTCACCTTAGGTACCTCGCGGCTCGCGGCTTCTCCCGTAGGGGCGCACGGCTGTGCGCCCTTCTCTCCCGTGCCGGGTTCCCCTTCCCGCCTTGTCTGGTTCCCCTTCCCTTTAGGGAAGGGGTTAGGGGTTAGGTAGCCTGCCCTGAGCGAAGCCGAACGGGGAAGGGGCCACGGGGGGTTAGGTACGTCGCGGCTCGCGGCCTCTCCCGTAGGGGCGCACGGCTGTGCGCCCTTTTCCCCCGCGCCGGGTTCCCCTTCCCTTTAGGGAAGGGGCCAGGGGTTAGGTCGTCGCTTATGCAAGGCTCCCCCGGAGACGCGAGAGAGGGACCAGGCTGTTGAAAATGACTTCTTCAATAGCCACTAGCCATGCTGGATGCGCTTTGCGCTATCGAGCAAACCTCCAGATCAGGAAGCCTGCGATTGCGGCGTATACCGTCCACCACCCGACCCGGCGGACCAAGCGCACGTACCAGCTTCTAGTCCAGACGTTTCTTCCAAATTCGCCACCGCAATACCTGCATGTGCGAGCCCACAGTGCGTCTAATGGCGCGTTGCACCCGGAGCAGTGCGGTCGAAACGATAAGCCGATTCGTGAGCCGGAAGCGGACGGGGTGAGCCGTGCCTTATAGGTCCAATAGCGAGGGGCTGCCGCGCGCCGTCCGACGCTCGCTTGCTCACTCGATGGTTGGTCCGAAATTCGCGGGGAAAGTCCCACTCCGCTCCGCCGCCTCCCCTCCACAACGGCATTATCTTCCGCCTGCCAGGAGGCTCGGTCAACGACGCATGAGCGCGCTCTGACGCCAGGGCGGGCGCCACGGATCGATCCGTCTGCCCGTCTGCTATGATGCGGCGTCGCGCGCGGGCGAACCTTCGCAAGCGCGTCGCGCCCGTTCCGGAGGAGGAAGGGGCCCGGTGGCCCCACCGGTCTTCAAAACCGGCTTGGCGGGTATTGCGCTTGCCGGAGGGTTCGACTCCCTCCCCCCTCCGCCACTCTACACTTCAACTCCAAAGCCTCGCTGCGGCGCGGAGTTAGCGCGCGAGCAGTGCTGCCACCTCGCGGCGCCGGTTCCACGCGACGTAGCCCGTGACCGCGAACATCAACATCGCGCCAGCAGGGTTTCCGCCGATGACGAATAGATGCGTCGCGGTCGCGCCGGTCATTACGACCATCAGCAGCAACGCGCCCGCACCGGCGAATTTTGGAATCAGCAGCATGATCGCGCCGCCAAATTCGAGCACCCCGGTGAAGTAGCGAAACCACTGGCCGAGGCCGATGAGGCCGAAGACGCGCACCGGCTCCTCCGCCGAGATCAACTTCACGCTGCCGGTGAACAGGAACATCGCCGCCGCCAGGATCTGCAGGACCCACAATACGGTCGTCGTGGCGCGCCCGCGCTCTGCTCCGAGCGATACGCTGGCTGAAGTCATCGCGAGCCTCCTAGCAGGGTGTTGAGAAAAGCCTCGAGTTCCAAGTTGGCAGCGGCTTTGCCCTCGACACCCTGCATGAAAGTCGGCTGCCTTCCTAATCTTCTCCCCCGGAGACACGAGACAGGGAGACGCGAGAGAGGGAGCAGGCTGTTGAAAATGCCCTTTTCAACAGCCTGCTACGCGCCGGCGGAAATGGTCGGTCGCCGATTCGACCACGGCGCCGCCTCCTCCAGTTGCGCCGACACCTGAATCAACAAGTCCTCGCGCCCGTACGCCGCGACCAGTTGGATCCCGATCGGCAGCCCATCCCGATTCCAGCTTAGCGGCAGCGAAATCGCCGGCTGCCCCGATTGATTGAACGGCACCGTTAAGATGATGAACGGCAGCGCGTCTTCCATCCACGCGAGCGGCTTCTCTTGCGTCCCCACCAGCACTCCCAGTCTCGGCGGCGGCGCGGCCATCGTCGGCGTCAGCAATAGATCGTGGCCCTCGGACCACCACGACGCGACCCGCCGCGAGCGAGCCTCGATGAATCCGATCGCCTTGAAAACGTCGGGCGCGGCGAGTGATTTCCCCCGTTCCGCGAACGCCCAGGTCGCCGGTTCGAAGCCATCGACGGTCGCTGGTTTGCCTGCCGCAGCGGCGAGCGAACCCAGACGCGCGTGAATCTCCGCGCATCGAAGTTTCAGGACGTGCATTTCCGTGTCGGGCTCGAACAGCGCAGCCGGATGCGATTCCTCGACGATGTGGCCGAGCGCCTCGAGCAGCTTCGCCGCATGATTGACCGCGTCGCGGCAATCGCGATGCATCGTGATGCGTCCGCCCGGGATATCGTTCAACAAACCGATACGTAGCTGTCGAGGCGGCGCGCCGAGTTCGTCGCGGTAGGGCCGCGACGGCGGCGGCGCGACGCACGGGTCGCCGGGCATCGCGCCTGCGATCACATCGAGGATCGCCGCGGTGTCGCGCACGGTTCGCGTGACGACGCCTTCCGCCGGGAACCCGCCGACGCCCTCGCCCGACTTCGGGCCCTTCGATACGCGGCCCCTCGACGGTTTCAGCCCGACCAGTCCGCACATGCTCGCCGGAATCCGCGTCGAGCCGCCGCCGTCATTGGCGTGCGCGGCCGCCACCATCCCCGATGCGACCGCCGCCGAGGAACCTCCGCTCGATCCGCCCACCGAGTGCTCGAGGTTCCATGGATTGCGCGTCGGGCCGAAAGCGAGCGGTTCAGTCGTAACCGAGTTCGCAAGCTCCGGCAGGTTGGTCTTTCCCAGGAACGCGAAACCCGCGGCGCGGAACTTTGCGGCAAGGTACGAATCGGAGTCCGAGACCCAGCGCAGATCGCGCAGGAACTTCGTGCCCTGAAAATACGGATCGCCCGCCGTTTCGCACATGATGTCCTTGACGAGAAACGGCACGCCCCGGAACGGACCGTCGCCCAGCGTGCCTGCGCGCGCCGCATCGCGCGCCTTCTCGAATGTTGGGCTGATGACCGCGTTGAGCCGCGGATTAAGCCGTTCGATTCGCGCGATCGCTCCGTCAATCAGTTCGAGCGCAGTGAGTTCGCGCCGGCGAACAAGTTCGGCTTGTGCGGTCGCATCGAGCCACCCGGTTTCGTCGGACATTGCGTGCGGCCTCCGATCCGCGGATGCAGCGCGCCAACTGTACGACGGTGCGGGCGTCGATGTCACGGCGCGCGCAGCGTACCCGCCGATTCAGGCCTTGTCCTTCATCGGAAATGTGCCCGTGGAAAGATACGCCTTGAACAGCTCGGGAAACGGAAGGTCGGGAGGCGCCGGCAGGTCGCCCTCGGCGCGCGGCCAGACGATCGGAGTCAGATCGCTCGCGATGACATCGCCCACCTTGATGCCCGCGCGATCGACCGACGGATGCGGAAAGTCGCGGCTGCGCGTCGTTCCGTCGCGGAAATAGATCATCGTATGGACCCGGCGCACGCCGCCGGTCCGATTCGGCTTCGCTAGATGAACGGTGAGTCCGTGGTGAAACGCGACTGCGCCGCGTGGCACCTCCATCCAGGTTGGCGCCACGTCCTTGATCGCCGGTTCGCTCAGAATGTCCTGCGCCTTCTCAGGCTGAAAGATGTTGACGAACTTTCGCAGACCCACCGCGTGCGAGCCCGCGATGTAGCCCATGCAACCGGACTCGACGGTCGACCCGTCGAACGGAATCCACGCGGTGATCGTGTCGGTCTCGCGCATCGGCCAGTACGGTTGGTCCTGGTGCGGATCAGTGATGCGTCCGCCCGCTTCCTTGTACAGCGCCTGGTCGTGCCAGAGCCGCAATGCTTCGACGCCGAGCAACGCAGCGGCGGTGGCGCCGACGCGCCGGTGGAACGTCAGCGGCAGCACGCCCGGCGAATCCTCCCACAAGTTCATGCACTGGATGAACGACTGCTCGTATAGCGACTTCTGTTGCACGGCGCGCGTGTCGTGACGCTTGCGCCGCGCCACCGCCTCATCGGTCGACCGTCCGTAGCGCTCCAGCTCCTCAGCACTCAGTAGGTCGGGAACCACGACGAATCCGTCGCGGAGGAACTCGGCGGCATAACGCTCGATGTTGGGGGGCAAAAGCGAGGAGTCGGTCGCCGCGTCCTGCATGCAGAATCAACTAGCACAAACCGCAGTGCGTCGCGCGAGAGCGCGGATCATCCGAAGGCGGCCTGCTAACTGAGCAATCGATCTGATGCAGCCGGGCGCGCTCGCCGGCTACTTGAACGCGACGACTATAACATTCTGCGAGAAGATCGCGCCTCGCTCGAACGATCCCGTTTCGATCGCGAGGATGAGTCTGATCGCCCCCCGAACGAGCGGCCACAGCGCTGCGTGACCCGCGCTAAGCACTCCATGGACGACCAGCCGATCTTCGAAGCAATCCACGCGCGCGAAGCCTGCCGAGCGCAGCAGTTGATGCAACGAGTTCCGCGTAAACGCGAGTTCGTGAGTCAGGTCTCCGTATCGGATCCGTCCGAAAAACGGCGATTCCGCGTTGGGCGTGTGAATGATGAAATGGCCTCCCGCGCGCAGTACGCGGTGCACCTGGTCGGCAAATCCGAAGAGTTCATCACGATCGAAATGCTCAATTACGTCGAATGCTATTACCAAGTCCTCGGATGAGTCAGGGCACTGGCGCAATCGCGCCAACAGATCGCCATGCTCGACACCTGCGATGCCAAGCCGCTTCGCTGCCTCGACCTGTTCCCGCGATCCTTCCACCCCGCAGACGTTTTGATAGCCGAGTTCTCGGGCGGCGTGAATCAGCGCGCCGCACCCGCACCCGAGATCGAGCACGGATGCTCCGCGGTCGCTCGGAAAATGATCGCGTATCAGCCTGCGCAGGTATGGCGCGCGAGGAGCCAGGCCGGCGAGCGTGTCCGGCGCAACGTCCCGGCCGTACGAACTCACGTAACTCCCGTAAATTCGTCGTCGGTAGTCGTGCTCGATCCGCATCGCAAGCCGGCCGCTATGCCGGATGGTTCGCGCCGGCAGTGCGAAGCCGGCATGCGTACGTTCAGTCGCGGATCAGTGTGCGCCTAACCGCCGGCCAATGAAGCGCACGCCGTCTGTGCACGATCAGCATCGATGCGATTACGATCGCAACTGTACCGGCGAGATAGAAAAACTCGCGCGATGCGACTGCGCCGCCGATTCCCGTCACCGCACCCGCTATCGCCGTGAGTAATGGATGTGGCAGGCCTCGCAAAGCGATTGCATCGCGTTGCGACTCACGCGTGCCGTCATCGGTGAATGCATTCAATTCGTGGTTGCGTGCGCTGGCGTCCATGAGGAACTCCTCGCGCATGAAGCATGCCAGCGCGCAGACACTTGCATGATCGATGAATAGCAATCTCCCGCTCTCTGGTTGCGGCGTCGTTCTGTTGGCGTGCGGCAAAGGAAAGCCGGCGGCACGTGAATTTTCCGGTATTTGCCAGTCAAGACCGAACGCTGCTATCGAGGGATTCCAGCGAGCCCGGTTTTTGTCGCGCCGATCCATATAGCGGCACGCGGCCGGCGGCAAGGAAATGGCGGTTCGCGATTGCCACGAGGAGGAACCAGCGATGGAGCAAGCGAATCGCGGGGCCGCGCTGACGACTTTTGCAATTCTGTTCGCCGTCTTGGCGATCTCAAACTTCCTGAAGCCGCTTCAGTTGGACGCCCAAACCGGATTTGTGTTTTTCGGTACGCGCTTGACCGGTACCGCCAACCAAATCATGGGGCCGCTGTTCGGCATTTTCCTCGCCGAGTATGCCGCGGCAATCTGGAATATGAGGCGCTACGCTCTTTGGATGGGCTCGCGCTACGCGATCTACGTCGTCCTCAACCTGATATTTTTCAATGTCAAATATGGCGCCGGCGCTTCAGGGGGCTTGTTGTTTGGAATCGTCTACATCGCGATCGCCGTCGGCGTGTCTTCCGGCGCTGCGTACATTCTGTTCCGGCGCAAAGCGGAGCTGACCTAACCGCACCGCGCGTGCGGCGCTCTCCGTCGCCTGGCAGGGTGTTGAGAAAAGCCTCGAGTTCCAAGCCGGCATCAACTTGGCCCTCAACACCCTGCGTGAAAAGCTTGTCCTGAGCCATGGGCGAAGGATCGGGCTGCCTTCCTAATCTTCTCCCCCTTCCCTTTCCCGGTTCCCCTTCCCTTTAGGGAAGGGGCCAGGGGTTAGGTCGTCGGTTATGCAAAGCTCCCCTCTGGGGGAGACGCGCGAGAGAGAGGGAGCAGGCTGTTGAAAATGACTTTTTCAACAGCCTGCTGAGCGAACAGCCCTGACGCCGATGCGCGCCGGGTGGACGGATGGCCGTGCGACCTTGCTAGACTAGAGCGCCACTCACCATTGACCAGCAGTCGGAGGAAACTTCCATGCGTGCCACCGTGATGCGCAACAAGAAACTCGTGGTCGCCGACATTGCGGTGCCCGCGCCCGGTCCCGGCGAAGTGCTGGTCAAAACACTCGCGTGCGGAATCTGCGGCTCCGACCTTCATGCGCTCAAGTACGCCGAGCGTCTCGTCGAAGGAGCACGGCGCGCGGGCGGCGCGTTCATCATGGATCTCAATCGCGACGTCGTGATGGGCCACGAGTTCTGCGCAGAAATCGTGGACTTCGGTCCCAACACTCAAAAGCGCCTCAAAGCCGGCACGCGAATCTGCTCGATGCCCGTTCTCGTCCGTCCGACCGGCGTCGAGACCGTCGGCTACTCCAATGAAAACCCCGGCGGCTACGGCGAGTTCATGCGGCTCTCCGAGGCTCTATTGCTCGAAGTGCCCAACGGCCTCACCACCGAGCGCGCCGCGTTGACCGAACCGATGGCGGTCGGTCTCCACGCGGTCGAAAAGGCGCGGCTCCAAAAGAACGACGCTCCGCTGGTCATCGGATGCGGCCCGGTCGGACTCTCGGTGATCGCATCATTGAAGCTCAAGGGCGTTCATCCAATTGTCGCCGCCGACTTCTCTTCGCGACGCCGCCAGCTCGCTGAGCAGGTCGGCGCCGACGTCGTTGTCGATCCGAAACAGAAGTCGCCCTACGAAAGCTGGGCACAAATGGCGGCCTTCAAGAATCCCGCCGATGCGCCGCCGCGCGCACCATGGATGTCCGGTCCGGCGCTGCGCCCGGCGGTGATCTTCGAATGCGTTGGCGTGCCCGGCATGATCGAGGGTGTCATGTCATCGGCGCCGCCGAACGCGCGCGTCATGGTGGTCGGCGTTTGCATGGAGCGCGATCACATTGAGCCGATGTACGGCATCAACAAGGAACTCAACCTCCAGTTCGTGCTCGGCTACAGCGGCGATGAATTCACCGCGACCCTGCACAACATTGCGGAGGGAAAAATCAACTCCGACCCGCTCGTCACCGGCAAGGTCGGCGTCGAGGGTGTCGCAAAGGCATTCGAGGATCTCGCCTCTCCCGAGCACCACGCCAAGATCCTCGTCGAGCCATGGCGCAGCTAGGCTGGCCTGCGGCCGCAGATGAGTCCGCCGGTCGATTGCTGCGACGCGGCATCGCCGCCGCCGTTTGAGCGTGTGCCCACCGAATTCGCCGCCACACAGCGCCCTGCGCTGCGTCAGCGCTTCTTCGCCGGCGCCGCCTTGCGAATCAGCGCCGACGCGCGCGCGGCATCGGCCTCGGTCTCGAATCCGAACACCGCCGCGTAGCGTCGCCCCACAACCTGCGCGGTCACGAAGGTCAGGTTGATGCCGGCGTCGCCAATCGCCTTCGCAATCGCATGGCCGAGGCCCGGCTTGTTGTCACCCTCGACGACGAGCGTCGCGTTGGACGACGCGCTGAACCCGGCGCCCTGGGCAGCGCCGACCGCCTTCTTGCCGGCGACCGGGTACACCTCGACGACCGCGCGGCCATCGCCGCCGGGCATCGCGTAGCCGAGCGCGAACTTCAAATCCGCACCGGCAGCGGCCAGCGGCTCGAGCGCATCGGCGAGCGCGGCCGGTCGGTTACCAACTTCCTTGCGCCACAAAACAGCCTTCTTCGTGGTGACCGCCATGGCGAGCACCTCCTTGCGTCGAGTTTGCGAGCGCGGATATCAGCGCGCGGCGGGGAGACCTGCTCGAGGCGCCGCGTCGCACCGATACCCGGTCGGTGCCAATAAGAGCGCGCGGTCGCGCGAACGTCAACGCGCGCCCGCGCGATGCGCTCTGACGAACGGCGGTTGCTGCTACCTGCCCGCTGCCGCCGATGCGGGCTCCTGGTCGCTGATGAGCTTCAGCTCGGGCAGCACTTCCTTGGCGAACAGATGCAGGTTGCGCTCGGCCTCGGCCATCGGCATCGCGCCGTACTTGAACACGCCGACGAACTCCGATGCGTCCACGCTGCGCTTGATGCGCTTGACGGTCTCGACGCACTGCTTGGGCGTGCCGAACACCTGCGTCAGCGCGAACGTGTCGCGAAACGCCTGCGCGTGCGTCGCCTTGTTCACTTCGGCCATCTTCGCGTAGTACTCGTAGCCCTTCGCCTTCTTGAAGTGCTCCGGCTCGTCGAACTCGTAATGAGAGATCGCCGTCTCGGTGTACTCCGTCATGTACTTGAATGCGCCCTCGCGCGCCTTGTTCTCGTCCTCGTGGCAGTACACCCAACACGCGACGATGGGCTGCTTGGGCGTCTTGCCGAACTTCGCGCACGACGCGCGGTACGCGTCGAGGTCCTTCTTGTGGTCGGCCCAGTCTTTCTGCGGGATGATCAGCATGCCGATTCCCGCCTTCGCCATGATGTCGCCGGTCTCCGGGCTCACGATCGCGCCGTACATCCGGTTGACCAGGTTCTTGTCGACCGGCTGGGGCCGAATCGACATCTCGGGAATCTGGAAGTACTTGCCGTCGAATGAGAAGCGCTGGTTGGAAAGCGCTCGTTGCAGAATCTCCGCCGCCTCGACGAATCGCTCGCGCGACTCGCCCATCGGGATCCGGAATCCGTCGAACTCGATTCGCCCCGCGCCGCGTCCGACCCCAAGGTAGATCTCGCGGCCCCGCGCGAAGTGGTTGAGCATCGAGAACTGCTCCGCCACCCGTACCGGGTCATGCCACGGCATCACGACGACCATGCTGCCAAGTCCGATCTTCTTGGTGCGCCCGCACAGGTAGGTCAGCATCTGGATCGCGTCGGGTACCATCGTGTACGGCGAGAAGTGATGTTCGACCGTCCACACCGAGTCGAAACCCATCGGCTCGTACTTCTCCGCGAGCGAAAGGTCTTCCCGGTAGATCTCGTCATCGGGACGTTGCGAATTGAAAAAATTCTGACAGATGATTGCGCCGCCGACTTTCATGCTTTGCCTCCGGCTATGGGATCCGCGCAGGGCGACACGCCCTTGAACGCTCGTTCAGGGACTCTTCTTACGACTTTCTTCCGCCCCCGACAAGCCTGCCCAGTTACACGGAATTTGGCTTCTCGCTGCCGCGCCGGCGATGTACTCTCGGCCACTCGCCGACGCGTGGATAGCCGCCGCGAGGTCGCACGACGATGGCCGAAAACCTTCACGAGATCACAATCGCCGCGTCGGCCGAACGCATCTTCGACGCGATCACCACGCATGAAGGAATGATCAGCTGGTGGACCGCCGACTGCGAAGTCGAGCCAAAGGTCGGAAGCATCGCGGTCTTCAGATTCAACCGGCGCTCCATCGTATTCAGGATGCGAATCGACGAACTCACCAAGCCCAAGCGCGTCGCATGGACCTGCCTCGGCGAAATCGAACAGTGGACCGGCACACGGCTCTCGTTCGACCTCGAACCGCTCGATTCAAACCGCACGCGCGTGAGTTTCGTACATGGACACTGGCGATCAACCGACGGCCATTTCCCTACCAGCAACACCACCTGGGGCGCATTGATGGTTAAGCTGCGCGACTACTGCGAAGGTCGCGGTACCGGCCCGTTCTTCACCGGACGTCCCGATTGATCGCAGCCTCGACGCCTGATTGACCATTCGCGACGCGCTCACTACGCTCCGCAATCTGTGCGGCTTCATTCAAGCGCGTGCCGGTTCTCTTTTTCTTGTCTCGCCGCGGCTCTGCTCGGTTGGTACCTCGTCCTCCCGGTCCCGCTCGCGCAACCCAACGGCCGCACGAAAATTCCGAAGCCGTTTGCGCCCGGCGCCGAGTACCGCCTCGCTGGCGATTTCTCGTCTCGCAACGAGTGTGAGCGCGTTCTGCGAGACGCGCGCTCACAGGCGCAACGTCACGTCGATTCCAATCCTCGCGACCGCTCGAAGATGCGCTCTCTTGCCGAAACCATCATCTATGGCGTGTGAGTCCCTTCCTACGATTCCCGCCTCGACCCCAGCGATCGGAGGTAGCTGGGCGACTGCCACGTTCTCGTGCGACCACTGATGCTCGGCTCGATTAGTTCAGGGATGAACTAATTCAGCCTTACGCTCGTGAGCGATCGGCGCGACAATCGCGCCCAGCGGCCCGTCGCGCCGCTCGACGATCCGAAAAACGCGCACACTCAAATTTGACGGAACAAAGCTACCGACAGTAGGGTCGCAGCCACTACCACCACAACCTGTAGTAGTGACTGAGCCGTCACAGCACCTCGACTTCGCACTAACTACCTGAATTAACTGTATCTTTTGGCGAATCGGCCCGATTCCACTCATTCCAGGCCTTTTGATCCCGCATTTCGCCCGAAATCTGCCAGCAGATGGGTCGCCTCGTCCGGATCGCGCTCGCGCCTCACTCCGATTCGCCTCCCCCTGACCTGGGAGAGAGCCTGCCCTGCGCCTGTCGAAGGGCCGCTCGCAAGCGAAGCCCGCGAGCGGCAGAGGGCGCGCGCGACAACCACCGGCATAGTGCGTCATTCGGCGTCTGACGCCCTCCGCCGTCTCCTCCCGCCGCCGCATCGACCGTAGCGTGGCCACATCGAGGCCGCGCCGGTCGGCGCATGACGCGCAAGATTCCGGCGCGGCCCGGGAGGTGACCATGACGACGTTACTGATCTGCTACTCGATGACCATAGTGGCGAGTCACTATCTCGCCTCGTTTCTGCAGGCGACGCTCCACCGCGTGTTCGGCCACTGGCCGGGCGCCGGCAAGCTCTACCAGACCCACGTTTACTCGCATCACGGAATCTACTCGGGCGAGAACCTGATCGCGGAGAAGTACAACGACGAAGAAAAAAGCGTCACGCATTACTACTTCGTCCCGGTCGCGGTGCTCGAGGTGTTCGCATTCCTCGCCCTGCCGCTCGGGATCTTCATCACGCACGTCGTGGCGATCCTCTCGTCGTACTGGGCGCATCTCTACGTCCACGAGCAGTTTCATCTGAGCAAGACCCGGCTGGCGCGCTTCGCGTGGTTCCAGCGCAAGCGCAAGCTGCACTTGCTCCACCACCGCGACACCTCCGCCAACTACGGCGTGCTCTCGTTCGTGTGGGACCGCCTGATGGGCACCTATCGCGACGTCGGCGCGAGAGCGTAGCCGCCATGCGCCCCTCAACGATTCTGATCGTCGCGCTGGCTCTTATCGCGAATTACTACACGACGACCTTCGCGATTTGGCTCGGCCACTGGTACTCGCATCGCCCGCGAAGCATCCTCCACGGCTTCCACGTCGGCGGCCATCACGCGCTCTACCGCGATTCGGCGCACAGCCTCTCGACCAGGTTTCTCGCCGGCGTCGGGCGCAATAACAGCGTGGTCGCGCTCGCGCCGGCGCTGGTCGTGCAGCAGGCGTTGCAGTTCTTCATGCTGCCGCTATGGCTGTTTGCCGTCTGCCTGGCCGGGACCGGCGCGCTGATGGCCGCGTTCGCGCACCTGCACGAGCAGTTTCACATCGCGGGTTCGTGGCTCGAGCGGTTTCGATGGTTTCATCGCACGCGTGCCAATCACCTGGTGCATCACGACGTCGAGGTGAACTTCATGGTCGCCGATCACACTTGGGACCGCGCCCTCGGAACCTTCGTATCGGCGCACCGCCGCGGCCGCGGCGCAGTCGCGAGTTAGGTCATCCGGGGCGGCGGCGAAATCGGAGCGCCGGGAGCCAGCCGCGCTTGGCTGAATACCTCTGACAGGCTCTTGACCTGCCGGGGATCGACGAAGGGAGAATATCGGCCTCCACCAAATTTTTCGCCGAAGAATTTCAATATGGAGGTGTGGTCGAGTAATCCCTCGAACACGCTGGCCGGTTCGACGAATGGGGACACCACGATCCCCGGAACTCGCACCCCGAGCGTATCGAAGCCCTTGCTGTATCTCGCTTCCGGCGGGGGTACCGTCGCGATTTTGGGCGGCCGGACGTGATCGAAGAAGCTGCCGTGCTCGTCGTACGCAATCGCGAGCGCGAGTCCGCTCCAGATGTCATCGTTCGCGGTGACCGCCTCGTACACTATCTTCAAGAATCGCTGACCGCCCCAGAGCGACGCGGGAGGGTGGTCGTCGGTCGCCTGCGCGCTGCCGCGTCGCGGATCATCTTGATAGCGAGGCTCTACAAAGACCACTGGCGGCACGTCGCCCCGCTTGAAGTCATCAATCAGACTGTCGATCGAACGGAACCGCTCCTTCACCTGCAGGTCCGCTTGGTACTTCAGGTGGATCCGGGGCATCTGCATGAAGAAGAACGAGCCGGAGTAGTAAACGCGCCACGCTACGCCCCGGCTTTCCAGCCAGTCGTAGAGAAGATCGTCCGCCTGATTGTAGAAGAGGTTTACCAGGATATCGAAGTAATTCGCGGGCGTCCGATCGACCAGCGCATATCCACTCATTGCCATCAAGCGGTTTGGAAGAGTGCTGGCGGGAATGCACGCGAACCATTCGTCGCAGATCGCGAAGTGGTGCGCGAGAAAATCAGTCGTGATAAGCCGGTCCCGCGTGCAGTACTCCATCACGCGCTCGACCTGAGCGTTCGGACACTTGCGCCGGTAACTGTTGACGAATCCCTTCATCGGTCCGCCGAGGGCGTTTATCTGCAGATCAATGTCGTCGCGTTCATGCGGCGGATCAGGCGTGATGCTCGAACTCGTGATGGGGCGGATCGGATGCGGATCGTGCGCGTAGTAGTCCGCTGCCTGCCGGGCACCCTCGATGCGGTCAAATTTGGGATGCTCGTTCTCGGGCAGCGACAGATAGCCCAGCAAATGATCAAACGACCGATTCTCCATCATCGCGATTACGATGGTTCGAATGCGCGACAAATCGACCGCCATACTCCGATCTCCGATCGACGGCAGTCCGGCGCCGCCAATTCCGCGGGTCAATTTAGCACAACCGCCGGTTTTCCCGCTTGATTGTGCTCTGACTGGTTGGAACTCGTCGGCGCTTGGTACTACGACTTCAATCACTGTGCGAGGCGCGATGATCACGTTCGAGCTCGGCTTTCGGCGATTCAACTTTTGCGTCGCCGCGGTTGCGATTCATCAGTGTCACGTGCTGCTGGGCCTCGATTCGCGCGAGATTTTATTTTGAGCGCTCGGCTGAGCGCCGCGCCCGCCGTTTGACGCGAGATACGCACGCGGCCTTTAATCCCGCCTATGGTTGGTATCGTCTCCTACGGATCATATGTCCCGTATCGGCGCCTCAAGCGCGCCGCCATCTCCGCGGTCCTCGGCGTCGCCGCCGGCAAAGGCGAGCGCGCGGTCGCGAGCTTCGATGAGGACAGTGCATCGATGGGCGCCGAGGCATTGCGCGACGCGCTTCGCTCCGCTCCGTCAGCGGACATCGGCGCCCTGGTCTTCGCCACTACCACGCCGCCCTATGCCGAGAAACTCAACGCCGCGTTGATCGGCGCGGCGACCCGTCTTCCGGCGGAGATTCGCGCCGCCGATCTGACCGGCTCGGTGCGCGCAGGCTTCTCGGCTCTGTTCCAAGCCGCCGACGCGGTCTCGGGCGGCGCGAAGTTTGCCGCTGCGACGATGGCCGACTGCCGCCTCGGCGCGCCCGAGGGCAAAGCCGAGCAGAGTTACGGCGACGGCGCTGCCGCATTCGTGCTCGGTTCCGAAAATGTGATCGCAGAAATCGAGGCGACCTCGTCCTTGACCCGCGAGTTCCTCGACACTTGGCGCGCCCCCGACGAGCGCTTTGCACATTCGTGGGAGGAACGCTTCGGACTCACGCAGACTTTCGGACCGCTGCTCGGCAACGTCGTCAAGGACTTGCTGACCAAGGCGAAGGTCGCGCCCAATGATCTCGCCAAGGTGATTCTCGACGCGCCCAATCCGCGCGCCGTCGATGAAACCGCGCGCGCGCTCAAGCTCGACCCGGCCAAGATTGCCGATCCGCTTGCGCTGACCGTCGGACACAGCGGCGCCGCGCACGTCGGAATGTTGATCGCGAGCGTGCTGCCGTCATCGAAACCCGGCGATCGAATCCTGGTCGCAAGCGCGGCCGACGGCGCCGACGCGGCACTGCTGCGCGTCACACCCGCTGCCGCGAACTTCAAGCCCGAGCGCTCGGTGGGACGTCTGATCGAATCCAAGGGCGACGTCACCTACGCCAACTATCTAAAGTGGCGCGAAATCCTGCCGACCGAACCTCCGCGCCGCCCCGACCCCGATCGCCCCGCCGGACCGCCGATGCTTCGCGCGGGGCGCTGGAAGTACGGCTTCGTGGGCACCCGCTGCACGGCGTGCGGAACCCCTCAGCTCCCGCCGCAGCGCGTCTGCGTCATTTGCAAGAAGCGCGACCAGATGGAGCCGTATCCGTTTGCAGACCGCCGCGCGCGCATCGCGACGTTCGCAATCGACCGCCTCGCCTATTCGCTCAATCCGCCTACCGTCAATGTGGTCCTGGACTTCGACGGCGGCGGCCGCTTCCTGTGCGAAATGACGGACTGCCAGCCCGAAAACGTCGCGATCGGCCAGGAGGTCGAAATGACCTTCCGTCGCCTATTTACCGCGGATGGTGTACATAACTATTTCTGGAAGGCGCGCCCGAAGCGCTGACCAACCGGAGGAACCGACATGGCAAGCAGAGGCATCAAAGACCGCGTCGCGATCATCGGAATGGGCTGCACGCGGTTTGGCGAACATTGGGACAAGGGCGCTGACGACCTTCTGATCGATGCGGCCTACGACTGCTATGAGTCGGCGGGCGTCGATCAAAAGGACATCGAGGCGTACTGGCTCGGCACGATGGGCTCGGGCGTGTCGGGGCTTACGCTGTCGGCTCCGCTCAAGATCGACTACAAGCCCGTCACGCGCGTCGAGAACATGTGCGCGACCGGCTCCGAGGCGCTTCGCCAGGCCTGCTACGCCGTCGCCTCGGGCGCCTACGACATCGCGATGGCGATCGGCGTCGAGAAGCTAAAGGACTCGGGCTACTCAGGTCTGGTCGGCAACAGCGCACCCAATGACGGCACGCTCGGAAACATCACCGCACCGGCGTCGTTCTCGCTGCTCGCGCCCGCGTACTTCAAGAAGTACGGACTCGACGCGGAGAAAGGCAAAGACGTTCTCTCGCACATCGCGTGGAAAAATCACAAAAACGGCGCGCGCAATCCCAAGGCGCAGTTCCAGAAGGAAGTGCCGCTCGAAGCGATCAAGAATTCCCCCAAGATTGCCGACCCGCTCGGCATCATGGATTGCTCGGGTGTCTCCGACGGCTCCGCCGCGGCGATCGTCGTGCGTGCCGAGGATGCGCACAAGTACTGCAAGAATCCAATTTTCGTGAAGGCGCTGTCATTCGTCGCGGGCCCGGGCGAAGGACCGCTTCGCCAGGACTATGACTTCACGACCTTCCCCGAGGTCGTCGCGACCGCCAAGGACGCCTACGCGCAGGCCGGCATCACCAACCCGCGCGAACAAATCAGCCTCGCCGAAGTGCACGACTGCTTCACGCCGACCGAGTTGGTGCTCTACGAGGATCTCGGCTTCAGCGCACGCGGCACCGCGTGGCAGGACGTGCTCGAGGGCTTCTTCGATCTCGACGGCAAATTGCCGGTAAATCCGGACGGCGGCCTCAAGTCATTCGGCCATCCCATCGGCGCATCGGGACTTCGTATGATGTACGAGATGTGGCTGCAGCTTCGCGGCGAAGCTGGCCCGCGCCAGATCAAGGATCCGAAGCTTGGACTCACGCACAACCTGGGCGGCGCGCCCGGCCGCTGCGTGAGCTTCGTGTCGGTGGTCGGCCGCTCCGTCGGCTAACGCGCGACACACATAGATTGCATCGCGAGCGCGCGGTCGGTCACTCGGCCGCGCGCTCGCGCATTAGAAGAGTCCCGCCGCACGCGCTGCGCTTAGCCGCGCGTCAGCTTGCCCACTTCTTGAGACTCCTGCGCGGTCATCTTCCACTGGCCTGCCTTGACGTTCTCGCCAACCTGCTCCGGCTTGGTCGCCCCGCTGATTACGCTCGACACCTGCGGCTGTGCGGCAAGCCACGCCACTGCAAGCTCGAGCGGCGAATGTCCGTGTGCGCGGGCGAACTCCTCGAGCTTCTCCAGCGTCGCGAAGTTCGCGTCGGTCAAAATCCGCGATGCCATCGGCTGCATCGCGCCAAGCCGGGTGTCTTTCGCCGGCTCCGCGCCGCGCCGGTATTTTCCGGTCAGAAATCCGCTCGCGAGCGGGAAGTAGGGCAGGATGCCGACTCCGAACTGCCGGCACGCGGGAACCAACTCACGCTCGACCCGCCGGTCGAGCAGATTGTATTCATTTTGCGCGGAGATGTACGGGGCGAATCCGTGCGTCTGTGCGACCCAGTGCACGTCGGCCACCTGCCAGCCCGCGTAGTTGCTGTGACCGATGTAGCGCACCTTCCCCGCGCGCACCAGGTCGTTCAGCGCGCCGAGCGTTTCCTCTTGCGGCGTTTCAGGATCGGGAACATGGATCTGATACAGATCGATATGGTCTGTTCCCAGACGCCTCAGGCTCGCCTCGGCGGCAGCCATGATGTAACGGCGTGACCCGCCGCGCATGTACGCCCCATCGCCCATCGGCAGGCCGAACTTGGTCGCGACGATCACATCGCGCCGCCGCTCGCCGAGCGCCTTGCCCAGGAATTCCTCGGACCGCCCGCGATTGCCGTAGATGTCCGCAGTATCGAAGAAGTTGATGCCTTCATCGAGCGCGCGATGCACCACCGCGCGCGTCTGCTCCGGGTCGCACTTCATCCCGAAGTTATTGCAGCCGAGTCCAACCACCGAGACCTTGAGTCCGGAGTTTCCGAGATTGCGATATTCCACGCCCTGCCTCGCTTCTTCGCGCCGGATGAAACGGTCTATCCGGCCGCGGTTGCCGCCGGTCAAAGGCGCATGATCATCCACTGGGGCCGGATGCGCAAATGCGGCGCCGCACCCGGCTCGAACGCGCAGTTTCTCGGATGCGGCGAGCGCGCGACGACGCTCGCCAAGCCGTGGCCGAGAGCACCGGCGCGTTGGCGAGGCGATTCGCGGGGCCGGGCGTGCAAGCGGCTGCGCGCAAAAACCGGGTCAAACGACGACAGCACCCCCCTCTATGCACGGCCGTTCAATCAGCGTATGGTATGTCAACCGCTTGGACGCTTCCCGTCGACTTAGAACGGAATTTATTCCCGCATCTCTGTTCGCGAGCTTCCCAGCAAATTAAATCGGAGGGCTCAAAATGCCCAAGAAGTTGTACGTAGGCAATCTTGCCTACTCGGTTACGAATGAAGACCTCAAGGAGCTGTTCTCGCAGGCGGGAACGGTCGAGAGCGTGGCGGTGATTACCGACAAGTTCTCAGGTCAATCGAAAGGATTCGGGTTCGTGGAAATGGCTGACGCCAAAGAAGCCGCGAACGCGATCCAGTCGTTCGATGGTTCCGACCTGAAGGGGAGGAACATCAAGGTGAACGAGGCGAAGCCTCGTGAATCGGGCGGCGGCGGCGGCGGAAACCGCGATCGTGGCGGAAACCGCGGCGGCGGCGGCGGACGCTGGTAGAACCACACGGGCTGCGGGCTTTCGCCCGCAGCCTTCCCATCTGAAACGAATCATCGGCGCGCCGCATCGCGGCGCGCCGATTCCGTTCAGCGGTCGCCGGTGTGTTGGACACCCGTCGCCGGCGTTTGTAATCTCGCGAAAGATTCGAAGCGAACCGAGGCGAGCACGCGATGGAGAACATCAATCACGTCGAAGCCGCGCTGAACTACCTGGTCGATGGCGCGGAAAGCCCGACGACTTACCTCTTCCCGCCGCCGCCCGGCGCCGCCGCGCGAACCGGGCGCTACGAAAAGCACACCGTGCCCATTTACGACGGCCGCGCGGCTGGAGAGCGCCTCTCGCTCGACAAGCACGGCGTCACGCTCACGCCGCACCAGACGTCAGTTGCCAACTTCTACGATTCCAATCAAGTTCGCGCGGTTTACTACCCCGAGGTTGAGCGGCTCGTGAAGGAGGTCACCGCTGCGGCGCGAGTGCTGGTGTTCGACCACAACGTGCGATGCCGTCCGCGAGCCAAGCAGGGCGAGCCGGGCGTGCAGGAGCCGGTGAAGGTCGTGCACAACGACTACACGCTCAAGTCGGGTCCGCAACGTGTGCGTGATCTACTCCCCGCCGAAGCCGGCGAATTGCTGAAGAATCGTTTCGCGTTCATCAATGTGTGGCGGCCCATCAAGGGACCGGTGCAGGACACGCCGCTTGCGGTGTGCGACGCGTCAAGCATGTCGCAGCAGGACTTCGTGAAGCACAATCTGATCTATCGAGACCGCATCGGCGAGGTTTATTCCGTAACCTTCAATCCGAAGCATCGCTGGTTCTATTTTCCGATGATGCAGAAGAGCGAGGCGATGCTGATCAAGTGCTACGATTCGGATCCGACCCGGGTCCGTTTCACCGCTCACACGGCGTTCGAGGATCCGACCAGTCCGCCCGACGCCGCGCCGCGCGAAAGCATCGAGGCCCGCACCATCGCCTTCTTCGCGCCGCAATGATCCGCGCGGCGGTGAACAGCTAACTAGTTCGCGCGGCGGTCAGCGTTCGAGCCACTTGGGGTTGTTGATCGTTAGCGCTTCGCGCAGCGACTCGCGGATGTGCCCACGCAGCTGAGGGTTGTCGATTGCGACTGCGCCAGCCTGGATCTGGTCGGCAAGTTCACGGCTTAGCGATTCGACTTCGCCGTCGTGGCCGAGCAGCGCGGCAAGTCTCGATCGCTCGGCGTTTGCTTGCGAATCGTGCAGCTCCAGTTCACGCCGCACCGTGTTGAGCACGTTCACGGTGACGCGCGTCTGGAACCGGTAGTAACCGGAGAGCGTCGGCATCAGCTCTTCCTCGAGATACTTGACCGCCGCCTGAAGAAGAATTTTTGCGTCAGGTGCACTCTTTGGCATGTTTCACCAAGTACCTTGCGCGCTCCTTCGTCGCGGGTTGGTAGCGTTTGGGAGTACCGCGACGAGTCCGGCCCTTTTCAGTCGTTGCCTTCGATGAGGTTCAGAAAATCCCACAATGGCTCCTCGATGCGCCGGCCGATGGCGGACTGCTCGACGCTTATTGGTTCAGTTCCGTCGGTGTAGCGAAGCCCCTTGCGCAAACAACCGATCGCCCATCGCACGCCCCCGAACGCTTCCCAAAAGCGCGCGCTCGCAGGATCGACGCTGTGACCGCTCGCCTTCTCGTACGCCGCGAATAGCTGCTCGCGCGTCCCGAAGCCGCCGACCGGCGGCTTGCCGCCGAATCTCCACGTCTTCACACACACCCACGCAACGTCCTCTGTCGGATCGCCGCGGTGCCCGATTTCCCAGTCGAGCACGCAGCGAATGCCGTCGTCGCCGACGATCAAGTTGCCGTTGCGAAAGTCGCCGTGCACGACGGTGTGGCGCGACGGTTTCGGTATGTGTTCGGCGGCCCATCGAAGACCGAACTCGATCGCTGGAAGGCGGAAGCGGTAGTGATCGACGACTTTGCGCTGCGTGGCGATCTGTTCGGCAGCGCCGTAGCTCTTGAGAAACGGCACTTGCGCGAGATCGATTCGATGAATCGCGGCCAGAATCGTGCCGCACTGCTCCGCCATGATGGCGCGCGGCGCGGCGAAACGATCGTCGCGTACGATGCGCGGTCCCAACGTCTCGCCATCCACACGCCCGGTAACGTAGCCGGCGCCGAGCCCGTCGGAGTTGTCGAGAATCGCGTACACGCGCGGCGCCGGAACCCCCACCTTTGCGGCTGCGATCATCAGGTGCGCATCTTCGTCCGCGCTCAGATGCGCGCCGATTCCGGCGAGCGGGTCGGGCACCTCAGTCGTCGCAAAGCTCGCGAGCTGCAAAATGAACTTGCCCCGCGCGCCGTTGACATCGGCGTCGAACGACCAGGTGGTTTTGGTCGCGCCGCCGGTCAGCCGCTGCAGGTCATGCAGCGTGCCGGGCTTCCCGACGTGCCGCGCGACCGCCGCTTGGAGCTTCGCCGCGAATTCGTCACCGCTCATGACTGTTCGATTCCTTCAATCTGTCATTCCTCGACTACGCTCGGAATGACATTCTGCAGCGCTCGCTACTTGCGGCATTCCAATACGTTCAAGAATTCTCCGACTGCCTCCCATCCTTGAAGAATCCGAACATATATTGCGCGACTCTGCGCATCTGGATCTCTTCCGATCCTTCGGTGATGCGGTACCGCCGATGATGCCTGAAAATGTGCTCGAACGGCTTGTGCCGTGAATACCCGATCGCGCCGTGCACCTGCATCGCGCGATCGGCGGCGTCGCACACGAGTCGGTTCGCGCGGTAGTTGCACATCGCGACCTTGTCCGAGAGTTTGCGCGCAACCTCCGGCTTGGCCATCTGATCCATCTCCCACGCGGTCTTGTGAATCAGCGTCCGTAGCATCGCGGCTTCGGTGTGCAGCTCCACGAGCGGCCACTGAATCGCCTGGTTCGACGCGAGCGGCCTTCCGAACGGTTTCCGGTCCTTCGCGTACTTCACGCTCTCGTTGATGCAGTACTGCGCCGCGCCCAGCGACGATGCCGCCTGCCGAATCCGGTTCTCATGCACGAAGTGCTGCGCGACCTCGAGCCCGTTCTCGGCATCACCAAGAATCGCATCCGCCGGCACATACACATCAGTCAGCGAAATGCGCGGATGGTCGGTCGGCATGTTGAAGGTCCACAGATACTCCTCGATTTTGAAGCCGTCGCTCTTGGTCGGGACGATGAAGCAGGTGATGCCCTTGGCGCCGCCGTCTTTGCCGCTGGACCGCGCGAAAACAAAATCGTGGGTCGCGACGTGAAGGCCGGTGTTCCACATTTTCGCGCCGGTGATTCGCCAGCCGTCGCCATCGCGCACCGCGCGCGTGTCCATCCAGGTTGCGTCGGAGCCGTGTTCCGGTTCTGTCAGACCGAACGCGATGCGCATGCTGCCGTCGAGGATCTTTGGAATGAACTCGCGCTTTTGCTCCTTGGTGCCGAAGTCGCGGAACATCAGCACCGTCGGCAGGTTGCCGACAATTGAACTTTCGTTCTGCAAATCGTTGTGCAGGCCGAGTCCCTTCGCCGCCAGATATTCGCGGATGATCGCCATCGCGAGGTTGGTGCCGTCCTTGCCGCCGTATTCCTTGGGCAGCGCGTAACGAAAATACCCCGCCTTATCCGCGCGCCGGCGCATCTCGGCGAGCAATTCTTCCCACTCGCGACGCGGCAGGCCGCCTCCCTCGAAATCGGTGCGCGCCCATTCGCGGCGATGATCGAAAAAACGGATGTTGTCGTTCTCACGCTCGAGCGGTTTGATCTCCTTCTCGATGAAAGCATCCAGCTCTGCGAGATAGGCCTTGATATCGGCCGGAATCGTGAAGTCCACGGGGTTACTCCTCTTTTGTTCGCGCGATGCGCGAAGCGTTTACCAAAGTGACCAATGCAGCGGAAGCAGAGCGCGGGCAGCCTGCGTCGCCTGCGGAACCCCGATTGCCGCTTTGCCCTTTCTTGACACTTCTTATGCCCGTGTGCCAAGTGGAACACATACCAATCGGTATGTTCATCCAGGCATCCAGCCTCGAATCTTCACCACGCACCCCGGCCCGCACGGGCCGCGCACGACAGTCGGCAGGAATCAGCGGAGTCGAACCGTAACGCTACGCCAGGAGCGGCAGAGCGCAGGAGGACGGCACATGGCAGAATTCGACATCGTCATAAGGAACGGGACAGTGGTGGACGGGACGCGGGTGCCGCGCTATCGCGCCGACGTCTGGATTCGCGACGGCAAGGTCGCGCAGATCGGCGGGCGCGCGCCGGGCTTTGCCAAGCGCACGATCGATGCAGACGGGCTAATCGTCGCTCCTGGGTTCGTCGACCTCCACACTCACTACGACGCCCAGATCCGGTGGGATCCTTATTGCACCATTTCCGGTTGGCACGGCGTCACCTCCGTCGTGCTCGGCAACTGCGGGTTCGGGTTCGCTCCCGTCAAGCCGAATTTCCGTGAACGTTCGATGCTCATGATGACGCGGACCGAGGCTATCCCGTACGACGCGATGCAGGCCGGGATGAAATGGGACTGGGAGACGATTCCTCAATACTTGGATTCGCTCGACCGCACGCCCAAGGGCGTCAATTGCATCCAGTATCTGCCGACCTCCTCGATGATGACCTACGTGATGGGTCTCGAGGCCGCCAAGACGCGTCCCGCCGACGTACAGGAGCGCGCGGAGATACGCCGCCTGCTTCACGAAGGAATGGATGCGGGCCTGTGCGGCTTCTCGATTCAGCGCCTCGGTCCGAACTCGGTGCAGGCTGATTTCGACGGATCGCCGATGGTCACCGACACGATGTGCGACGACGACATCTTCAATCTCGCACGGGTGTTGCGCGAACGTGACGAGGGCTTCATCCAGATCACGCAGGCGGCGGGACATATAAAGGATGATCTCGCATTTGTCGAACGGCTAGCGGCTGCGGCGCAGCGGCCGATCCTTCACAATGTCATCGCGCCGACCCGCAAGGATCCGAATCCGCATCGGCGAAGCCTCGCGTGGCTGAAACGCTGCCGTGAGAAAGGGCTGCCGATCTTCGGCCAGACCGCGACGATTCGCACCGGATTTGCCTTCACCCTCGCGGATTGGAACCTCTACGACGCGAGCGAAGCGTGGAGAGCGGTGACGACCGGCGCCAAGGAAGAGAAGCTCGCGAAGATGAAGGATCCCGCGCTGCGCGCGGCGATCAAGCGCGAGCACGACGAGGCGAACCGGCGGCTCCAAGTCATCCAGGCCGGAGTTGGCGGACCGATCCGCCATCTGCTGGTTCAGTGGGCGAACGACCAGCCCGAACTCGAGAAGTACGTCGGCAAGTCGGTCGGCCAGATTGCCGAAGACGAGGGCAAGCATCAGATCGACGTCATGCTCGACCTTTCGATCGCCGGCGATCTCAAGGTCGAATTCCTCGGACCAAATCGTGGGTTCAACGCCGACTTCATGGCCGAGATGACGAACGATTCGCCCTACACGTTCCCCGGTGTGTCGGACGGCGGCGCCCACACAAAATTCTTCACCGGTGGCGCTTTCACAACCGATTACCTCGCGTGGCTGGTCCGCGATGAACAGAAGATCACGCTCGAAGAGGCGCACTATCGGCTCTCCGCGCTTCCGGCGCATGCAGCGGGATTCCGCGATCGCGGCGTACTGCGCGAAGGCGCATGGGCTGATGTCGTCGTTTACAATCTCAACGGGCTTGCCATCAGGCCGGACTGGATCGGCGAAATCGTCCACGACTTCCCGGGCGGCGAGTGGCGTCGCGTGCAGCACGCCGAGGGTTATCGCGCCATCATCGTGAACGGCGAGGTGACCTTTGATGAGGGCCGCGCAACCGGTGCGACTCCCGGCAAGCTGCTCCGGCACGGACACGCCTGAGGATCAGTCGCGTTGACGCCGCGGCAGGCTCGAACGGTCGATAGCGCTGCCGCGCTATCGGAATTGGACCTCCGATAGATCGTCAACCGGCCCACCCCCCGACGACTGGTCCGCGAATCGCGAGCCGCGTTCGCGCGGTGCTGGCGGAGCTAGGACTCAGATAGGAGATCGCGAGGCGCCTGCGGAGGTTTGGCCGCGTCGCACGCCGGATGCGCACGACTTCTGGTTAGCATGTCTTGTCTTTTTGTTGATTGGGTGAGAAGCTAGTGGCGGTTGGCCCGGCTAGACCGCCGCAAGCCGCTTCAGGTAGCCACTGTCCGCGAGTCGTCCGAACGACTCGGTCCGTTAGTCCAGACCGGCCCTAGCTAAATCTCATCTTTTGGGGGACACAGATGCCCCGAACGCTGTACGCCCGAGGCGCGCGCGCAGAGACGGTCAAGGGGATTCAACGCGCCCTTTTGACCGCCGGTTTCGACCCGCTAGGAAGCGACGGCGGGTACGGCAAGAACACCGCTGCCGCGGTCCTGGCATTTCAGAAGGCGAGACGCATTCCCGCTACAGGAACTGTGGACGAAACAACCTGGCAAAGGCTGATGAAGATTCCGATACCGGACACCTTTGTCCGCTGTCTCGATCTCACGGCGGCATTCGAGGGTCATGGCTATTCGCTCGCGCAAGGGAACTGGGACGGCGCATGGCTCACTTGGGGCATTATCGGGTTCACTATGAAGCACGGCGAGGTGCAGAAAATTGTTCTCGGCATATTCGATCGTCAGCCGGACCTTGTCGCGAGGGCGTTCGGCGAGCAGACCAACGAACTCATCGATCTGATGAGGGCCTCGCCCCGAAGACAGGAGGAATGGGCGGCCTCAGTTTCGGTTGGCAGCCGTCTCGCAGAGCCGTGGCGCACCGGCTTCGATGCGTTCGGCCGATTGCAAGAGGTTCAGGAACTCCAGCGACGGGAGGCGCACGAAGGCTACTTTGCGCCCGCCTGCCGAACCGCTCGTGAACAGACTCTCCGTTCCGAACTGGGATTGGCCTTGTGTTTCGATGCTCAAGTCCAGAACGGGGGGATAAAGGAACTCGCGCGAGCCGAGATCCGTCAGAAGTTGAACGCTGGACCGCCTGTCACGGAGCGCGATCGTCGCGTAGCCATCGCCGATGCGGTCGCTGACGCATCACTCGAACGGTTTCGCGAAGATGTTCGCAGCCGCAAACTCACTATCGCCAATGGTTCAGGCGATGCTCACGGCGCTCACTTCGTGCTGGAGAATTGGGGTCTCAACGAATCTTCGGCACCGGAGCTTGTATAGGTCCCAGAACGAGCCAGCGAACGGCAGCCTGCGCGCCCCCTGAACATTTGACTTGCAGTAGATTTGTCTGCATGTCAGCCTCGACAGTCTGCCAGCGCCGCGCTGAAGGCGAGCACTCAGGAGGCTTACGATGGGAACGGTTCATATCAAGGATGAAGAGCGGATCGGCGTTGAGGCAAGGATAAAACTCGAGCCTTCGGTGTACATGCAGAAGCTTTACCAGACGGGCACTCCCGATCTGGGCTGGATGAACGAAACCGGCGAATGGGGCATCAAGGCCAAGCCCGGCAATCTCGGGCTCAGGCTCAAGGACATCGAAATCGGCAGCTATGGAATCGTTCCGGAGCAAGGCGGAGAGCATCGCTCGATGGCGCCGCGCGGTGCGGCCATCCCGGAAGGCATCCCATCGCTCGACTTCACGCTCAACGCGAAATCGGACGTGTGGGCCGACAACATCGCCGAACTCTACGAGGAAGCCGTGGCACGCCAGTGGAGTTCCGCGCGCGACATTCCATGGCAGGAACTCCGTCCCCTGCCCGACGACCTCGAGCGCGCGATGTGCCAACTCTGCACTTTCCTCACCGAGGTGGAATTTATCGCCGCCGATGCGCCGACCCGCTGGATGAGCAAGATGAACCAGGACTTTTTCGAAGTGAAGATGTTCCTGGCGACCCAGGCGATGGACGAGGCGCGTCATATGGACGTGTTCCGCAAGCGCGCTCTCGCCAACGGCGGCGGGCTCGGCAAGGCAAGCGTGCTTTCGGAGCTCTCCCTCAAACGGATCTTCGACGCGCCGAGCTTTTCCGCCCAGACCGCACGTCTGCATCTGCTGGGCGAAGGATTCGTGCTGACCCTTTTCCGCCAGGGCGAATTCATCGCTCCCAGCCACGTCGAGCAGGAAATCTTCCGGCGCTGCATGCAGGACGAATCGCGCCACGTCGGCTACGGCGCCATGCATTTGCGCGCCCAGCTCAAGGCGAAGCCCGAACTGGCCGAGCAGATTCATTGCGAACTCGATGACGCGGAGCAGATCCTGCTGCAAACGTTCAGCGTGCCGGAGGCGGTCGAGCCGATGGCGATCCTGATGGGCGGGGGAGTGAAACATTTCGACAAGGGTATGGAGATGCAGGGCGAGCTGTGGCGGCGGATCGTGCACGAGTACCTGCAGAGGTGTGACTCGGCGGGACTCGATCGGCGCCCGCGCTGCAGCCTGCCAACCGATTTCTCACAGCTCGTGGCGGCGGCTGCATGATGGCGGCTTTTCCGCAGCCTGAGTGGATTCTTGCTCTCGGCCGGTTAATGGAGGCTGACAGCGAGCGGTTTCAGCGCTTGGGTTACGCGGAGACCCGTTTCGCGCTGAAAGTTTTCCCCGACCCGGACAACGGAGCCCGCCAGGAATACGCCGTCGGGGTGGTGCTGGAAGGCTACCAGATAACCCAGGCGGTGGAGCTGGAAGAGCCGTGGGGATTTGATCCCGATTTCGTCATCTGTGCCCGTCGCTCGGTGTGGCAGAGAATGTTCGACGAGATCGCGGCCGTCGGGCAACCGCGTCTGCGCGGCACCTTGAGTTCGCTCGCGCTGGTCGGTGAAGAACTCTGGCTTGAATCGCGCGATCAGCTTCGTGAGGACAAGTTTTACCGCTACAACCAGACCCTTCAGGAGTTCTTCAATCTCTCTCGTCGCCTCGGTGAGGGGACCGGCGCGGAAAAAGCGACCTGATTCTCACCGCGCCGGCGTTCCGTGCGCGTCCGGCCGGCGGGTGAACCAACCCCGGGCGGGCTTCCTGCTTCTTCAGATCAGGAAGGTGAGATTCTCGATCACCTGATCGTTGTTAACCAACAGGACCTTCTTGGAGCGGATCTTGAACCCGTCCCCGTCGCGCATGAGCCTGTGGATCGTGCGGCCGGCGAACAACTGTTGCCGCGAGCGCCTTAGCTCCAACAGGAGAAAATTCGAATCTACGACGATCTCTCCGCTCCCGTTTTCTTCAATTTGGATATTCGAAATGAGCCGTCGCATCCGTGACCTCGGATCCTGCGCGTACGCGGCGCCGCTCTTGAGCCGATCGATGCGCCCCTCGAGTCGCGCCCGGTCGTCATAAACCGCGGAGACCTCACGCGCCGGATCGCTGTCGTCGCGATTACAGGGAATCCAGTAGAGAGCGTCGTCGGACCACAGCGCCAGCCATTCATCGTACGCGTTCTCGTCCATCAGGCGGGCTTCGCGATAAAGAAAGCTCTCGACCCGGGCGTGATCGACTGTCATCGCTCAATCGTCTCCTAATCGGCAACCGCAATGCGGGTGAGGCGCGCGTCGCGCGATTGAGCGCCCAGCTCGCCCTTCATGACCCTCTTCCAGTGGGACCAGATCCCGCGCTGCGGAACCTCGTCCGTGATCTGCCCGACGATGCTGCCGTCGGCGCCGCGGCGCTGGCGATGCAGCCCGCGCGAGAACATCAGCCACGGATCGATCTGCGCCTGCAACCCGTCTTGGACCCGCGCGAACATCTCAAGGTCATCGGGAGCGCCACCGCCGGCCGGGCCATAAAAGCCCTCATGTCCGCGCAGGCGCGCCAGGTTTACCTGCTGCGCGACCCCCTTGAGCAAGGTGGGATAGAGGAATACCTCGGTGGAGCCGACGCTGAGCGGCTGCACGACGCGAAGCTGGATGCCGATCAAGATGAGATTCGGGAATACGAGCAGATGGGTACCGCCAGCGGTCATGATTTCCTGAGTCCGTTCCTTGCCGTAGCGGCCGACCATCGCATCGAGGTAATCCTGGCTGGCGCCGGGGATGGTCGGCAGAACCGTCCGCATCGCTCCGCCCCTCGCCCGGTTGTAAGGCCTGTAGTCCAGCATCACGTGACCGTTGCCCAAATCGCGGGTCTCCGCGACGGAATCTCCGTTGAACGTGTCCAGCTTGACCCGGGTCCGCTTCTGCACCACCTCGAGGTACGACTGATGAACGAAATTGGGGTGATAGCCGTCGATCGCGTTCTCGATCTGAAGTTTCCAGTTGGCAGGGTAGCTGTACTTGTTCACGCCCGAGCGGACGTCGAGTTCGCCCTCGGGCGACAGCTCCACGAACAGATCAAGTTGCTCAGTGGCCCTGCCCAGATGCTGCTCGAGAGGGATGCCGCTGGGACTCAGGCTGCCAAACACGAACCCGCGGTAAATTCCGACGCGCGGCACACTGGTGAGTCCCAATTCCTCCTTGCGGAATCCGGCTCCGTATCCGTCCTGGTAGGTGACTCCAGCCAGCTCGCCGCTGTTGCGGTAAGTCCACCCGTGGTACGCGCACCGGAAGGTCTTCGCATTGCCCCGCTCGACCTGGCACACGGTCGCGCCGCGATGGCGGCAGCGGTTAAGGAGCAGGCGCACTTGGCTGCGATCGTCGCGCACCATAATGACCGGCGCGCGTCCGATCTTTTTCAGCCGGTAATCGCCCGGCTCGGGTATCTCGCCGGTATGTCCGACGTAAACCCACCCGCGATGGAAGATCGTCTCGATCTCGTCCTCAAATATCCGTGGATCGAGATAGACGCTGCCGTGAACCCGGTCGTCCTTGACCAGCGCGCCGTAATCAACCATCGGTTTTGGAGCCATGATTCTCCTCCCTGCGCCAGTTTGCGGGTTTGGCTTTCGCCCGATTAGTCCGGTCGCCACCGCCCGCCGGAGCTGAGCCGTACCATCCGAAGCTCTCGAACAGGCCGAATGCGCAGGAGCAGAGCCGCGCAACGCACAGCGAATCGCAAGGGTCTGTCTAGGAATGGCATATCGGGCCCTCAGCTCGCCTCGACTCGCTGGTCCCCTGCGCGGTGAGCCCGCCGGTTCGCCCTCATCGCGACGGACTCGGGTGGGCCACCGGACTCAACCCAGCTGGGCGGCAGAGTTGAGGAAATGCTGAAGGCTTTGGTTGTAGAGGTAGAACTTGTCCATTCCGACGGCGTCGCGATAGCGGAGCTTGAGCTTGCCGGGAAAAACCAGGGTATTGAGAGTGTGCTGCGGATCCGCGCCGCCGTTCGCGACGATGTTCTGCACCATCTCCTTCCAACCGGCCTCGTCCATCTCCAGAACGAAGTCGGCCGACTTTTCGGCGTCGTTCGGACTCAACTCGCGGACCTCGTCAACCTTGAAAGCGTCGAAGACGACCTCGAAGCAGCGGTCGCCGATCTTGAAACCGGCGCGCGCAGCGACCGATTGTCGCTCACGTCCTTGACTACGCCGTAGGAGCCGACGTTGAGATCGCCGAGGCGCAAACCCGCTTTGCCGGGTCTGACCTTGGTACCCCATTCCGTCTGGACTGTGAAGAAGTCGAAGATTTCGTGGCGCAGATGCTCTGGCAGACGTTGTAGGAACGCCGACTGTGCCTCGGCCTTATCCGCTGCTTCATCAGCCATATCTCAATCCTATGAGAGCCACACTTGCCGGCTCAGTGTTCGCTCGTTTGCGAGGCCTTGGTCAAGGCTTTGAACCAACATCGTTCTCGACGCGCGCGGGTTTCGTCGCGACGGCATCAGCCGGGCTTAACCTTTTGGCAAGCCCAGCACGCGCTCGCCGATTATGTTGTGCTGGACTTCGCTGGTTCCGCCACCGATGGTCAGCGCCCTCGCAGCCAGCAGGCGATATGACCATTTTCCCTGGTCGAGCGAATGCGGCGCGTCGTACAGAAACTGACTGTACGCTCCCAGAAGCTCCATGGCGAAGCTGCACATTCTGAGGTTGAGCTCGCTGGCGGCGAGCTTCATGACTGATCCCTCGGATCCCGGCGGCAGCCCTTTGAGGCGGCGGGTGAGTTGCCGGTAACCGGTGTACTTGAGCGCATTCGCCTCGCAAGCGAACTGGGCGATCTTCTGCCGCACCGCAGCATTTTTCCACGCCGGCTTGCCATTGCGCTCGACCATCTGAGCCAGCTTCACTAGATCTTGCGGCTCGGCCATCATCCGGCCACCCCCGATCCCGGTGCGCTCGAACATCAGAGTTGTGATCGCGACTTGCCATCCCTGGTTCTTCCCGCCGAGCAGGTTGGACTTGGGAACTCTGACCTCCTCGAAGAACACCTCGTTGAAACCGCGGTCGCCCGTGATTTGAACCAACGGCCGCACCGTGATGCCGGGGCTGTGCATGTCAACCAGCAGATAGCTGATTCCGCGGTGCTTCGGCGCCTCGGGGTCCGTGCGGACCAGCAGGATGCACATGTCGGCGTGATGGGCGTCGGAGGTCCACACCTTCTGCCCATTGACGACGAAGTAGTCACCCTCGTCCACCGCACGGGTCTGCAACGAGGCCAGGTCCGAGCCGGAGTTGGGTTCCGAAAAGCCCTGACACCAAATCTCGTCAGCCGATAAGAGCTTGGGAATGTAACGCTTCTTCTGCTCCTCGGTACCCCAATGGATCAGGGCCGGTCCGGCCATCATGATGCCGATACCGTTGACCGGCTGCGGTGCGTGCGCCCGCACCATCTCTTCCTGGTAGATCACCTGCTCGATCAGCGAGGCGCCGCGCCCTCCGTATTCTTTGGGCCAACTGACGCCGACCCAGCCGCCTTCATGCATCTTGCGATGCCATCGAACCCGCCGCTTCCAATCTTCCGGGCCGTCCTCGTGCATGAAGCCGAGCCCTGGGCGGCGAACGCCCTCGGTCCAATTGCGTTCGAGCCAGCCTCTGATTTCCTGGCGGAAGGCTTCGTCCTGTGCGCTGTAGTTAAAATCCATTGCAGAGCGCTGGCGCGGGTGTTTGGCCGCGAATCCTCGGCGGCTCGCGCTCAGGAAGCGCGTTTGAACTTCGGCACCGTGACCTCGGGTGTTACGTCATCAAAGGCGACCTCGACCGGCATGTCCAATCTGAGTTCTTCCGGCTTGACGTTGATTAACCAAGTCACCATCCGCACGCCTTCTTCCAGTTCAACGATGACAGGGCTGTAGGGGACCGCGTCGGCAAACGGCGGCAGCATCGGCTGCGCTACGGTGGTCCAGGAAAACAGCTTGCCGCGCCCGGACGACTTGCGCCATTCGAAGCGAAACGAGCCGCACTTCGCGCACATGTCGCGTGGCAGGTGACGCCAAGTGCCGCAATCGATGCAATGCTGGAAGCGGAGCTCGTGTTTTCTGCAATAGGCGTAGAACTCCCCCGCGTAGCCATGGCGACGTGGGAGTGGGCGGCGGTATTCGGAAGGTGCTTCAGCCATCGCCGTCACCTCCTCAAAATCGCGACACTGCCGTCGCCGAAGTCGCCCCACCCGGTCACGAGTCCAAACTCCGCGCCCTTCACTTGGCGATCGCCGCACTCGCCGCGCAACTGCCGGGTGGCCTCGACGATGTGGTTCATTCCCCAAATGTGTGCTTCGGAGTGGAGCCCCCCATGGGTGTTGAGGGGAAGCTCGCCTCCCAGCTCGAGCCGTCCGCCCTTGACGAAGTCCTTCACTTCACCGCGCTTGCAAAAGCCAAGCGCTTCAAGCTGAAGCAGGACGACGTATGAGAAGCAGTCGTAAATCTCGACGAAGTCGATGTCTTTGGGCGTCACGCCCGCCATCTCAAAAGCTTTCGGCGCCGCGAAGCTCAGTCCGATCTTGAATAGGTCAGGGCGCGATGGGATGTCGTCCGCAGGATAGGGATGCCCCTCTGCTACACCCGAGATATAGACGGGCGCCTTCTTGAGGTCCTTCGCGTGTTCCGCGGACGTCACTACCACCGCGCAAGCGCCGTCAGTCTCGAGACAGCAGTCGAAGAGACGAAAGGGAAACGATATCCAGCGCGACTTCATGTAATCGTCAAGCGTGAGCGGCCGACCGCGCATCAATGCCTTCTCGTTGAGTTGCGCGTGCTTGCGTGAGGCTACCGCGACGGCACCCATCGCCTCGAACGGCGTGCCGTACAGCTTCATGTGCCGGGTTGCGATCCATGCGTACCATTGCACCGGCACAGATGCGCCGTACGGCAGGTACCATTCGCTGATCGTCGGGCCGAGCGGTCCAGCGCCGGCGCCAGGTGAGCCGCCTTCGCGTCGGCCCGCCGCACTCACCCGCATTGCCGAGTACCCGAGCCATCCCAACGGAACGAGCACGTTTCTCGCGACCCCAGTCGCAACCGCCATCGCCGCGCTCTGCAATCCGGCAACCGCACTAGCGCCACCCATGTGGACCGTAGTCGCGTAGCGAAGGTCCTCGATGCCCAAGTTCGCAGCAAAGTGTTCCGCGGGCGCGCCGACGGGCGGACCGACAATACCATCGATGTCGTGTGGCTCAAGTCCCGCGTCGTCGATCGCCTTGACCGACGCTTCGAGCATCAGCCGCAATTCGGACTTGTCGGTCCCGCGGGTGAATTCGGTCTCGCCGACTCCGACGATGCACGCACGGTCCAATAAGGACTGCATTTCAAACGTCCTGTGAGGATCTGCCCGTCAGGCCCGCCCAAGAGTTAATTCTGGATTTGCGCGCATACCCGCCGGCGTCTGGGGATCAGCTGATTGTCCACCCGCCATCGATCACAAAGGGAGCGCCAGTTGCAAATGAAGAATCGTCGCTCGCCAAAAACAGTGCGGTCTTCGCGATCTCCTCGGGTCTGCCCATCCGACCAAACACCGAGATCCGGCTGATTGCCTTCGGATCCGGCTCGGCGCCGCGGCGGATTCGCTTCGCCATTGGAGTTTCGATCCCTCCCGGACAGATGCAATTTACGCGAATGTTGTAACGCGCATACTCCAAGGCCGCGACGCGCGTCAGCGCAATGACTCCCGCCTTTGCCGCGCAGTACGCTGCGCCTCCGCGGACCGCGACCATCCCGGCGATCGACGCCTGATTTATGATCGAACCGCCACCTGCTTGCACCATGTGAGGGAGAACGTACTTCATTCCCAGGAATACACCGCGCAGATTTATCGCGATCACACGGTCGAACGCTTCCTCGGTCATGTTGGCAACGAAACCCGACTCGCCTTCGATGCCCGCGTTGTTGAAAAGAATGGTTGGCGGGCCGAGCCGCTTCGCGGTCGCGGCCACCATCGCCTGAGCGTCGGTCGCCTTCGAGACGTCCGCTCGCACCGCGACGGCCTTCCCTCCCGTGCGGGTGATCTCGTCGGCCGTTGCGGCGGCGTCGGCCTCGTTGATGTCGACCACCGCCACGCTCGCGCCCTCACTTGCGAACATGAGCGCCGTGGCTTTCCCCATTCCGGAGCCCGCTCCCGTAATCAGCGCGATTTTGTCTGCAAGCTTCCCCACGGTCCTTCTCCGACTTTCAGGAACGGCGCACGGCTTAGACAACAGTGTTGTTGACTTGGGTCTTCTCAGCCTCTAGCACTAATCTCTCCTCTCTCCCATTGGGGGAGAAGATTAGGAAAGAAGCCATCTTTCCCGCAGGGTGTTGAGCACGCCTGCGCATCCGCCGCGCCATGTTCAGGGTTTCTCAACACCCTGCTAAGACGCAGCCGCGCTCTGCAGCTCATCGATTGCAATCGTCCGATGCGGGTTGAAGTGCGGCAGCACGTGTTTCGCCATCAGCTTGAGCGAATTCATGATCTTCTGATGCGGAATGCGACCGGCCTGCTTGAAACAGATCACCTGGTCCAATCCTGCCTTTTGGAAGGTCTCTAGCTTGCGGATGACCTCGTCAGGGTTGCCGACCACCACCATCGCATGTTGCTTCAGCTGGCTGTCGGGAATGTCCTTGGGGTCGATGTCTATCGCCATCAGGTTGCGCAGGTACTCATACGAGTAGAGCTTGTTCTTTGTCATCAGGGGCTGAAATAGCTTCGCCACGTTGTGCATGAACCAGCGCGCGCCGTCGATGCCGATGGCCTCGTCCTCGCGGTTCTCGGCGACATGGCACACGATGAGACCGGCATACGCCTCGTTGGGAACCTTGGGGACCTGGTCGGAGCGGTTGGCGAACGCCTTGCGGTAGTTCTCGATGCTCAGCTGGACGAAATCAAAGTTGAGACTGAAGCTGAGCACGCCGAGCCCGCGATCACCCGCCATCTGATAACTGTCAGGCGCGACGCACGCCATCCACATCGGCGGATGCGGCTTCTGAATTGGCTTCGGCAGTACGCGCCGCGGCGGAATCTTCATCAGCTTGCCGTCATGTTCCAGGATTTCGTCGGTCCAGGCCTTCACGATGATCTCAAGCGCTTCGCGCACTTCGGCGCGGGTGCGCTCGTAGTCCACGTTGAAGCCGTCGAGTTCTTGTGAGGTGGTGGAGCGCCCGGTGCCGAAGTCAACGCGGCCATTGCTCATGATGTCGAGGACCGCGGCCTGCTCGGCAAGCTTGATCGGGTGGTTGAAGTTGAACGGCAGCAGCCTGACGCCGTGCGCGATCCGTATGTTCTTGGTCCGTTGCGTCACCGCGCCATAGAAGACTTCTGGCGCCGGGCTGTGCGAGTATTCCTCGAGAAAATGATGCTCAACCTCCCAGACGTAATCGATTCCGATGCGGTCGGCGAGTTCGATTTGCGCGAGCGCCTCCCAGTACACGTTGTATTCGCTCAGCGCATTCCACGGCCGCGGGGTTTCCATTTCGTAGAGCAGTCCGAACTTCATCTCGTTTCTCCTTTTTCGGATTTCACTTGGGCAGGGCTGCTTAGCCGAGCCGCGAAAGCTATTGCGCCATGAAGCCGCCGTCCACCGGCATCGGCAGCCCGGTCACGTAGGAAGCGTGATTCGAGCACAGCCACGCGACTGCCTCGCCGATCTCCTCGGCTTCGCCCAGGCGCTTGAGCGGTCCTCCACGCGCGAATCTCTTCTCTGCGTCAGGACGATTCCCCAGCAGGCGCTCCATCATCGGAGTGCGAATTGGCCCGGGGCATACCGCGTTGACTCTGATGTTGTGACCTCCGTACTCGATCGCGGCCGCGCGGGTCAGTCCCGCCACGCCGTGTTTTGCAGCCACGTAAGCGGGCATGCCGCGGACTCCGGCCAAGCCCGCGCCCGACGATGTATTCACGATCGCACCGCCACCACCTTGCTTGAGCATTTGCGCAATCTCTGCCTTCATGCACAGCCACACTCCGGTGAGGTTGATCGAGATCACGCGATTCCAATTTTCTCCCGTGCACTCATGCGTAAGGCCGCCCTGGCCCTCGATTCCGGCGTTGTTGAACGCGCAATCAAGGCGCCCGTAGGTTGCGACCGCCTTTGCCACCGCGGCATCGACCTCGTCTGCCTTCGAGACGTCGGCCTTGATGAAGACAGCCTCGTGGCCCGTGTCGCTGACCATCGCGAGGGTCTGGAGGCCACCGTCTTCCACGATGTCGGCCAGCACCAGTTTTGCCCCTTCGCGCGCGAAGATCCGCGAGGTCGCCCGCCCGATTCCAGAACCTGCGCCGGTAATTAGCGCTACCTTGCCGTCCAATATTCCGGACATATCAAATGCTCCACTATGGTTGGTGGCGTCGCATGCCTGCTCTAACAGGCTGTTGAAAAAGTCATTTTCAACAGCCTGCTCCCTCTCTCTCCTCTCCCCCATTGGGGGAGAAGATTAGGAAAGAAACCATCTTTCCCGCAGGGTGTTGAGCACACCTGCGCATCCGCCGCGCCATGTTCTGAGTTTCTCAACACCCTGCTAGTTGAGATCGATGTGATAGAGCTTCGCTGCGTTATCGCATATGATTTTCCGCTTCACGCCCTCGGGCACGCCCCGGAATTCCTGCTCGATCACCTTGAGCGAGTTGGGCCAGGTCGAGTCGGTGTGCGGGAAGTCCGAGGCCCACATGAAGTTATCCTCGCCAAAGTACTGATACAGCATCGGGCCCACCGGGTCGTCCTGAAAAGTGACCCAGACATTGCGCCGCACGTACTCGCTGGGCTTCATGTCGAGCGGCTCTGCCATGAGCGCGCCGAACTTCTCAAACGCGTGGTCCATGCGGTACATGTAGTGCGCCACCCATCCCGAGTCGTTTTCGGCCGAGACTACTCGCAGCCGCGGAAAGCGCATCAAAACGCCGCTGCAAACTATGTCGGTCAGAGTACGCTGGACCTCGTGAATCAGGTTCATGTAACTGCGGAGAAACGACGGATCGCGCGAGCGAACTTTCTCTTTCTCTTCCTTGGTTCGCGGCGGTCGCTTGCCGGTGATGACGTGGAGTGAAAGCGGCATCTCGAGATCCTGCGCCACCGCCCAGAACGGATCGTAATCCTTGAGGTGATAGGGCTTCTCGCGGGGCGGCGCGCCCCATATCATCGCGCCCTTGAGTCCCAGTTTCGCGGCCCGCTCGAGTTCCTTGGCGCCCGCGCCGACGTCCTCGAGTGAGATCAGAGCGATTGCGTGCAGCCGCTTTGGATTGTGCGAGGCGAACTCGGCCACCCAATCGTTGTAAACCTTGAAGCACTCGCGCTGCAGCTCGGCGTCATGCAATCCAAACAGCGGCATCCCCAGCGTGGTGTACAGAACCTCCGCCTCAACTCCGTCAACCTCCTGGTCCTTGATACGCTCAACGGGATCCCAGCCGCTCGGCCGTGCCGCCTTATAGCCCTCGTCGAAGGTGGCTCGGACGATGAACTCCTTGAGTTCCTGCCCGCCTCTTCCGGCGGCGAAGCCGGTTGCGACCGGGAACGGCGGAAGGTCAGGAGCGACGAAAACGTAACCGACGGCGCCTTCGCCCTTGATCACCCTGGGCGCACGTTCCTTGAATCGATTGTCGACCCGCTCAACCCACAGATCGGCTGGCTCCATCATGTGAGAATCGGCTGAGATCACGCGTTGCGTTGTCATTGCCTGCCTCCTTTTTTCACGCGCCAGTGTCTATTCGACCAATTTTTCTTGCGAGCTACACCTTGCTTTAGTCAGACGTGCTTGCGCATGAAGTCGAAGATTCGCCTCTGCGCCGCGCCCGCCGCCGAAAGCATCCATACCTGAATGAATCCGTGCGGCATCTCCGGGAACACCTGCAGATCGTGCTCGACGCCGCTCTGCTTGCATGCCTGCGCCACCGCGTAGGACTCCGGCAACAACGGATCATCGGCGCCACAGATTATGATTTGTGGAGGCAGCATGCCCCGGCGTATCGCTTTAAGCGGGCTCACCCGCGGATCGTCGAGTAGCGCCGCATAGTTGTCGGCGAGGTATGCGCGCGCCATCATGCCGAGCGCCATCGAGTCGTTCTCGCGCGCAATCACCGCCCGTACATCGTACAGTCCGTAGATTAGCGCGCCCGCCTTGAAGCTCGGCGCGCTATTCTCGCTCGCCAGAGCCACCATGGTCGCGACCGCGAGATTGCCGCCTGCCGAGTCGCCGCCGATCGCCATGCGCGAAGCATCGCCCTTCCATCGCGCGGCATTCTCGGCCGCCCACTTGGCGGCGAAAACGCAGTCGTCGAGGCCCGCCGGAAATGGGTCTTCCGGCGCGAGCCGGTAATCGACGTTGATCGTCAGGTAGCCCTGCTCGGCGAATTGCAGCCCGAGCTTCTGATGGGTCTTCGGACTCCCCGCGACCCATCCGCCACCGTGCAGATAAACGAGCGCCGGAAACGGCCCGGAGCCTTTCGGTACGGCTACGTCCGCGCGCAGTCCCGGCCTCAACTCGACGCCTTCATGCAAGGCGCCGATCTCCGGCGGTAGCGCGTTGAGTGCGCGGCTGTTCTTCTCCATGAACATGCGTAGCGTGGGTATGTCCTTGGCAGGGCGTTTCATCCCCTCCTTGACCCGTTGCAGGATTTCGCTTTCGGTTGCCATTCCAATTCCTCGGCCGACAGCTTCGCCGGGCTTTTCCTCAGCTCACTCCATCGAAAGGGCCGCATCCCAACCGGCCCGCACGTAGTCGCGTCACGATTGGGGACTCCGGTCAGTGACACTCGCTGGCAAGCCGATTCCAGTGAACCGACGGGAGGCGAATTTCCAAGTATCGCCCACTTTCACATATTCATCGTCATAGTACCCGGTTCCGATCCATTCCATCTGCCGCGCGGCGTTGCGCAGTTCGACGTAGCATCGGCCGGTGGCTTTGGTCTTGCCGCGAAGCTCGACTACGTGATTGTGGATGTAGGGGCGGGGGGTGAGATCGCTGAGCGCACTCTCGTACATCTTGCGAAGCTTCTGTCGACCTTGCGTGGTGACCTCGCGCTCGCGGCCCTTTATCGTAAATGATCCATCCTCGCTGAACAGGTTCGCGATACCGTCGAGGTCGCCCTGCCACACGCAGTCGCAGTAGCGCACGGGAAGGTCCCGAATCGCCTCGCGGTCGCAAAGTTCAGTGATCAGCTCGTCGGCGCTTTTCATGGTCGTTCCTCCCCGGGGAGATTTTTTTGCGTCACAATCGAATCAATGAATTCAATTCGCAAGTTGACCGGCTAGCAGCAGTCATTCGATTCCCGCGCGCGCCCGCGCATCAGAAAATGACCTTCTCGTCGATCAGCTTTGCGATCTCTGCGTCCGGCAGGCCGAGCAGCCCTCCGAACACCTCCCGGTTGTGCTCGCCCAAGTCGGGCGGAGTCGCATAGTTGAATTTGGGAACCGCGCTGAACTTCACCGGTAGCCCGGGCAGCACCCGCTTGCCGGCCTCGCGATGCTCCAGTTCCCACCAGTAGCCCCACTCCAAGAGATGGGGATCGTTGTGAATTTCCACGCTGTCGAGCACCGGTCCGGCGGGCACGCCCGCCGCCTGGAGTCTGTGGGCGAGTTCGATATGCTCGTGGTTTCTGGTCCACTCGCGCAGGCGCGCGTCGATTTCAGCCTGATTTTTCCAGCGCAGAAGCTGGGTCGAAAACTCCTCCTGCTTGGCCCACGGCGGAGATCCCATCACGCGCCAGAGCGCGTCCCATTCCTCATCCGAACTCACCGCGATCGCTATCCACTGGTCGTCACCCTTGCAGGGGTAAGTGTTGTGCGGCGCCATGACGTCATCACGATTACCCCACTGACGCCGATCGCGGCCGTTCATGAAGTAGTCCATGAACCACTCCGGCATTTCGCCCATGACCGTCTCGCCCATGCTCGCGTCGATCCACTGCCCCTTGCCGGTTCGGTTGCGGTAACGCAGCGCGGCCAGCGCGTGGAACGCCACCGCGGTCGCGATGGCATAGTCAGGCCACGTGCCGCCGGTCTGGCGCGGAGGACCGCCTGGATAACCTTGGGCGTCGAACATGCCGACGTATGACGCCGCCATCGGCCCCCAGCCAACCCAATCAGCCGGTTGCAACCCAGTTTTTCCAAGCAGCGAGACCGAGATCACGATGATGTCCGGCTTGACCGCCCGAAGCTGCTCGTAAGTGAGCCCGAGCTTGCGCGTGTGCGGCGCAGCAAAGCACTCGATCACGAAGTCGCTGCGCTTAACCAGCTCATAGGCAAGCTCGCGCCCTCTGGTCGTACCCAAGTTGAGGTTTACTGCTTTCTTGCCATAGGCGAGGTTGTGAAAGACTCCGTTGCGATTCGGTCCTGGCTTGTCACCGGCCATCGCGCCGGGAAGGGTTCTCATGGCGTCGAGGTGAACTTTGCTTTCGATTTTGATCACCTCGGCGCCCATCGCGGCCAGCCAAAGCGCGGTCTGGGGACCGTTGATGATCCAGCTGAAGTCGGCTACGCGAATTCCCTCGAGTGGCAGTGCGCCCATGGTCGCAGCCTCTGCTAAATTATTCCCGCGTTGCGAAATGCGCTTAGTTTCCCGGGACCGAAGCCGAGACGCCGTCCCAGGATTTCCTCGTTGTGTTCACCCAGCAGCGGCGCCCGCGAATACGAGGCGGGCGTCTCGCTCAGGTGCACCAGCGCACCCGGATAGCGAAGGCGCCCGGTTGCCGGATGATCTATTTCCGCGAAGGCGCCGCGCGCCTTCAGATGTTCGTCCTCGGCGGCGCGGGCGACCGTGTACACCGCCCCGATCGGGAGCCCCAGAGCCTGTCCGCGGCTGACGAGGTCATCCATGTCGTACTTTAGCAGCGCCTCTCGAACCGCCGGGCGCACCACATCATCGTTCGCTGCCCGGCCTACGATGGTTTTGAAGATTTCGTTCTCGAGAATTTCAGGGTGTCCCAAGAGCTTCTTCAAGGCCTCGAAATGCTCGTCCACCCCCCAGAGCGTGTAGATGTACCCATTGCGGCAGGCGAGCGGTTCAAGTCCCAGCCCGGAGCGCGCACGCAGCCTGCTGAACGGGATTCCTCGGTAGCTGTAGACCGCCATCTCGACCTTCGCGGTATTCAACGTTGACTGCCAGCACGGCACGTCGACCCACTGGCCTTCGCCGGTACGCTCGCGATGGAATAGCGCGAACATCGCGGCAGCCGCGGCCGTGGTCGCACCCATCATCTCCGCAGGATGACCGGGAGCGCGCAGCGGATTCTCTTGCTCCGCATCATCGACCATGGTGGGAGTGTTGTACCCGGTCAGGCTCATCGCCCATTCGATCAGATCGGTTCCCTTCCAATCGCGGTACGGACCGCTTTGTCCGAACGGAGTCACCGAAGTGACGATCAGTTTGGGATTGATTGCGTGCAGGGTATCGAATCCGAGCCCGAGACTCGCCAGATAGCCGGGCCGGTGGTTCTCGATGAGGAGGTCGGCGCCCGCAATCAGGCGCTTGAAGATTTCTGCGCCCGCAGGCTGCGTCACATCCAGCGTAACGCTCTTCTTGCTGGTGTTGAGGTAGAGAAACAGGCCGCTCTTTTCAGGATGGGGAACATCGCCCGGAAACGGAGGATGACCGCGCGACTCGTCTCCGATCCCGGGAGTTTCGATCTTGATAACTTCCGCGCCCATGTCGGCGAACAGCTTGCCGCACATCGGGCCGGAGACCATCTCGGCAAGTTCTATCACGCGAATATCGTCAAGCGGCTTCACGGCATCACTTCAGGACTTTCGATTCGCCGCTCGCCGCTGTGCCCACGGACGTCTCATTGGAATCCGTCAGGCTTGGAACCGGACTTCGTGAGGAAGCCGCTCGGCGAGAATTTCGATGGCTTCGGCGACCATGGTCTCGAGCACTTCGCGCGCCGGGCGAATCTTGTGCAGCATCCCCACCGACTGTCCGGCGATCCCGGGGTAGATGTCTGCGCGATTCGCGGCGCGTGCGCCCTCGAGAATCGGCATCGAAATCAGCCCCTGATACGGCATCGACAGAGCCTGCAGACCCGACGAGTCAAATTCCTCGGTCCATTTGCTCTTGAGCACCCGGCATGGCTTCCCGGTGACGCTGCGCGTGACGACGGCGTCGTCGGCAGTCGCACCAAGCAACGCTTGTTTCTGGTAGTCGTCGATCCCGGCTTCAAGCGTGGCCAGGAACGGAGTTCCGCACCACACCCCCACGGCGCCCAGAGCCAGCGCGGCGACGATTCCGCGGCCGTCTGCGATTCCGCCCGCCGCAACCACCGGCCTCGGCTTGACCGCGTCAACCACCTGCGGGATCAGCGCCATCGTGCCGATGCGGCTGTTGTGACCCCCGCCGTCGGTGCCCTGCGCAACGATCACGTCGAGTCCGGAATCCACGAAACGCAGCGCGTGCTTTACCGCGCCCGCCACCGCCATCACCTTCATCCCACGGGCATGGGCGTCTTTGACCATGAATCCGGGGTCGCCGAGTCCTGACACGTACACCGGAACTTTCTCATCCAGCACCACTTCGATCTGCTTTAGGAAGAACTCGCGCGAAAAGGCCATCCCGCCGCGCCGCGCCGCAGTTCGATCGGGATCGGGAATCCCGTATCGCTGCTTGAAGTTGCGGGCGAAATCGACGTGGCCCTGCGGTAGCTCGGCGCGGAATTGCGATGTGCTCCCCGACGAAGGCACCGTCGAGGGCAGCAGCGTATCCACTCCGAACGGCTTGTCCGTAAGTTCGCGGGTGCGCTTGATCCATTCGGATAGCTCGTCCGGCCCCTGGGCCGCGGCGCCCAGGATTCCAAGGCCGCCGGCGTTCGAGACTGCCGCGGCAAGTTCCGGCGTCGAGGCGCCTCCCATTCCAGCCAGAAGGATCGGGTATTTGATGCCGAAAATGTCGCAGAGGGATGTGTGCAAGATTTTGGAACTCATAGCAATCAACCTCTAGTGAGAATGATGATCCGCGCCATGGTGATGGCGGTGACTGCCGCTGTGGTCATGGCCGTGCGGTGCACCACTGTCTGGAGCGTGATCCGAAGAGCGCCACCCAGTGTGCGACTCGGTCGCCGCATGACGGCGAAAGTTGTGCGTGTGCGACGCGGGTTCCGCGGCCTTCGGCGCAGACTCGCCGCGCTTTTTCCTCAACTCGCTGCGCGCGGCGCTCTTGTCATCGTACTCAGCGCCGCGGCCGTCCAGATGTGCCAGCCACCGCTTTGCCGATGGCTGGTCCATATGGCAAAGCAGCGGCACGTGGGGATTGCGCAGGCAGAGCGGCGCCGGCGCTGGGAATTTCGTTTGAACAGCAGCCGGCGCATCGTCGCGGCTGCCGCTCGCACCGATCGCAAACGCCGACACCACGCGGGGCGACAGCCGCCCGCACTCCGGACAATGCCGTTTGCGGCTGGCCACGGCGACCGGGCCGAGCATCTCGAATGATTGGCCGCACGCTACACAGTGATATTCATACAACGGCATGTAAGATACTCACTCGATCGATGCGGGGGCGTGCGGCAACTCCGCCCAGTCTTCGGGGTCATGACTGATCCAGACCGTCGCCTCGTGCATGTCGCGGATCGCCTTGATGCGCCTGATCGACAACGCTGCCTGGACCGAGTCGGTATCCAGCGGCATCGTGGCTTCAGTTTCCAGCGCGGCGCGCAGATGCACCGTGTCGCCAACCAGCAGGATCTTGCGATTTGGCAGCCGCACGTAGAGCGATGATTCGCCCGGGGTGTGGCCGGGCGTCTTCAACATGTGGATGCTGCCGTCGCCAAACAAATCGAAATCGCTGTCGAGCTCGAGCCAGTCGAAGCGCCGGGTTGGCAGCAAATCATCGATCGCGAATACTTGGCGCCGGTCAGGATCCGGCCAATAGGCATAACGCAGCTCGTTGGCCATTATCAGGAACTTGGCCTTCGGAAACATATACAGTCCGCCCGAATGGTCCATGTGAAGATGCGATACGACGACGTACTTGATATCGTCGAGCTTGTAGCCCAGTCCCTTGATCTGATTATCCAACCTGCGGTCCTGCGGATAACTCAATGGCACGGACTTCCACATCTCGCCCCAGTGTCCGGCGATGTCTTCGATGACTTTCGGACTGCATCCGGTGTCGAACAGAACCAGACCCTTGGGATGCTCGATCAGATAACTCGGGCAGGGCACCGTCACGAGGCTGTTGTCGCCGCCATGCATCAGCAGCGATTGCGGCACGGTTAGATCCGCTCCCGGCAGCGCCCACATCCGTTTCGCCCTTCCATCCGTCATGATGCTTGCCTCCGTTTCCTCGCGGTCGCTTTTCCTTCCCCGTCCGGTCATGCAGCCGTGTAGCCACCGTCGATCACCAATTCCGAACCCGTCATGTAGGAGGATTCCTCCGATGCCAGAAACAGCACACCGTAGGCGATTTCCTCGGGGCGCCCCTCGCGGCGCGCCGGCACGAGGCTGAGTATCCCGGCGCGCAGTTCGCGGTCGATAGCTTCAACCATCGGGGTCGTGATGATGCCCGGATGCACCGAGTTCACGCGGATCTTGTCACCAGCGAATTCCAGCGCCGCGGTTTTCGTGAGCAGACGCACCGCGCCCTTGCTCGCGTGATATGCGGCTGATCCGCCCGAGCCGATGAGTCCGTAAATCGACGATATATTGATGATCGAGCCGCCGCCCCGCTTGCGCATCGCCGATACCACCGCCTTCATGCCCAGCCACACGCCCTTCTGGTTAATGTCGATCACCCGCTGCCAGTCGTCCTCGCTGGTCTGCTCGATGCCGGCCAAGCTCAAGATACCGGCGTTGTTCACCAGGATGTCGAGTCCGCCGAATTGACGTTCAGTTGCCGCTACGGCGCGTTCCCAATCACTCGCCTTTGATACGTCGAGATGAAGATAGAGGGCGCACTGCTTGGTGCCGTCGCGGTTCAACTGCGCCGCGAGGCGCTCGCCGTCCTTATCGAGCACGTCACCGAGAACGACAGATGCGCCTTCCTGAACGAACAGGCGTGCCTCTGCGGCGCCCTGTCCGCGCGCGCCGCCGCTAATTAGTGCAACTTTGTTCGCCAGTCGATTCGCCATGAAAAAATCACTCTTGGTGCCGTTTCGGTGGTGGTCTTTTGATCCTGTGCATTCTCTATTTCTGGTGCTTGCGAAAGTCGGGTTTGCGGCGTTCCAGAAACGCGTTGCGTCCTTCCATCGCTTCGTCGGTGCCGTAATAGAGCATCAGCGCGGTCATTCCGAGTCCGCCGATCCCCTTGATGTGGTCGGTCTCCGCGGCGAACGAAGCTTTTGCGATCTTGATCGCGGTCGGGCTCATCGCGAGAATCTCGCGCGCCCACGATCGCGCTTCATCCATCAACTGCGCGGCCGGCACGACCTTGTTGACCAGCCCCATCTCAAGCGCTTCCTGCGCCGTGTACTGGCGGCACAGGTACCAGATCTCGCGCGCCTTCTTTTCACCGACTACGCGCGTCAGGTACGCAGTGCCGTACCCGGGATCGACGCTGCCAACCCTGGGGCCGGCCTGGCCGAACTTCGCGGTATCGGCGGCAATCGACAGGTCACAGATGACGTGGAAAACATGTCCGCCGCCGATCGCGTAGCCGTTTACGGCCGCGATGACGGGCTTGGGAATGTCGCGAATGAGCGAGTGCAACTCCTCGACGTGCATCCCGCCCTGGTAGCCGCTCTTGTCGCGCGCCGACTGGTCGCCTCCGGAGCAAAACGCGCGGTCGCCGGCGCCGGTCAGGATCACGACGCCGATCGAGCGGTCGTCGCGCGCATCCTTGAACGCCGCGATCATCTCGTCGACTGTCTCGCCCCGAAACGCGTTCAAGACTTTGGGACGGTTGATCGTGATGGTCGCGATGCCATCTTCCTTCGTATAGATGATGTCGCCGAAATTCATCGTTCCGTCCCCGCGCGTCTCTCAGCGGTACGACGCGTAATCGCGTCCAATCGTTTCCCTGGCGATGATCGCCTTCATGATCTCGGGAGTGCCGTCGCCGATCTCAAGGCCGATCACGTCGCGCAGGCGTTGCTCGAAAGGGAGCTCCTGGCTGTAGCCGATCCAGCCGTGCAGCACGATGCATGCGTGGATTGCCTCTACGGCCGCCTTCGGTCCGAGCCACTTCGCCATCGCGGCTTCCTTGGTGTGCGGCTCGCCCCGATCGCGCAACACCAGACACTGATAGGCGAGCAGCCGGGCGGCTGAAATCATCGTCAGGTGCTCGGCGATCTGGAACGAGACGCCTTCGTGCTTCGCGATGGGGCGTCCGAAGGTGTGACGCTGCTTGGCGTACTCGACCGTCTCGTCCAGCGATTGCTGGGCGACGCCGACGCACGCCAGTGCGATAATCGCGCGGTTGTAGTCGAACGCCCCCATCGCTTGGTAAAAGCCGCTCGCTTCGCCGCCAATCAGATGGTTGGCGGGGACGCGGACGCCATCGAACACGATCGATCCGCGTTGTGTCAGCCGTTCCCCGGCGCTGCGGTAAACTTGGCGCGACACGCCCGCAAGGTCCAGCGGCACCAGCAACGCGCCTATCCCGCGCGCGCCCGGCTCGCCGGTGCGCGCGAACACTACGCAGGCATCCGCCATCCCGGCGAATGTGATCGAGGCCTTCTCCCCGCGCACGACGTAATAGTCGCCATCGCGCCGCGCGCTGGTGGTGATAGCCGCCGCATCGGAGCCCGCGTTCGGTTCGGTAAGTCCAAACGCAACCAGCTTTTCTCCCGCCGCGATCGCAGGAAGCCAGGCGCGCTTTACCGGTTCGCTGGCGTGGCCGGCCAGAATGTCAGCGACGATCAGGCCAATCTGAAGGAACAGGGAGGTGTTGAAATCGCCCCGGGCCAGCTCCTCAGCCGCGATCCCTGCCATCACATAGGATGCCGCGGTTCCGCCGTACGCCTCGGGCACGCGCAGGCCAGCGATGCCCAGCGCGGCCATCTCGCGCACGCGCTCGCGCGGAAACGGAGCGCCCCGATCCCAAGTCGCGTAATCGGGCGCCAGGCGCTCGCGCGCAAACCGGCGCACGTTCTCGGCGAAGAGCCGCTCCTGCTCTGTGAAGCCGAAATCCATGACGGATGGCTTGCCTAGCCCTTGTCAGCGTCCGCAAAAGGCCGGGGCGCGCCTTTCCAGGAATGCGCGCATTCCTTCACGCCGGTCTTCGGTCCCAAATAGAAAAGCGAGCGCCTGGCGCTCGCTTTCGATTCCGCTCTTGAGGCTGCTCTCCTGAGCCCCATGCACCAGCAACTTCGCGCAGCGCAGTGCCAGCGGCGGCAGTTGAACGAGCCGCCGGGCCCATTCGAGCGCGGTCTCGAACGCCCGTCCCGGCTCTACCACCTCGTTGATCAATCCGTATTGCAATGCCGCATCGCTGCCGAGCGGATCGCCGAAATAGATCATCCGCTTCGCGATCGCGGGCGGGAGCATACGGCCGAGCCGCTGAGTGCCCCCCGCCCCTGGGAGCACTCCGATGCGGATTTCCGGGACGCCCAATGAAGCGTCACGGGCCATGATCCGCAGATCGCACGCCAGCGCCAGTTCGCATCCACCCCCGTACGCCAAGCCGTCGATGGCCGCGATGGTCGGAAAGGGCAGATCCTCGATCTCGTTGTAGGCGCTCTGGATCCGTTCGATGAACTTCATGAATTCGTCCGCACGCCCGATCTCGACCAGCCTGGAAATATCGGCGCCCGCGGAGAAGGCGCGGCCGTTGCCGGTGAAAATCAGCGCCCCGAGGTCGGCGCTTCGAAGCGAGTCCGCAAGCCCGCGCAATTCGCCCACCATCTGCGGGTTGATCGCGTTGAGCTTATCGGGACGGTTGAGCCGCACCACTCCGATTCTGTCTTCGATCGCGTAGTGAATGGTTTCGTACATGCTACTCCCGCGGCCCTAGCTCATCGTGAGACCGCCGCTCACCGAGAGCGTTTGTCCGGTGATGAACGCCGCGTCGTCGGAGGCCAGGAATGCCACCGCAGCCGCGATCTCGTCGGGTTCGGCGAGCCGTCTGAATGGAACCGCGCGCACCAGCGAGTCCATCAGTTTCGAGTTTCGCATTGCTTGCTTGAGCAGAGGCGTACCGGTCGGTCCCGGGCAGACCACGTTCACGTTGATGTGGTGCCGCGCCATCTCGCGCGCGAGGGTCTTGGAGAATCCGATCACGCCGCTCTTCGCACCCGAATATACCGCTTCGCCGGTGGACCCGACGCGTCCTGCGTCTGAGGCGATGCTCACAATCCGGCCCTTGCCGCGGGCGATCATACCGTCGAGCACCGCTCGCGCGCAGATGATTGGTCCTTTGAGATTGATCGCGATGACCTTTTCCCAGGTCTCTTCGCGGCTCTCCACGAACGGTTCGATCTTGTCCCATCCTGCGTTATTGACCAGGACGTCGATCGCACCGAGCCGCTTCTCGCATTCCGTCACCGCCACGCGCACCGCGGCCGAGTCCGTGACGTCGGCCCGAAGCGCGATCGCGCCTGCTCCGATTTCTGCGGCGGTGGCACGCGCGTTGTCTTCGTCCAAATCGACCACCGCGACCTTGGCGCCCTCCGCCGCCAGGCGCTTCGCGATCGCCTGGCCGATACCGCGCCCCGCGCCGGTAACGAAAGCAACTTTACCGTTGAGTCCTTTCATTGGAATGGCATCCTGGGACGCGCCGTTTTCCGGCACTAGGCTGCGACGGCGCGCTGCGGCGTGAAGCGGACCGGGAGATGCTTTATGCCGGCGACCAGATTGGAGCGCAGCCGTTCCATTGACCCGGCGGTTTCCATATCTGGAAGGCGGCGCAGCAGTTCTTCGATCATCACGCGCAACTCCAGCCGCGCAAGGCTGGCCCCGATGCAAAAGTGCTCTCCATAGCCGAAGGCAACGTGGTCGTTGGGCTGGCGCGTGATGTCGAACCGGTAGGGATCGGGAAAGACTTCCTCGTCACGGTTGGCCGAGGCGTTCCAGATCACAACCCTGTCATCCTTGTGGATCTGGCGCCCCTTCAGTTCCGCATCGCGTGTGGCGGTCCGCATGATGTGCGTGATCGGAGAAGTCCAGCGCAGCATCTCTTCGATCGCCGTCGGCATCAGCGACCGGTCGGCCACCAGGCGACCGCGCTCTTCGGGATGATGCATCAACGCATGCATTCCTCCGCTGATCGCGTTGCGCGTGGTCTCCTGCCCGCCCAGGATCAGGAGAAAGCAGTTGAAAAGGATCTCGGTGTCGCTCAGCCTACCGCCCTCGATATCGCCGTGAACCAGCGCGCTGACGAGATCGTCGCCCGGATTGCTGCGGCGCTCGGCGATCAATGCCGTGAAGTAATTGAATACCTCCATCTGCGCCTGTGCGCCGGTCTTTTGGGCCGACCCATCGACCTGATATTCGGGATCGTCGCTGCCGATTGCCATGTTGCTCAGCGTGAACATCAGCTCCCAGTCGTTGCGCGCAATGGCGAGCATCTCGCAAATCACTGCGGTGGGCAGCTTGGCGGCAACATCCACCACCAGGTCGCAGTCGCCGCGCGCGGCGACTGCATCGATTATCTCGGTCGCAATCACGCGGACGTGAGGCTCCAAGGGGGCAAGCGCCCGCGGTGTGAAGCGACGATTCATCATCTGGCGCATGCGCGTGTGCCGCGGCGGATCGGTCATGATCATCATTTGCCGGAAGCCGAAATCCCTCCTCGGCTGATTCGGATCCTGCGGATCGGTGAAGCCCAGGCTGATTCCGCCTTCCGAACTGAAGGTCAGCGGATCGCGATAGACTCTAAGCGCATCCTCATACTTGGTGACTGACCAGAAACCGGCCTTGTCCTTTCTTTCGGTCCAATGGACCGGGTCGCTTGCCCGCAGTTCTTTCCAGCTTGCATGCGGGTCCCCATTCACAAAGAAATCGAGGTCGGTCAAATCGAAGTCTCGCGTCATGCTGGTACTCCTAATGTCGCAGTGCGACCGCTGCCCGCGTTCAGCTCGCAGCTCCATGGCGGAGCACGCGGCCCGGCAGCGGACCGTCCGGCGAAACCACATCACTGCCGTCGCGGCGAATCACCGTTCCATTGACGATGACCGCGTCGATTCCGATTGCGTCCGCGACCAGGCGGTCCTGGCCGGCCGGCATGTCGTAAACGCGGCGCAATTGCGAACATCCGACTTTGTCGGGGTCGAATATGGTCACGTCCCCCGCGAGCCCCGCTTCAAGCTTGCCGCGATCCTTGATTCCGAACACTTCCGCCGGCCGCGCCGTGAGCATCCAGACCGCGCGTTCGATCGGGATCGCGCCTTTCTCGCGGACCCATCGCTGGAGCAGATAGGTCGAGAAGCACGCGTCACAAAGTTGACTTGCATGCGCGCCCGCATCGGAAAGTCCGAGAACCGTGTTCCGGCCGGCCAACAGTTTCGCAACTTCGTCCTCGTCATCGTTCAGGATCGACATGCGAAAGCGGGCCTCGAGATTGGACGCGAGCGATACATCGAGTGCGAGGTCGATCGGGTGCATCCTGCGCTCGCTGGCGACCTCGGTCACCGTTCGGTTCTCAAGCGCGGGTTCGGAGGGGCAGAAGGAGATCACGGTACAGTCCCAACGGGCGGATATCAGGCTTCCCGCGTCGGGCCCCGCCTTGGACTTGAAGGAACCGCGGAAATCAGGGCTCGCGTAAATTTTCTTTTTGCCTTCGAGATCGGCCGCCGAAACGGGCGCGAACACCGCCATGCTCTCGAAGATAAACGGTTCCTTGAAGGTGAACTCGAAATTGAGCGGACGACACGTGACCTGCGGGACGATCGGAAACCCCTTATCGAACAGCGCCTCCGACTCGCGCAAGAGCATTCGGTGTCCGTCCGGGCCGAACATTCCGGCAAGCAACGCCGTCCAGGTAATCGGGCGGTGCGTTGCCTGCGCGATCTCGGCAAATTCGCGCAAAAACAGATCGCGCCCGACCGTCGCCTGCACGATGCCCTCGCCAAGCTCGCCGAGCACCGCAGCGAGCGCCTTGATCTCGCCCAGTTCCGCGGCGCGGCTCGGCACCGGCTTTCCGCCGTATCCGACATGCGTCTGTGCTTTGGAGGTGGCAAACCCCAGCGCTCCAGCCTTGATCGCACCGCGGACGATTTCCCTCATCTGGCCAATTTCCGCTTCGGTTGCTGGCCGCTCCGTCGACTCCTCGCCCATCACGTAGAGCCGCACCGGCGTATGGCCCACCAGCGCGCCCACGTTGATCGCGGTACCGCGCCGCTCAACGGTGCCGAGATACTGATCGAAGGTTTCAAACGGCCAATCGTAGCCGAGCCCCTTCTCCAGCGCCGCGAGGCTCATTCCCTCGACTTTCTCAAGTGTGCGCATGATCAGTCCGCGATGCTCAGGCCTGGTGGGCGCTACGCCGAATCCGCAGTTACCCATTACGACAGTGGTGACGCCGTGCCACGGCGAGATCGTCATCATGCGATCCCAGATCACCTGCGCGTCATAGTGCGTGTGGATGTCGACGAAGCCCGGCGCGACAACTTTGCCGCGCGCCTCGATCGTCTCGCGCGCCGAGCCCGCCGCCTCGCCGACGGCGGCAATTCTCCCATTCTTGATTCCCACATCGCCGGAACTCGGCGGCCGTCCGGTTCCGTCAATTATCGTTCCGCCGGCAATCTTGAGGTCGTAATCCATCAGCGTCCTCCGGCATCTCTTCGAAGCTGCGGTTCGCGCGAGTCAGCAAGCCGTGTTTCGATTCGGAAACACAGCTAGCGCATTTGATACGTCGCCGTCCAATCGCCGCGTCGGCGCGCGTCCAGCAGCATGCCCCCCTGGCAGAGTGTTGAGAGATGCTTTGAGTGTCCCCAATGGCCTCGACCGCGCTCTTAACAACCTGCGTGAAAACCTTGTCCTGAGCCATGGGCGAAGGGTCTGACTGCCTTCATTATCTTCTCCCCCGGAGACACGAGAGAGGGAGATGCGAGAGAGGAAGCAGGCGGTTGAAAATGCCTTTTTCAACCGCCTGCTGGGACGGATTAGCCAGGGGACCAGACGACTACGAGTTCGGCAGGCGAGGAACTGCTGTTCTCGAAGCGGTGCGGGATTGCGGCCTTGAGGTGAAGCGTGTCGCCCTGACGCAGCCTTTCCTTCTTTCCGCGCACCAAGAAGTCCACGCTTCCCTTGCTGCAGAAAAACAGCAGCTCGCCGCTAAAACCGAGCGGTCTTCCGCTGCGGGCGCGGGGCGGAACCTTAACCACGTACGCTTCCATTCGTGGCTCGCGAAGGGTTTCCGCGATGCTCTCGATCCGGATCCGCGCGCCCGCGTCGAGCGACTTGCGCTCACCGCGCCGGATTACGCGCACTTCGACGCTTCCATCTTCGTCGCCGAGGAAGTAGCTGGCCCGCCGCCGGAGCGCCTTTGAGATCTTCATGAAGACCTCGACCGACGGGACCAGCCGTCCTGCCTCGATCTTCTGAACGGTACCTGCCGAAACGCGCGCTCTGGCCGCCAGCGCTCGTAGGGTCAGACCCTGTTCGAGCCGGACGCGCTTGATGCGTTCACTGAGCCTGCTGACGCTTTCTTCCACTCCCGCTTCGAACCTCGGCTTCTAGATGTAATGCGGCAGCACCTGCTCTCCAAACGTCCTGAGCTGCTGCGTCAA
>CAYSCX010000005.1:148881-150551 GCA_964429575.1 uncultured Binatia bacterium (SeqCode) | reverse complement strand
TAGCGCGGCGCGCATGCGCGCGCTACGTCCCGCCACAAAAGAAAACAGCGCCCCGATCCGAAAACCGGGGCGCCGTATGGAACCGAATCAGAATCCCGAGCTATCCGCGCGGCTTGATCACCGTGTACAACGTCGCGGTGCCGCGCTGGACAAGCAGCAGTGACGGCTTGCTCTCGCCCTTGGCCTGCTTCGCCTGCGCGACGAATTCCTTCACCGAACTGATTTTGTTCTTGTTGACCTCGACCACCACGTCGCCCGGCTGCAGACCCGCGTCGGCCGCTGAACTGCCGGGGGCGACGCGCCGCACGACCACGCCCTTGTTCGACTGGAGGCGGAACTGGCGCTGCACTTCGGGCGTGATCTCACCGACCTGCATGCCCCAATTACCGCCCGGTTCCTCGGTCTTGGCGAGCGCGACCTGTTCTTCCTTCAGCTCGCCGACCTTGGCTTCAATGGTCAGATATTTGCCGCTTCGAATGATCTCTACGGGCACCTTCTTGTTGATGGGTGTACTCGCGACGAGCGCGGGCAGCGAGTGCTGATCTTTTACGTCGCGGCCGTCGAACTTCACGATTACATCGCCGCGATCGATGCCCGATTTCGCTGCGGGACCACCCTTTTCGACTCCAGCGACCAGCGCGCCCTCGGGCTTCGAGAGCCCGAAGGACTGCGCGAGTTCAGGAGTGACTTCCTGGATCTGCACACCCAGCCATCCGCGCACGACCCGTCCGTGGCTCTTCAACTGATCCATCACGTCGCGCGCGATGTCGATCGGTATCGCGAAACCGATGCCCGCGTTCGAACCGGTGCGGCTGTAGATCGCCGTATTAATGCCGATCACTCGCCCGTTGATGTCGAATAGCGGACCGCCTGAGTTGCCCGGATTTATCGAAGCGTCGGTCTGGATGAAGTCATCGTAGTTGCCGCCGAGCGCGCGCCCCTTTGCGCTGATGATTCCGGCGGTCACGGTGAGGTCGAACCCGTACGGATTGCCAATCGCAACGACCCAGTCACCGACTTCGGAGGTGTTCGACACTCCGAGGGCCGCGACCGGTAGCGCCTCCTTGGTATCGATCTTGATCAATGCGAGATCGGTCTTCGGATCCTTGCCGACCACCTTGGCCTTGAACTCGCGCTTGTCCATCAACTTGACGTTGATCTCATCGGCGCCGCCCACCACGTGGTTGTTGGTAAGGATGTAACCGTCGGGCGAAATGATGACGCCTGAACCGAGGCCGCGCTGTCGGAACTCGCGGGGTCCCTGTCCGAAGAAGCGCCGGAACTGCTCGAATGGATCGCCCTGTGGACCTTGCGACGGTGGACCCTCTTCGCCTTCTTCGCCCTCACCCGGTCCGAACGGAATGCTCGCCTTGACGTCCTGCACAACGCTCACGTTGACGACCGTAGGCATCACGCGCTTTACGAGCGGCGCAAACGAAGTCGGCACGGCCGCGCGCTCATTCGGTTCGGGCTGGTACGCGCGCGCGGCCGGGCGCGGCGCCGCCACTGCCGATGCGGCGGGCGGATTTGATTCGGGCTTGCCCTGCTTTTCGCCGGAACCCCAGAACGGAAACGCGCCTGCGCGCGCGAAAGCTATCGCGAGACCCAAAAGAACGCCGCCGGTGACGGCGGCGAGCTTCTTAAGCATGCATCCCTCCGCAAAGCCTTTG
>CAYSCX010000005.1:0-148781 GCA_964429575.1 uncultured Binatia bacterium (SeqCode) | reverse complement strand
GCCGCCGGTGACGGCGGCGAGCTTCTTAAGCATGCATCCCTCCGCAAAGCCTTTGACCCATAACCACGGACCCCTGTATCTAGCTCATCTAATCGACGTTTCGGAACAGCCGAAATTCAGCGCATATGCCCAATCGACTTGAATGGGGACACCCCGACACCACAGGTCAGCAGCAGAACCGCGCAGGTCAGCAACAGAGCTGCGCGGGTCGGCAATAAATCCCCGCACCCGGCGAAGCAAGCCCGACCCCGCTCGCGCACTCGGTCAGTTAACCAAATCGCCGAGAATAAGAAAACGGGGGTCAATCGAGCGGCTCCAATCATCGCGCCAGCGCTGTTGCGACGCGGCAGCGCGGGCACTATGAGCGGATGTCGGCCAGTGCCGCAGTGATTGCGGGCGCGCGGCGCTCGCGACGCGCTGCGCGTGGATTGCGCGCAGCGAACAGGTGGCGATTTTGCTCGATTTCGGCGACCGCCCAATCGCAGAACTGGATGCCGCGCTGCATTTCGTCGATTCCGTCACGCAGCGTGAAGTACATGAACATAGAGTTCACATCCGGGTAGCGGCGATCGCGCGGAAAGAATTCGCGCGCCAGCTCCTCGAAGGTGACGAGGTAGCCTTGCAAGGCGCCACGTTCTTCGACGAGCTTCGCGCGCGCACCATCGCCACCCAAGTGGCCGAGGAACCGGCAGCGCAACAGCGACGGATGCTTGATCTTCATCTCCTCGAACGGGCTTTCGAGCCACTGCATGAGCATTCGTTCGCCCGCCGGCGTAATTGAAAAAATTCGCTTGTTTGGACGTCCGCGCTGGATCACGTCGCGGCTGCGAATCAGTCCGCGACGCTCCATGCGATCAAGCGTGGGATAGATCTGACCCTGGTGCGCGTGCCAGTAATGCACCATCGAGAGCCGGAAGACCTTGATGAGATCGTAGCCGGAGACTCGGCCGCCCTCCGCGATCAGACCGAGCAGCGCGTGTTCGAGCGACGCTTTGATGCGGCGTTTCGGCGCGGGGCCGTCGCGCACCTCAGCATGCGCAAGCGGGGCGGCTCTCCGGCCGCCGCTTTTCTTGCGGCTATTTCGCAATCGTCCCCCGTTTGTCTCCATGTCGATTGTCGATCTCCCTTTAGGCCGCGTCAGGAACCCAGTTGCCGTGGAAGCCGAACGGCACACGATGTTGCAGCTTGACGCGCGCGACCGGCGGCTTTGCGAAGCTGTGCGCGTCGAGAACCGCAAGTTCGCTGGCGTTGCGCTTGGGGTCGTACCATACCGCGAGAACCCAGCCGTCGTCCTCGGATTTCGAGTTTGCGCGCGGCACGAAGACCGGCTCGCCCGCCGCCATCTCCGAACCGGGCTGTTGAACCTCTGAGCGCGCGCTCTGGTAGTCACGCTTGACCAGCGAGTTGAAGCCCATACTGGCGACGCGTTCCCGAGAAGTCGTCCCCGCGAAATAGCCGTAGCGATGTTTCTTACCCGCAAGGCGCTCGTCGAGGCGCGGGAACTCGGAAGACATGTCGTCGATCTGAGAGGTGCGCATCGAGCCGTCCGACAGATCGAGCGTCCAACGATACGGCAGTGGCGGAGCGCCGAAACTGTTGCCGGTCATGTCGAGTTCCTGCATTCGGCACGCATCGACGATGAGCTTTTCGCCTTCAGAGTACGCATTGAGAAAGTGGAATACGTAGAACGCGTCGGTCTGGAACCACTTCACGGCGCCGGACTTGCGGCTCATCACGCCTATCTTTGTGCCGTGCTCCGGCTCCCACTGAAGCGGCGGTTTGCCCTGCGCGATGTTCTCGATCCGAAATACCGACGGACAGACGAAGAAGATCGCGTAGTCGTCGGTCGTGACGAAGTCGTGCATCATCACCGGCAGTCCGCTGTCGATCGGGCGAGACTCGATGAGGTTTCCGGCGCGATCGGCGCGATACCATGTCACGTACGGCGGCATCGGCTGATAGCCGAAGAACAGAAGATCGCCGTTGTCCGGGTCAAACTTCGGATGCGCGGTCACCGGACCGTTAATCTTTCCGCCGAAGTCGTACATTCCCACCGTCTCGAGCGTCTTGGGCTTCAGTTCATGCGGCAGGCCCGCCTCCCACAGCGCGAGCAGACGGTTGGCGTACCCGATGATGTTGGTGTTTCCGGCATTCTTGAACGGCGGCGACCCCGCAGGCGCCTCGACGTTCATGTTGAGCAGGCCGCCGTAGAGCGCCCTGCCCGCCTTCATTTCGGACTTGAGACCATCGGTGCGCACGTAGCGATTGCGGTACATCGCGCGTCCATCGCTAAGGACGAATCCGTGCACCATGCCATCGCCGTCAAACCAGTGATAGTTGCCGCGCGGAGCGAAGTGGGGGTTGGGCCCGACGCGGTAGAGCGCTCCGTTCAGGTCGCGCGGCAGCTCGCCGTCGATCTCGAGATCATAGGCGTCGGACTCTTCACGCCATGGCGCGAAGTTACCTTGAAGAAACGGATTGCTGGAATCGTACATCGCGAAAGCTCCTTCTTCTGGTTTAAGGATTGGACTATTTCAATAATGACATATGGAGTCAAACGCCGCCGCACGGTGAGCAGTCTGCAGCGGAAACTGCCGCAATCGATCCGCTGCATTGCGCGGCTAGGTCGGAGAGTCCTACCATCCGGTCGTGGCCGTGAACGCGCTCATCTTCGCAGCCGGGCTGTTCGCCTGGACGTTCCTGGAGTACGTCATCCACGGCTGGCTCTCGCATCGTTGGCGAACCTTCGCCACGCCACTGCACGACGTGCATCATCGCGACCCGCATGCGGTGTTCGCGGTGGGTGCGTGGGTACCGACCGCGGTGATCCTTCTGTCGCTGGTCACTCTGTTCGGGCCGGCGCCGGGAGTGGTCTTGATTGGCGGAATCGTCGCGGGCTTCGTTGCTTACGAGACGCTTCATTACCGCTTTCATTTCGTTCGCCCCGCGACTGCATGGGAGGCGCGGCTGCGCGCGCGGCATCTTGCCCACCACCACTGCGCCCCCGACGGAATCTTCGGCGTCTCGACGCGGCTGTGGGATCGGGTCTTTGGCAGCGAGCCAGCGCCCGAGATGATGCGCAGACTTTCCGAGCGCGCTCAGGTCATCGCCCCGCTCGACGGCCGCTCGAACGTTCACCTTCTGTTATCGCCCGGCAGACGTACGCAGTAGCAGGACTCATTTATCGAAACACTAGCAGGCTGTTGAAAAAGGCATTTTCAACTGCCTGCTCCCTCTCTCGCATCTCCCCCAGAGGGGGAGAAGATTAGGAAGGCAGCCGGCTTTCACGCAGGGTGTTGAGGGCAAAGTCGCTGCCAGCTTGGAACTCGAGGCTTTTCTCGACACCCTGCTAGAATCAAGGCCGGGGGGAGTTGCACTCATGGAAGAGAAATTCGCGATCGAAATCGAAAACGTAAGCCGCGTGTACATGCGCGACCAGTTCGAGATTCGCGCGCTCGACAACATCTCGCTCAAGGTGCCGCAGGGGCGCTTCGTTGCGATCATGGGTCCTTCGGGTTCGGGCAAGACCACCCTGTTGAACCTGATCGCGGGAATCGACCACGCAACTTCCGGCCGGGTCGCGGTCGGCGGCGAGGAAATCACCGGCATGGGCGAACGCGAGCTTGCACGCTGGCGTGCCCGCCACATCGGGTTCGTGTTCCAGTTCTACAATCTCATCCCCGTGCTGACCGCTTTCGAGAACGTCGAACTGCCGCTGCTGCTCACCAACCTCAGGAAGGCCGAGCGCAAGAGCCACGTTGAGGCCGCGCTGAACCTGGTCGGACTGGCAGACCGCATGGCGCACTATCCGCGCCAACTCTCGGGCGGACAGGAGCAACGCGTCGCGATCGCGCGCGCGGTCGTCACCGACCCGACCATCGTGGTCGCCGACGAGCCGACCGGCGATCTCGATGCGCGATCGGCGGAGGACATCCTCACCTTGCTGGCCGAACTCAACCGCCAGTTCAACAAGACCATCGTGATGGTGACGCACGATGCGCGCGGCGAGCGATTCGTGGAGATCGCGTACCGGCTCGACAAGGGCGTGCTGGTCGGCGTGGACCCGGGCGGCGCCAAGGCGCGGACCGAAGCGGCAGCGTCGAGCGCGTAGCATCTTCAAGGACGCAAGGCGGCGCCAATGAAATTCGCGGCACTCCTCGCACGGAACCTGCTTCGCAACCGAAGGCGCACCGCGTTCACTGTCGTCTCGATCGCAGTGTCGCTGTTCGTGTTCGCGGCGCTGATGAGCGCGCCCACGGTCGCGCGTACAATCCTCGCCGACACGGCATCGTCGGTGCGGATGGTGGTGCACAACAAGGCCGGCCTGGCGTACATGCTGCCCGAGGCGTACAAGCAGCGCATCGCGAAGACGCCGCACGTCGAGGCGGTCGCAGCGCAGAGCTGGTTTGGCGGGATCTATCGCGAGGTCACCGACCAGTTTCCGAACTTCGCAATCGACCATGAGCAATTCGACGTCATCTTCCCGGACTGGGGGGCGTCGCCGCAGAGCATGAAGAAGTTCCAGTCGCAACGCACCGCATGTTTGGTCGGCTCGGCGACCATGAAGCGGTTTGGGTGGAAGGTTGGCGATCGGGTGACGCTGCGCGGAACGATCTACGATTTCAATCTGACCTTCGACATCGTAGGCACCTTTGGAAAGAAGGCCCCACCCAACTTCTTCGTTTTCCGACGCGACTACCTGGAGGAAGCGCTCGGCCGCGCGGGCTGGCTTTCGATGTTTTGGGTGAAGGTGGACAACTCGGCGTCGGTTCCGCAGGTGATCGCGGCGATCGACGAGGGATCGGCGAACTCGTCGGCGGAGACGCAAAGCGAATCAGAGTCCTCGTTCGTCGGCGGCTTCATGGAGAACTACCGCACGATCTTCACGCTGGCGGAGGTGCTCGGCGGGATCGTTGTTTTGACGATTTTGCTGGTTGCCGCGAACACTTGTGCAATGTCCGTGCGTGAACGGCGCGGCGAGATCGCGGTGATGCGCGCGATGGGATTCAGATCGGGCCAGATCTTGACCCTGTTGTTGTCGGAGTCGCTGCTAGTCGCGGTGGCCGGCGGGCTGCTCGGCTGCGGGTCAGCGTATCTGGTGCTCAAAGTGTTCGTGGTGGGAGCGCCCGGCATGGGGCCGCTCAGCTCGATCCAGGTGCCGCCGGCGGTGATGATTGAAACGCTTGCGGTCGCCGTGCTGATTGGCGTGCTGAGCGCATTGGTGCCCGCGCGCGCCGTGGCCCGGCAAAACATCGTTGACGCGTTGCGCGCGGTCGCCTGACATGGCGATTCCACTCAAGTACAACTTTCGAAGCCTGCTGGTGCGCAAGGTTTCGACCGCGATGACCGCCGGCGGAATCGCGCTGGTGGTCGCGGTGTTCGTGATCGTAATGGCGATGGTTGCGGGACTCGCGACGACGATCTCCGAAGCCGGGTCGGCGGACAATCTGGTAGTGCTACGCAAAGGCGCCACTACGGAGACGTTCTCCGCGATGAATCTCGACCAGTTCGAGGCGCTCCGTTATCTGCCCGAGATCCGCCGCGACGCCGACGGTGCGCCGCTGGTCTCGCCCGAGATTCCGGTCCAGGTGCTGATGGATCGAATTGGCGGCGGCCGCAACAACATCGTGGTGCGGGGCGTGCTGCCGGTCGCGCTCAAGGTGCACGAGCAGGTGAAGATCACCCAGGGGCGCATGTTCGCGCCGGGCGTCAACGAAGTAATCGCGGGGCGCGGGCTGGCCGGCCGTTACAAGAATTGCACGGTCGGCTCGACTCTCAAGTTCGGGCGCAATCAGTGGAAAGTGGTCGGCATTTTCGATGCGGGCGGCAGTTCGTTCGAATCCGAGGTGTGGGCCGACGTACACAACATCCAGGCCGACACGCAGCGCGGCTCGTACTTCGCGGCGGCGCGCATCAAGACGGCGCCGGGCGCGGACGCCGAGGCGCTCCAGCGCAGGATTGCGGGCGATCCGCGCATCAATCTGAACGCCATCACCGAGACGGAATACTACGAAGAACAGTCCGCGGTCGCGAACCAGCTTCGCGGACTGGGTATGGTGGTCGCGGTGATCATGGGAATCGGCGCGGTGTTCGGAGCGATGAACACCATGTATGCGGCGGTGTCGTCGCGCACGTCAGAGATCGGCACGCTGCGCGCGTTGGGCTTCAGCCCGGGCGCGGTGCTGGGATCATTCCTCATCGAATCACTGATACTGGCGCTCGCCGCCGGCGTGATCGGCGTGGCGCTGACGCTCCCCATCAACGGCATCGAGACCAGCTTTGGCAATTTCATGACCTTCTCGACGCTCGCATTCGACTTCCGGGTGACGCCGTTGATCATGCTCGAGGCGGTCATCTTCGCCGGTGCGATGGGAGTACTGGGGGGCTTTTTCCCGGCCCGCCAAGCGATGAAAATGAGTGTGGTCGATTCGCTAAGGAGGGCCTGAGGCAGTGGCATCCGAACAGACGCGCGGCCCGAGCGTTCGCGAGCTCGAGTCGCTGCGCATCCAGCGTGCGCCCGAGCCGAAGAACCGCAGCCGCGCACTCCTTGCGGCGATCGCGGCGCTCGTGTTGGCGGGCATGGGCTACGGCGGCTGGATCGCGTATTCGCGCACGCTCGGACGTCCGCCTGAGGTCAAGACTGTTCCGGTCACCATCAAGTCCGCCGGCCAGCCGGGCGTATTACTCACCGGCTCCGGCTACGTCGTCACCCAGCACAAGTACATTGTGATCGGCACGAAGATCCTCGGGCAGATCATGGAGGAGCCGATCGAGGAGGGGCAGCTGGTGAAGCGCGGCGATTTGCTGGCGCGCATCGACGATCGCGACTACCGCGCCCAACTCGACCAAGCCAAGGCGGCGCGCGACCTGGCGGCGGCAAACATCAGGCTCCAGTACGCGCGCGCAAAGCGCTTCAGGCAGCTGTATCGCGAGGGAGTCGCATCGCGCGACGAATTTGACAAAGCGGAGAACGAACTTGCGGTCGCGCGCGCCGAACTCAAGCGCGCCGACGCGACGATCGCCTATGCAAAGTTCAATGTCGAGCAGTGCACCATCCGCTCGCCGATAAATGGAATAGTGCTCAAAAAGTACCGCGAGCAGGGCGACACGATTAACTTCGGCGGCGCGATTCAGGCGGGCGGCGGCACCACCGATATCGTGCAGCTCGCCGACACCGCAGACATGCGGGTCGAGGTGGACATCAATCAGAGCGACATCGCGAAAATCGCGATTGGGACTCCGGCCACGATCATTCCTGACGCGCACCCCGACCATGCGTTCGACGCAACCGTGGTGAAGATCTATCCGGCCGCGGATCGCCAGAAGGGAACTGTCAAGATCGAGGCGAAGATCAAGAAGGCGGATCTGAAGATCATCAAACCCGAGATGAGCGCGAAGGTGACGTTCCTGGCGAGCGTTCCGCAACAGCAGGAAGCGCCGATGGTGCTGGTCGCCAAGAAGGCCGTGATGGAAGATGGCGCTTCGCCGACCGTATGGGTGGTACGCAACGGAATCGCGACCCGGGTGCCGGTCACACTCGGCCGCGAGTTTCAGGATGGCATCGAGATCAAGTCAGGGCTCGGCGGCGGGGAGCTCGTGATCATCGAGCCGCCGCCTAATTTGAAGGATGGTGAAGCAGTCACGGCGGCGCCCGCGTAGAAGCCGGCCTCACCGCCGTACGCGGTCGCGACTCCCAATAACAGGAAGCGAGGCATCGGCGAGGAACCGCTCCCGTTGGTCGGGTGCAGTTGCGCCCTCTCCCTCACCCTCTCCCAAGTCAGGGAGAGGGGACAGAAAGGCCCGGAGGAAGATCCGGGATTCTTCACTTCGCAGACTCCGCTCTGAATGACAGAGGGCGGTGATGAGGACAGGGAAGGAGCCAGGCACCCTATCCCTCGCCCGGAGGGAGAGAGAAAAACCGCGGCGTCGACCCTCACCCACACCCTCTCCCAGTGATCATAGGGAGAGGGCTGAGAAGGAAGAAAGATGGGCGCACCGCCGTGCGCCCCTACGGGGGACAGGGAGAGGGGTCGCGAGCCGCGACTCCCACTAACCGGGAAGTCGAAGGTTGGCTGGAGGGTCGTTCCCGTTGGTCGGGTGCAGTTGCGCCCTCTCCCTCACCCTCTCCCAAGTCAGGGAGAGGGAACAGACGGCGAGTTCGCGAAGGAACCGGAGAGGTGAAGCCGATGCCGTTGGGGAACTCAGAGCATTTCTCAACACCCTGCTAGTGCCGTTCCAACTTGTTGGTGCTAACTGACGGGGGAAAGTTTGCCAACCTGCCTCGAGGCAGCGTTCTATCGCCTTCGGTAAAAATAGTTGGAACGGCACTAGTGAGAGTGCTGCGCCGCCGGACGCATCAGCGCGAGCAGCATCGCGAGCCGGGCGAGGTCGCGCTCGCCCATTCCCTCCAACCGCTGCGCGAGGGTGGCCGCCTTCTGCTCCGGCGACAAATTCGTGACCGTTACGATTCGGACTGATGAACGTAGCGCGGCCGCATCCTGTACAGCACCAAATCGCTGTGCATTTGCGACATCTACGGTGGTCGCGAGCTGCTTTTCCGCTGCCCAATCCTCGTGGCCGCCGACTGCGGCGATCGCCGCGGATCGCCTGGTCACGCGCGCTGGCAGGTTGCGGTCGGCAAGGAATCCGCCGCCCACAAGGTCATGGTGCAAGGCTGCGACGGTGAGTAGCGCAGCGGTGACCATCCAAGTCAGTGCGAACGCGACACAACTCGCCTCGCGCCGAATCTGCACCCCATCCGGTCCCCATCCCGTCATCCGTTCCATGGCACTCCCCCGCACGAATTAGGTGCATAAGGCGTTCCGTCCGGATTGCGCAGGACCGGTCCGATGTGCTTAGTCCCGCCTGTGGAATTATCCGCGCTTGGGTGGCCCGTCGATACCCAAAGGAGACATCAACATGGCTGAAACGCACGTATTGGTGCATGGGGCGTGGCACGGCGGTTGGTGCTGGGCTGCCGTCCAAAATCAGCTGTCTTTACGCGGAGATAGAAGTTTCGCGGTCGATTTGCCCGGCCACGGACAGGACCAAACTGACCCCGCGAAAGTGACTTACGACTCGTATGTCAATAGCGTCGTCAAGCTTATCGAGGAGCGCGATCTGCGCAACGTGGTGCTCTCGGGACACAGCCTCGGCGGAGTCACTGTCGCCGGGGTGACCGCAAGAATCCCCAAACGGATTGGGCGCGCGGTGTTCGTCAGTGCAATCGTCCCGCTCGACGGAGAGCGCCTGATCGACCCGGACGATCCGCGCACGCGGCCGATGGTCGAGGCCGCGCTTGCGCGCATCGACAAGTGCGTTCCGGTCGAAGCGATGGGCCCGGACTTCTATGCGGGCTTGATGAACGACGTACCCGCCGAGATGCGGCGATGGATCGATGCGGCGCTGTGCCCACAACCGACCGGACCGATGATGGCGTCGATTCCGATGAAGGCGTTCCACGAATCTGGCGTGGCTACCGCGTACCTGGTCTGCGAGGACGATGCTACGCCGGTACCCAACGTACCCGGGTGGCATCCGCACTTCTCAAGCCGGCTCAGGAACCCCGCGCTCAAGTTCATCAAGTGCGGGCATGAGGTGATGTTCACGCAGCCGGCCGCCTGCGCACAGGCGCTGTACGAGTTGGCGCGAAGCTGAGCGCGATTTCAATCGGGATACCTGCTTGCGTCCGTTAGAGCGCGTAGCGCTGCAATAGTCCGCGCGCGATAACCAGCGCCTGAATTTCGTTGGTGCCCTCGCCGATCATCATGAGCGGCGCATCGCGGTAGAACCTCTCGACCGGAAAATCGGCCATGAAGCCGTAGCCGCCGAGCACCCGCATCGCGTCCAGCGAAATCTTCGCGCAGGCCTCCGACGCGAACAACTTCGCCATCCCCGCCTCGACATCGCAACGCTCGTTGCGGTCCTTCTTCTGAGCAGCACTGGTAACCAGCAGCCGCGCCGCCTCGATGCGGGTCGCCATGTCGGCCAACATCAGCTGCACCGCCTGGTGCTGGCAGATCGGCTTTCCGAACGCGGTGCGCTGCTGCGAATATCGAATCGCGCTCTCGAATGCAGCCTGCGCGACGCCCACCGCGCGCGCCGCGACGTTGATGCGTCCGACCTCGAGCGCGCTCATCACCTGTTTGAAGCCCTCCCCTTCGCGCCCGCCAATCATGTGCGCCGCGGGAACTGCGAGTTCGTCGAACACAACCTCGCACGTGTCGATTCCCTTGTATCCAAGTTTCTTCAGGTTGGCGCTGACGGTCGGCCCGCGATCGCTCTTTTCGACCGCGAACATGCTGATTCCCGCGTAGGCTGGCTGGGCTGCTGGATTGGTTTTGGCCGCGACCGCGAGCATGGTCCCGTGGCGCGCATTGGTGATGAACATCTTGCTGCCCGAGAGCGCATAGTTGTCGCCCTTGCGCACGGCGGTGGTGCGAATCGCCTGAACGTCGGAACCGGCGTGCGGCTCGGTCAATGCGAGTCCTCCACGCTTCTCGCCGTGTGCCATCGCGGGCAGGAAATAGCTCTTCTGTTCGGAGGTCCCGTGATGACTAATGATGTAGGCCATGATGAGATGCGAGTTGATTACTCCCGCCAAACTCATCCAGCCGCGCGACAGCTCCTCCATTATTCGCGCGTAAGTCTCGAAGCTGAGTCCCAGCCCGCCGTATTCAGCGGGAATGGTGGCGCCGAAAAGTCCCAGTTCGCGCATCGTCGCGACCAGGGCGTGCGGGTATTCGTCACGGTGCTCGAATTCGGACGCCACCGGGATTACGTCGCGTTCCACAAATCGTCGCACTGCATCGACGATGTCATGATCAAACGTCTCGGCCATGGCTGTCACTCCTCATTCGCGCCATTGCACGCCTTACAAGCCTATCATCATCACTTGCACGCGGTCGCGTGCGGTCCAATCGTCGTCTGCCCGATAAACGGACTCTCTGTCTCATAACGGCACGCGCGTTGCAGGTCGGGCGAGGCTTACGATGCCGATCTCAACGATTTCACCGCTATTTCCGCCGATCCGGTCCGTGCCCATGCGCCATGATTTTGGCGCCCCGTCCCGTCTCAACGGCCAGACCAGGACAGACAATTCCACGGTGCAAGGAAGAATTCAGTATGCATCGCAATACCAAGCGCGTACTAGAGCGAGCCCGCACAGCCCATCACAGACTAGACAGAACGTGAGCTCGGTGGATTGATGAGACTGATGACTACATACGAGTAACAGTAGCCGTATGACATTTCAGTGTAAAGCACTAGCCGATACAAAACAGCCGGAAGCTAGACATAGGTTGCCAAGTAGGTAGGAAGGAAGAGAGGAGGGTTTCGTGCGGCATGTGGCAAGCAGGTCGATAGCGCGGGGGGCGAAGAGGCCGGTGGGGAATAGGATCCTTGGGGGAATTCAAATCATTCCAGCGGCGGTAGCACTGGCGATCGCGCCGGTGGGACTGTCCGCCAGCGTCCTGGCGGTGGCCGTAGCAATGGTTAGCCTTACTCCAGTCTCCGCCGCGGCGGTGACCGGCGCAATACAGACTTCGGTTTGCGACGGCACCACGGTCAACGCAAACCTGTACGATGACAAGCGCGCCGTGTACTTGACTGGCGGCCCGCAGGGCAACGCATGCGGCAATTCCAATACTCTCGCGCCCGCTAACACCGACTACTATTTCCAGGTCACCGATCCCAGCGGAGCCGCTCTGCTTAGCACCGACCCGCTCAAGTGTCGCAAGATACACGTCAATGCGCAGGGTGTGATCTCCGGCTACGTCCCAGAAGCCGGCTGCACCGTGAATGCGCCCGTCGCATGCGCGCTCACCCCGACCGACGGTCCGCACAACTCGGGCACCGGACCATGCGTGGGAACCTACTCGGACCAAATCAGCGTCCAGCTCTTTCCCTTCGACGACACTCCGAACCCCGGCGGTGTTTACAAGGCCTGGATCACGCCGGTAGATAAACTGGCCGACGGCTGCGACCCCGAAACCACGGGAATCGGTTGTGGCGGGAATTTCGGTTTCGTGACTGGCGACACCAAGACCGACAACTTCCGTGTCAAAGCCAGCGAGCTGCCACCCGAGCTAGAGGGTGAAATCGACGTCTTCAAGTTCTGCGATGCGAACGCCAACGGATTGCTCGATCCTGACGAACTCTTGTTCGGCCTCGACAACTGGCAAATCAACTTCGCTCCCGATCCGAATACCTGCAGCGGCCTAACCGCGGGTGGTGGCTTCCTAACCTGCGCCAGCCTTGACCCCGGTACTTACGACGTCAGCGAAGTGCTGCTTGCGGACTTCGGCCACTCCGGCACCTGCACGGACGGCGCGTGCGGCACCTGTTCGATCGGCGCAGCAGCGTGCGTTAACAACTCCGAATGTCTGGGGACCGGTAACTTCTGCGTGCCGAACCCGTCCACCACCGCTTCGATCACGATCATGGGCGCTGACATCCATAACGTTGACTTCGGCAACGTTGGATTGAGTTCCATCGCGGGCACCAAGACCGATGTGAACGACCCCACCAATGGAATCGGTGGTGTGAAGGTCACACTGGCCGGGACACTCGCGAGTGGAGCGCCGTTTACGCCTCAGTGCGCGATTACGCGCGCCAGCGGCAGCTACTTGTTCAATGACCTGCTGCCAGGCAGATACACGGTCACCGAAACCCCGCCACCCAACACTGTGCCGAGCGGCCCGAATTCGTGTCCGAACCTCGCGCTTGCGGTCGATGAAGAGGACTGCGCAGGCGATTCCGAGACCTGCAACTTCCAGAATGCCTGTCTGGGCGCGGGCGGCGGTCACACCCTGGGCTTTTGGTCGAACAAGAACGGCCAGACCCGGATTAGTGGCGCCGACCGTGCGGTGCTCAGCGCCCTGTGCTTGGTGAATGGAGCCGGCGTTGGCTTCAACCCGACCACGAACGGCCAGATCAAGAACTGGCTGCTGAGCGCGAACGCGGTCAATATGTCTTACATGCTGTCGGCGCAGCTCGCCGCGATGAAGCTCAACACGCTCGAGCCGGGCTTCGCAAACGGAGCTGCAACCATTTTTGCGGGCACGCCGCCGGGCGGCTGCAGTGTGCCCGGGCTCGTGAACGGCTTCATCAGCATCAACGACCTGATGAGCGACGCGAACTCTGAGCTGTGCGCGGATGGATCTACGCCAAGCGGCGATCCCGAACGCGCCTGCCAGGGCTTCAAGAAAAACGCCTTGGATGCGGCCAACAACAACCAGAACTTCGTGGTGGCGTGTCCAGACTTCGGAGCAACCTGCGGGCCTTAATTGCAGGGTGAGGCATCTGGGAGGACGGCTCTGAAACGACGAAGGGCCGCCGGTTAGAAACCCGCGGCCCTTCTCATTTGGTGCGGCGCGCTTTTGCGGCGCGCCCGGTTACTTCCACACGTTGACGTCGCTGCTGGCGCCAACGTTCCCTGCCGCATCGTAGGCCTTCGCGCTGAGCGTGTGCTGGCCAGCCGCTGCGGGCTTCGAATTCCAGCGAAAGGTCGCCGAGCACGACGTCGATGTACACCCATTGGAACCGACGAGGTTGCCGTCCGCGTACGCTTCGATCTTCTTGATCGTCGAGCTGCCGTTCGCCGACACCTTGATCTTCACCGTGCCGGTAACCGAACTTCCGTTGACCGGCGAGCTGATATCGACCGTCGGCGGCGCCGGCGCGGGCGCGGAGTTGTCCACGGTGACGCTGACCAGGTTCGAGTCTCCCGAGTTGCCGGCCGCATCGTAGGCGACCGCCTCCAAGCTGTGCGTTCCGTTATTGACTACGGAGGTGTCCCACGCGAAGGAGTGCGGCGCCGTCGGATCACTGGCGAACACCGCGCCGTCAACGTAAAGCTCGACCCGCGTCACGCCGGTGTCGTCGCTGGCTGAGACGTTGACTGTCGTTAGTCCCGACACGCTGGTGGCGTCGTTGGGTGAGCTGATCGACGTCACCGGTGGCATCGTGTCCGCGGCAGGCGGCGGAGTTGCGCCGGCCGCCATCACCGCCTTGTACGCGTTCACCCTGCCCCATCCGTAGGTGTTGTCAAAGCCGGGCGCGCCAAGATCGTCCGCGTTGTCTTCGACGAGCGCCTTCACCTGCGCGCTGCTGAGGGTCGGATTGGCCGCGAGTACCAGGGCGGCGAGACCAGACACGACCGGCGCAGCGATCGACGTTCCTGCGCTGGCCGAGTACTTGCCGGTGTTGTAGGTCGTGTAAATTCCCACTCCGGGCGCGGCTACGCTGAGCCAGCTGCCCGAGTTCGAATTCGGATCCAGCGTGTCGTCAGACCTTGAGGCGGCAACCGCGATCACATTGTTGTAGGCCGCGGGGTAAGTGGGCGTTGTCGATGCCTCATTTCCCGCCGCCGCAACCAGCACTGCGCCCTTGTTCCAGGCGTAGTCGATCGCGCTCGACTCGCCGGCACACGGGCTGGCGCCGCCAAAGCTCATGTTGATCACTTTGGCGCCGTGATCAGCCGCCCATTTGATGCCACTGACGACCGCCGAGCAGGTCGTCGCGCCCGAGCTGCTGTAAATCTTAACCGGCAGAACGTTGCTCGCCCAGTTCACCCCCGCGACGCCCGTGGCATTGTTGGTCGCCGCCGCGGCAACACCCGCAACCGGGGTGCCGTGATTGAGGCCATCGCTGGTATCGCCCGCGTCGATCAGATTCACGCCGGCGAGCAGCTTCGAGGCGAGGTCCGGCACTGGGGTCACGCCGCTATCGACCACCGCGATCACGATTTCGGAACTTCCGACCGTGTAGTCCCACGCCTGCGGGGCCTGAATCTTCGCAAGGTGCCACTGTCCCGGATACCAGTAGTCGTTCGGCGCGGTGGTCTGCAGGTAACGCAGATAGTCCTTGCCGATCGACTTCAGATGACGGCTGGTTGAGAGTCCCGCCTCGACCTTGCTGAGTTGCGACGGACGAACGCGCAGCACGTAGGTGTTGAGTTCGGGGATCTCTTCGATTACCTCCGCGCCGTGACGCGCGAAGATTTTCTGCGCGACATCTGGCGGCACTCCGCCGCGCGCCTGAACTACGAGCCGGTCCGGCGCCCAGTCGTCGCCGGCCGCGCGCGCGGGCTCAGCGGATGGCAGCAGAAGAACCGCGAGCGCCAATGCGGCCAGCGCGCGCATCGAGACCCGCGCGTTGTCTGGGCGGCTCTGGAAGCCCAGTGAAGCGACCTGATTCGGGACATAACGCATTGTCAAGATTTTCCTTCCATCGGTTACACAGCAATCGAGGTGCCGTCGCGCTTTTGATACATGGTGTAGAGAAGTGCGACAGAGCGCCGGTGCGAAGGCTCCTCTTATCCGTGTAGAGCCGCGCTTGGGCCGCCCTAACGCGGTCGCCCGCCTTGCACGGGTGCAAACCGCTCCTGTGCCGCAGCCGCGATGTCCCACAATGCCGCGCCGTCTTTGGTACATCGCCGCGCCTCAACTTCGATTGTGCCGCCGCAGCAGCGAGCCGCTATTGAAACAAGCGCACCTCGGCAGCTTCGCGTATGCACCGCCAGCTGAGAGGGTTTGTTAAAAGAGAAAGAGTCCAGTCCAAGTGAGGGCCGGGGCGGGGTTGGAACGGCACCAGCCTGCCGCGCTTTTCCCTTGCATCGGCCGCCGCCAAGTTGGTAGAGTAAGTGTCAATCCGACGCAAAGTAGCTGCAAGTTTGCACTGCGGAGCATCCCCGTGAACCAAGCAACCGCCGCCGCCAGCCCGATCGACGCTCACGCGCTCTACGAGAAACTCGCGGCGCTGGGCGAGTCGGGCTACGACCTCGGCACCTGCGACCGGTACGCCGCGATGATCGCGGAGGTCCACGAACTCAAACGTGCGCGCCGCGCCGTGGTGCTCGCCCACAACTATCAGCGGCCCGAGATTTTCGAAGTCGCCGACTTCATCGGTGATTCGCTCGAGCTTGCACGCAAGGCGCGCGACGTGCGCGACGCCGACGTCATCGTTTTCTGCGGCGTGCACTTCATGGCCGAGACGGCGAAGGTCTTCAATCCGGAACGCATGGTGTTGCTGCCCGATCTGCGCGCCGGCTGCTCGCTCGCCGACAGCGTCACGGCCGACGCGCTCGCGGAGCGCAAGGCGGAGCTGGCGGCGATTTACCCGGACCTGCGGGTGGTTTCATACGTCAACTGCACGGCCGATGTGAAAGCTCTCTCCGATGCGTGCTGCACCTCCGCGAACGCGGTTCAGATTGTCGAGGCGATTGACTCCGAGCATGTGCTGTTCGTTCCCGATCAAAACCTCGCGAATTACGTGCAGTCGCAGACGCGAAAGCAGATTATTTCGTGGGACGGGAATTGCTACGTCCACCATCAAATAACAGCCGCCGAAGTTGACCGCGTTAAGCGCGCGATTCCCGGCATCAAGGTGCTCGCCCATCCGGAGTGCCGCACCGACGTGCTCGCGCTGGCCGATGCGGTGCTCTCGACTTCCGCGATGGTCCGCTACGCGCGCGAGAGCGATGCCGACAAGTTCCTGGTGGTGACCGAGTGCGGGCTTTCCGACCGGCTGCTGATGGAGCTGCCCGACAAGCGATTCTTCAAGGCGTGCAAGCTCTGCCGCTACATGAAGATGATCACGCTACCGGGGGTGGTCGATTCGCTGCAAAACCTCCGCTTCGAGATCACGCTTTCCGACGAGGTGCGCGATGGAGCGCGCCGAGCGCTGGAACGGATGCTTGAACTGGGCGCGTGACATCGGCGGCAGCAGCATTACCAGCCGCCCGACTGCGATTCAGCAGCCGCCACGCGCGCCCAAAGGTCGCAGTCGATACGGTTCTGTTCGCGCTCGAGGGCGGGCGTCTCAAAACCTTTCTGGTTCAGCTCGGCCGTGGACCGAATCGCGGGCGATGGGCTTTCCCGGGCGGACTGGTACGGGTGGGCGAGCTGCTCGATGACGCGGCGCGTCGCGAGCTAAGCGCCTCGACTGGACTCGACCGTACCTATCTTGAACAGCTCTTCACCTTCGGCGATCCGTCCCGAGATCCGCGCGCGCACGTCGTGTCGGTCGCGTACATGGCTCTAGTCGCCGACCCGTCGCGGGTCAACGCGCCGCGCGGGAAGTACTTGGGGGGCAAATGGTACGAGGTGTCCAGGCTTGCGCCGCTGGCGTATGATCATTCACTGATGGCGGAGTACGCGCTTCGGCGCCTCAAGTCGAAGCTGGAGTACAGCAATATCGCCTACGCGCTGCTGCCGCGCGAGTTCACTTTCGCGGAACTCGAGGAGCTGTACGCGAAGATACTTGGCCGCCCGATTGACCGGCGCAATTTTCGCCGGCGAATAGCCGCGATGAATCTATTGCGCAAACAACCATCATCGCGCCGCGGCGCCCATCGGCCGGCGGCGCTGTACAGTTTTGCGCAGCACCGCCTGCAACTGGTCGAGATGCTATGATGTTGGGAGCAGCTTGGGCATGTCGAAGCGGCGAAACATAGGGTTGGCCGGGCTCGGCGCTGTAATCGCCATCGGCGCCCTCGGCTACGCAGGAATCGCACGCACGCGCGACGCCGGTGCGCCGGCGGCCACCTCAAGCGGCGAGCAATGCTGCCTGCACGCCGACGACAGGAGCGCGCCGCGGCTGACGCTCGAGCCTGGGCTTTTTCAAGGCCCGGTGCGCGAAGCGTACGAAATCGCGCAGAGCGATCCCGCCCTGCTTGCGCAGCTCCATTGCTACTGCGGATGTGACCGCACCGACGGACATCAGAATCTCCTCGACTGCTTCCGCGACCGGCACGGCGCGACTTGCTCGATCTGCGTTGCCGAGGCGCGCGAAGCGCGCGTGCTGGCGAACCAGGGCGTCTCGATCGATCAAATCCGTGACATTTTCCGCGCCCGGTTCGCCGAGAGTAAGTAGCGTTTGCCCGACTACCTGACCGGCTCTGAGCGCCTGATGCTGGTGGCCGCGATGGCCGTCGCGCTCTTCTACGCTGGTAGAATGTTCGGATGCGCGCCATAGAGAGCGGCAGTTCGTGAATAATACCTGGTGGCGTGCACCAGGCTCGGCGCGCGGCCGGGGGTGACGATTATGGATCGGCCGATGAGAATGATACGCGAGTGGAGAGACGCGCTGGGCGGCTGGCTTCCGGTGCTGAATCTAAAAGCGAAGCTCATACTTCTAATGGTGGTCCTGCTCGGACTGACTCTGGGCGCCGAGGTGTGGGTGAGCCTGGGTACTCAAGATGCGATTGTTCGCACCACTCAGCAGAAGGTAAAGGACCTCGCGAGCATCATCCAGATCAGCGTGCAGCAACTCACCTCGGTCACCAGCATGGATCGCGGCCAGTTGCAAGACTTTGTCGCCAAGCTGCCCAACAAGGGACTCGAGGTATCGATCGCGTCCAGTCAGAACCTCATCATCAACAGCTCCAACCCCAAGTTGATCGGCGCCGCGGTGATTCCGCCCGCCGACGACTCGATCGTGACGCGCCAGGTTGTGCTGCCCGAGGAGGAAGGCAAGCAAGGCGTGGTGGTTCCACTCCATGAAACGACCGAGTACCTGATTCCGGTCAAAGTCGAGGACCACCTGCTCGGCTATGTTCGGGTGGTCGCCAACTTTGCCGAGTTCGCGCAGCCCCTGCAGCAAGCCCGGATGCATCAAATCACCGTCGCGTTCGTGATCTTCGCGATCGGTCTGGGCTTCGCCTACCTGCTCGCGGATCGCTATGTGGAGCCGATTCACGAAGTCGCGGCCGCGGCGCAGAACATCGCAGCGCGCGGCCTGGAACCGGTTCCAGAGGCGAACCGGCGCGACGAAATCGGACTGCTCACCCGGAGTTTCAATGAGATGGTGAGCCAGCTCCGCCATGCTCGCGAGCGGGAACACGAATTGAACCGGCTCGAGCGCTTCACCGCGCTCGGCCAGCTCGCCGGCGGCCTGGCGCACGAAATCAAGAACCCGCTCAACTTCATAAGCCTCGCGCTCGACCAATTGCGCGCTCGATATTCCGGCCAATTGACGCAGGACCGTGGCGGCTTCCAGCAGCAACTGGTCATCATGAAGGACGAAGTACGCCGCCTTTCGGAACTAATCCAGAGCTTCCTGAACTACGGCCGGCCGATTGAGATCCATCCTGCGCCCACCGATCTGCGACAGCTCATCGACAGCGTGCTCGCGATCTCCGACTCCAAGCTCAAGGTGCAGGGTATTGATGTCTCCCAGCCGCTGAACGGCGCGCCGCCGCTGCTAAACGCCGATGCGGAAAAGCTGCGCACCTGTTTCGTCAACGTAGTCGCCAACGCGATTCAGGCGATGCCCGACGGCGGCAAGCTCACGATTGGAATCCAACCGCTAAATGGGAACCTTGAGGTCAGCTTCTCCGATACCGGCCCCGGTATCGATCCGGAAATCGCGAGCCACGTGTTCGAGCCGTTCTTCACGACCAAGCGCGAAGGGATCGGGCTGGGACTGTTTCTATCCAAGGCGATTGTTGAAACGCATGGTGGTACAATCACAATCGGCAGGAACGAAACCGGTCCGGGTACCACGGTAACCTTCTCCTTCCCATCCAACGGTCCACGCCGGCAGGTATGAACCGCACATCCGTACTAGTAGTCGAAGACAACGACCTCGAACGGCAAATCACCGCCGACACGCTGCGCGATGAAGGCTTCGCGGTCGAAGAGGCGGCGGTCGGCAAGCGCGCGCTCGACCTGCTGGGGTCGAGCCGTTTCGACGTCGTGCTGACTGACCTCATGATGCCCGGGATGTCGGGCGAAGAACTGCTCTCGAAAATTCGTCCGCAGTTCCCCGGCACCCAGGTGGTAGTGCTCACCGCGCACGGCACCATCGATAGCGCCGTCCAGGCGATGAAGAACGGCGCCTTCTACTACCTGACCAAACCGACCGATCGCGAAACCCTGGTGATGACGGTATCAAAGGCGGCCGAGCTTGCGAGCCTGCAGGAAGAAAATCTGCTCCTGCGGCGAAGCCTGGAAGGCAAGCTGAAAATCGAGGGCGTCATCGGACAGGACCCGACCGTGCTCGAATTGCTGCGCATCGTCCGCAAGATTGCCCCGTCGAATACGACTGTCCTGATTCAGGGCGAGAGCGGCACCGGCAAGGAAGTAGTGGCGCGCGCTATTCACCGGCTATCGCCCCGCGCGGCGCGCCCGTTTGTCGCGATCAACTGCTCGGCGATCCCTGACAGCCTCATCGAGAACGAACTCTTCGGCCACGAACGCGGCGCGTTCACCGGCGCGAACGAGCGCAAGGTCGGACTGATCGAGAGCGCGGACAAGTCAACGCTTTTTCTGGACGAGATTGCGGACCTGGGCCCCGGATTGCAGGCAAAGATCCTGCGCGTACTTCAAGAGCGCGAAGTCCGCCGTCTCGGCGGTAACGAGCCGTTCCGCGTCGACGTGCGGCTTATCGCCGCGACCAATCGAAACCTTGCCGAGGAGGTCGCCGAGGGGCGCTTCCGCGAGGACCTCTACTATCGCGTCAACGTGGTGACTATCACCCTGCCCCCGCTGCGCGAACGCCACGGCGATATCTCGCTGCTAACCAGCCACGCTCTGGCCAAGTACGGTCATCTCGCCGAGGGCCGCGTAAAGGAAATCAGCCGCGAGGCGATGGAAGTGCTGCTGGACTACTCGTGGCCCGGCAATGTGCGTCAGCTCGAATCCGCCATTGAGCGCGCGCTGCTGCTGTGCGAGGGCGACAAGATCATGCCGCGCGATCTCCCCCAGGAAGTGCTGGCGCGCAAGCCGATCGGGCGCGCGGGTGATCGATCGCGTTCCGAGCGGTTCGAGATTCCCACTGAAGGGATCAACTTCGAGCACTTCGAGCGCGATTTGATCTTGCAGGCGATGGAGCGCACCGACTGGGTGATCGCCAAAGCAGCGAAGATGCTCGGGATGAGCTACCGGACCCTCCAGTACCGGCTCGACAAGTTCGGATTGAAACGCGGCGAGAGCAAGCCACCGCCCGCCGAAGTCAAGCAGTAGCAGCGTGCGTTAGCGCGCCGATTCGACCCGCTCCCATCCGGTTGGCAAGTACACCCAGCAATTCACCAGCGCGCCCGACGCGCCGGTGACCTCGATGCGCTCGCGAGTATAGAGGCGCGGCACGCCCTCAAACTTGTCGAGGATTGCGAAGTCGCTCTGAGAGAGCCCGTGCAGCAAACGACCCTGGGATGTCGCACCTTGTCTCACACGAAGGAAAAAGTAACGCGCGTGCCCGCGCTCAAAACCCGCAAGACGTGCGGGCATTGAGGCGACATCGCGGCCGAGAAGTTGGCGCACTTGCACGTCGCGCAACAGTGCGCCGTAAACGAACAACGATGAGTCGTCGGACTTTGCGCCCACCTATGTTGCCGGGCCGGTAAGGTTCGCTTACCCTTCGTGATGCGCAGGTGAAATGCTCCCCCGAATATACCTGTTTCTCGACCAACTCGGCCAAGTCGGCCTGCTGACCGGACAGTTCTTCCGGTACCTGGTCCGCCGCCCATTCGAGATGCGGCTGTTGGTCGCTCAGCTCGACAGTGTCGGCGTCCGCTCGCTCAACGTCATCAACCTGACCGCGATTTTCTCGGGCATGGTGCTGGCGCTGCAAATGGGCCAGTTCCTGGCGAATTTCGGCGCAAAGATTTACGTCAGCCGCATCATGGGGCTCTCGCTGTTGCGCGAGATGGGCCCGGTGCTGAGCGCATTGATGGTCGCCGCGCGCGTCGGATCGGGAATCACCGCTGAACTCGGCACGATGAAGGTCACCGAGCAAATCGACGCGATGCGGGCGCTGGCGACCAGCCCGGTCAAGAAGCTCGTGGTGCCGCGCGTGCTCGCAACCGTCATCATGCTTCCGGTACTGACGATCATTGCCGACGCGATCGGGTTGTTCGGCGGTTTGATCATTTCTGTCACGCAGCTCGGCGTCAGCGGCGATTACTTTTACCAATCGCTCATCCAGCACACCGCACTGGAAGATTTGATGAGCGGACTTGGCAAGTCGGTCTTTTTCGGTTTCGAGATTGCGGTCATCGCGTGTCATATGGGACTCACGGCCACTGGTGGCGCCGACGGCGTCGGGCGTGCGACTACCTCGGCGGTGGTCGCGGCATCGATCACTGTGCTGATTTCCGATTTCTTTCTAACCAAGCTCTTCCTCTCACTGTAATGGCTGCGAACGGCAAACGACCATTTATCTCCGTGCGCGGGCTCTACAAGGGCTTCAATGGCAAGGCCGTCCTGCAAGGCGTCGATCTGGACGTCATCGAGGGCGAAACGGTGGTGGTGCTCGGAGCGAGCGGGTCGGGAAAGACGGTCCTGCTCCGCCATTTGAACGGACTTGAGCGCCCGGACGCGGGAGAAGTGATCGTCGATGCGCAGCGCCTCAACCTGATGAGTGAGGACGAACTGGGCGTGGTGCGCAAGAAGGTTTCGATGGTCTTTCAGTCCGGCGCCCTCTTCGACTCTCTGACGGTGTATGAGAACATCAGCTACCCGCTGCGCGAACACAGTGACCTCGACGAAGGCGCGATGCGCCGCCGGGTGCGTGAGCTGCTCGAAATGGTGGAGATGAGCGGCGTCGAGCAGCTCTATCCAGCCGAGCTTTCAGGTGGAATGAAGAAGCGCGTGGCGCTTGCGCGCGCGATCGCACTGGAGCCCCGCGCGGTGCTGTACGATGAGCCCACCACCGGCTTGGATCCGCTCGTCACGCACAAGATAAACTTGATGATTCGGGGGTTGCAGCGGCAGTTGCGGTTCACGTCCGTGGTGGTAACCCACGATCTCAAGAGCGCGTTCAAGGTAGGCGACCGGTTTGCGCTGCTCGACCGGGGACGCATTCGGTTCAGCGGCAGCTCAGACGAAGTCCGGGCGACACACGACGAACTGATGCGGGAGTTCGTCGAGACTGCGCTGTAGCAGGATGTTGAGTTCCGCACATAAGCCGCTTAACTGTGCGCGATTCCAGGTTTGTCATGCTGAGCAGGAATCCGGGATTCCCTTCGGCAAGCTCAGGGCAGGCTCTCGCGGAGTTTACCCCGAGCCGGAATCCGGGATTCTTCGCTTCGCTCTGAATGACAGAAGGCGAAGGGCTCAGAATGACACCAAGCCGGGTCAATCTGTTCAACCAATTTGCGGGACGGCACACCAGGAGGAAACGGGAAAGTGACGGACACGCGATACTCAGCGCTGCGGGTGGGGTTGGTGATCGCGACCGGGCTTGCGCTGCTTGCATTCGCGATAGTGACACTCGGCCAGGGCGCGCGTTTCCTGACGCGCTCGGAAACCATCGAAGCGCACTTTCGGCGCATCAACGGCCTGCAGGCGGGAGCGCCGGTCTCCCTCGCGGGCGTCCAGATCGGCGCTGTGGATTCAATCTATTTTCCCCAGGACCCGGCCGCTGACTACGTAGTTGTACGGATGTGGGTGGAGCGCTCCGCGGTTGAGCGCGTGCGCGCCGACTCGGTCGCCCAGATCAACACGATGGGGCTGTTGGGCGACAAGTTTGTGGAACTCTCGCCCGGCACACCCGCATCGCCCGCAGCGGAAGCTGGTCAGGTGCTTGCTGCGCGAGATCCGATCGACCTCGAGACGTTGCTCCAGAAGAAGGGCACTGACGATCTGGTTGCCAACCTCATCGCTATTTCGAATTCCATGCGCTCGCTCCTGGAAACGCTCAACAAGGGCGAGGGTATCCTTGGCGAATTGATCCGCGGCGCTCCCAGCGGCTCTGAGCAGGATCAGCTCACGATCGCGTCGATCCGAAAGACGCTCGATAGCGTCAATCAGCTCTCGATTCAGATGTCGGCGCTGATCGAGAAGATAAACCGCGGTGAAGGTCTCGTGGGCGCGATGTTGAGCAATGAGACCAATGGCCGGGAATTGCTGAAGCGGGTTTGGCGGGCGGCTGACGCCATCCAGAGCACCTCGGACCGCGTGAACAAGCTGGTTACGCGCTTCGAGAATTCGCACGGGCTCGCGGCGCGATTCCTCGAGGACGAGAAGCTTGCTGACGAAGTCCTGGCCAATCTCAAGCAGTCAAGCAACGATCTGAAGGAGATCCTTTACAAGATCAACGCAAGCCAAGGCACCGCCGGGCTCATCGTGAACGATCCCACCCTCTACTACGATATGAAAAACGTGTTCGGCGGCGGCAGTGGGTGGGGGCTGTGGCTCTACGAGCGCGTCCGTGGTGTGTTGAGCCCGTTTTCGAGTCCCGAATCGGAAGCGACACCGATGTCGCCGGCGCCGCCACCGCAGTTGGGCTCCGCGCTGATGCCTCCCTTGTCGCCACCAACGCCAACAGCCACACCATCAGCCGCCCCTGAAGGCGGAGCGGCCGGCGCAGGGTCTCCCACCTCCGAATCGACGCCGAAGTAATGGCGCGCGTGGTGAGCGAGTTGTCGATTGCAGGTTGCCCGCGCCTGAATTCGTGTGTTAGGTCGTTGGCACGATGACAGCAGCAAGGGTGTTGCTCGCGAGGGCGCTGGTATCGAGTTTGGCAGGCGCCGTGCTGGCGCTTTTCGGCGCGTCGTGCTCCTCATCGAGCGGGTCTCTCGAGACCGGCATGACCGCGGACCAGGCGGTCGCGTCGGCGGGACAACCCGACCTGAAGGACAGCTTGTCCAACCCGGCGGGTGCCACTCGCTATGTGTGGCTCAAGTCCGGCAAGGCGGCGATCATTGGCCCGGACAATCGCATCGCGAGCATTCAGGATGTTGCGGCGGCAGCAGGTACCACCGGCGCAACTATGCGGATCGAGGAGCGGCCGCCTGGCCCACCGCGGCGGTTCGACCCAATCGAAACCCCGCTAAACTATGTCGCCTACCCGTTCAAGGTCGCGGTCATTTACTTCGCGACGGGTCTAAGCTGCATCGCTGCTGGACCGTGCAGCGCGCCGGCTCTGCCCGATCCAAATTCCGTCTAAACGAATCTGTCGGTTATCGAAGGGCGTGGCGTGGCCGGCAACCCGGAACCGCCACGCCCTAATCTTCATTCAAGCTACGCCTGCGCTGCGCCGTTCACCTCGTCATGCGAGGCGGCGGGTTCTTGTGACGGCATCGTAAGCCGCGGAGACAGTTGGAAGGGGTTGTCGAAGCGGATTCGGCGATGCTGATCCGCGGTTTCGAAACCCATTTCCCACCCGACGCGCACGGCCTGTTGCAGGTGCATCCCGGTCAAGACCATCGGCTGCACCCAAATGGTTCCGCCGTCGAGAGTACGCGCGTAGGGCCACGCCACGGGTTCACAAGCCGGTTCGAAGACGCCGTTGTAGCCGCCGGTCAGATCCCACGGCTTGCAAATCGGGTAGACGAGCAACGCTTGGGTCTGAAGCAAGCCACTCAAGACCAGCGCGCCGCGCTGCGACACGCGGCCCGCGCCTTTGGCGCGCGACCAAAGCTCGCCGCATTCGATAACCGATCGAGCCGGAAGATGGGTCAGATCGGGTTTAGGGTAGCTCTGCGGAAGGCTGCCAAGGTCATGCATCGCGAAGCCGCCGAGCATCTCCGATGGGGTTTCACTGGTCTCATCGAACAGGGCATACAGTTGGCAGTAGCGCAAATGCACCTCGCCGACACGCGAACGTTTGGTTTCCGCGAAGCCGGCATTGCGCGTCTTGCGAGCATCGTCCAGATGACGCGTGAAGACCTCGCGCTCCGCTTCCGAGATGAGCAATCGCAATTCCATTTCACGTTTCCTCCATTGCGGGGAAGCCGCGTTCCCCGGTTAGTCCGAGGTAACCGCAAATGATCGCCGCCGGGGTCCCGACGGCGCGCAACGGCATGCGAGCGCGGACGCATGCGATGCAACCTGTCAGGCTCGTTCTGCTATAGGAGTGATGGGCGGAGGCCCCTCTTTACCTCCGCCCCGTGCGTAGCGGCTTGAGGCCTGCTTCGATTCCCAGTGGCCCAAGTGGCGCCTCGCGAACGCTAACGGGGCTGCCATCTCGGGTGATGGGTGCAGGCGCCGAGCATCGCCATGCAGCTTGCAGTGACTCGTTAACAAAGTGTTGAGCTATCACAGTCGCACTGTTTACACAAAGATAGCTTCTTTCAAGCGAAAAAAGACGATTTGCAGACAGGCCGCCAGCGCTAGTACACTTTCAGTGCTATGGCTTACGCGCGCGTACAAGTAAGTCGGCGCGCCAACGCGCGTCCAACAGTGGAGGCGTTGGTATCGCAGCTGTTGACTGGTGATGCGGGCAAGCCCGGACGAAGGGCGCTGAGCGCATGGAGGAGGCCCAAAGAAGACCTGCGGCGGTTGTTCCGGCGAGACTACGTTCAAGATTTGCGACGTCGGCTCCGGTACGAGCAGCTAGTCAAGCTGGTCGAAACAGCGACCCAGATGTGGCCGCGCCTCAATCGTGAGTCAGTAAAGATACAAGGGACGACACGGATGGCTGCGATGGCAGCAAGTATGCACCTGCACTTCAAGGCGGCGCCTTATTGCGGCCCGGAAGGCATGGCTTTGCGGGGTTTTTATGTCGATCGGGCGGAGAATCTGCTGAAACGGCCGCTGGTATATGTCAATACGGCGCATCACCCCGTTGCAGTGCTGGCCACTTTCTGTCACGAAATGGGGCATCACATGGCGAGCTCGATGTTTCATTCGTCCAACGAACCGGTGCATCTATTCGTCGATGCCGCCTACGCCTCGCACCTTGATGATTCATCCGAGCTTGCCGCCGATGTGATAGTGGCGCTTGCGGCGTATCCGGAACCGCTCGCGCGAAAGATATTCGGGTCTGACGGGGTCTTTGGCAGGATCGTCGCGCAGGCGCGCGAACTTAGCGAGGAGTCATTTGAGCAGGTGCGCGAGCGAATCCAGGGGTATTTCAAGGTGAATTTCGACGAGATGAAGTCCCCGGAGCAGAAGGCCCGGTATCTGGCGGGGATGATTCATTACGCGAAACTACGATGGGCGCTTCTTGGAGAATACGACACATGAAAAAGAAAACTCTTGGCCACCTAATCAAGGAGCGCCGTGAAGCCCTGTTTTATACGCAGCGCGAACTTGCGCGGAAGTTGGGCGTCAAGGCCAGTCACATCGCCTATCTCGAGAATGGGCGCCGGCGGCCGTCGCTGTCCTTGATTTCGCGCATCGCCGATACGATGGGGCTCGACCGGCAGCAGCTTTTCCTGCTGACCCATCCGGAAGCGCGAATGCTAATTGGTGCGCATCGTGTCGCTTCGGCCAAGCCAAGCTCCGATCAAGTGTGGCGCGATTTCGTAGGGAATCGCGGGATGCTGCGCCGCTTTCAGGTCAAACCGCGCGAACTCCGGGTGCTTCGTCAGGTCAACATGCTCGGCCGCGTGACTACACCGCGCCAGTTCCTGTTCATCCTGAATTCGATTCGCCAGGCAGTTGACGAAGAAAGTTAGGCACGCCCTCCTGGCTAACGTCCCTTGGCGGCCGGCACCCCGTAGCCGTTGAGAAAGTTGCTGCGCGCCGCCATGGGATCCTTCGCGACTGCCTCGTTATAGGCAGTCATAAGCGTGCGAGCATCCTGGGTGCACATTACATCGCGCATCTCGGTCCGCTCGATGTAAAGCCCGGTTTGCAAGTCGCGATCCGCGCCGAGATAGACGGCGCGCTTAATCGCCGCGATTGAGCGCGGGGGCCGCTTCGCAAGCGTCCGTGCCCAGCTCATCGCGAACGCCATCAGCGATTCCGGCGCGACCACGCGGTTCACCATACCCATCCGCTCCGCCTCGCGCGGATGATAGACGTTGCCGAACAGCATCACTTCCAGGGCTCGCCCGCGTCCGATCAATCTGGGCAAGCGTTGGGTTCCGCCGCCGCCCGGAAGTATTCCAAGCACCGCCTCGGGCAGGCCGATCTGGTAGGGACCATCAGCCGCAATTCTGAAGTCACATGCCAGCGCGAGTTCGTAGCCGCCGCCCATGCAATCGCCATTAATCGCCGCGATTACGGCCTTGGGCAGAAGCATGATGCGATCAAGCAGGCGATGAAACCCCGCCTCGGCCTCCGGAAATACGCGCGCGCATTCAGCGGGATCAGCGGCGGTCGCCGCCAACTCGTCAACGCTGTAGTGGGTGATGAACTTACCTTCGAGACCACCGGTGATTATGATCGCGCGCGCGGACTCGTCGCGTTCGGCCTCACCGGCCAACTCGAGGAGTTCGAGCGTCATCGGCGCGGTCATGTAGTTCATTGGCGGATTCGAAATCGTCCACACCTGCACCTGGTCATGCTGTTCAAATTTGAAGTACTTCATGATTTTCTCCGCATGGCGCGAGTAACCTGCACACAGGCGCGCTGTCAAGCGGGTTGAGGCTCGCGCCCTGATGATCTACTCTCGCGCGGGGGTTGTTGGCGCGGATGAAGATCGATATCGACCTCAAGGCTGGATTCCTGCAGAACCTCAAGCGCGAGGTACTCGCGCAACTGAGCGCCGAGGAACGCGTGGTTATTGAAGTCTCCACCGGCGAGCTCGGTAACAAGCCCGACGCGGTCAAGCTCGGCTGGCTCAAGATGCGGACGAAGGAAAGCTGGACCAAGCAGCGCTATCTGAAAGCGCTCGACCGCACGATGCGACGCCTGCGCGAGCTGGTCGAAGCCGAATCAGCCAAGAAGGAATGAGGCGCGGCTAGCGCTCGATTCGCGCGACCCGACGCCGTCCCACTTCCAGAATGCGGTGCTCGCCGGCGACGAAGCGGAAGTCGAGGTCTGTCACCGTCTGGCCGTCCACTCGTACGGCGCCCTGCCCCACCAATCTGCGCGCTTCGCTTGTGGAGCGCGCAAAATTGAGCTGCTTGATTAACTCGCAGATCCACAGATCGCCGTCGATTCGAAAGACCGGAACGCTGTCGGGCACTTCGTGCCGCTGAAACTTCGATTCGAAGAACGCGCGCGCCGCCCTGGCGGCCGCGGCACCGTGATATTCAGCAACAATCCGGCCGGCGAGCTGCTTCTTCGCCTCCATCGGATGAATCGCGCCGGATTTGATGGCCGCCAATTCCTCGGCTGTCACATCCGTCAGGACTTCGTAGTAACGAAGCATCAGCGCGTCCGACACGGACATCAACTTGCCGAACATCTCCGCCGGGGCCTCGGTTAACCCGACCGCATTGCCGAGCGACTTCGACATCTTGCGGACGCCATCGAGGCCTTCGAGCAGCGGCATAATCATCACGATCTGCGGCGGCTGCCCAAACGCGCGTTGAAGCTCGCGGCCCACCAACAGGTTGAACTTTTGATCGGTACCGCCGATTTCGAGATCGGCCCTTAGCGCGACGGAATCGTAGCCCTGTATCAGCGGGTACAGCAGCTCATGAAGAAACAACGGCTGCTGAGACTCGATGCGCTTCTCGAAGTCATCGCGCTCGAGCAGTCTCGCCACGCTCAGGCGTGACGCAATTTCGATGAGACGGCTCACGCTCAAGTCATTCATCCACTCGCTATTGAACCTGACCTCGGTCAGCGCCGGATCCAGAATCGTAAAGGCCTGAGTGCGATATGTCTCGGCGTTCCGCGAAACCTCTTCGCGCGAAAGCGGCTTGCGTGTTTCAGAACGCCCGGTCGGGTCGCCGATGAGCGCGGTGAAATCGCCGACCAGGAAAACTACGGTGTGCCCGTCGCGCTGAAAGTCGCGCAGCTTCTTGAGCACCACAGAATGTCCGATGTGGAGGTCCGGCGCGGTGGGATCGAGACCCAGCTTGATGCGGAGCGCGCGCCCCTGCGCAATTCTCTCCGCCAGTTCCGCAAGCGCGATCAACTCGACCGCGCCGCGCGCCAAGCGTTGTGCGCGCGCGAGTGATTGATTCTCATCCATGGGCTGCGACGGTGGACCGATGGCCGTGCCGTGCAGCGCTCAAGCGTACCGGAATGACAGAGTGGTTCAAATCCGTAAGGTTTCATTCGGGGTTGGTGTCGCAACGCCTGGCTGCCACGCTTCGAGCGGCGAAATGCGCAACCAAGAGATCAATGATGCTGCCGTCGAGCCAATTCGCGCAGCCCGGCTGAACGCGCGGTCCGGCGAGCGCAATTGGTTCCATGACCGGCGCGCGCATCGAGCAAGTGGCGCGCCGACAGCGCTCGCTCGACAACTCGAAGCGACTGCCTCCGTAACCTTCCGAGCGAGCGAGAATTCAGGCGCACATCGTCGAACTGCTTTTGGAGCATCGACCGCGCCATTTCAACGGTACGGGTCCGCGCGCCAAAGGAAGTGGGCCCATAAAGCGCATTCAGCAGTCCAACCTGAACTGCGTCGAGGCGCCTAAGGCAAGCCGCCAGCGAAAGATAATCGTCAACCACGTCCCAGCGGCGTTGGCGTCGTGGCCGGTGCCTTACGGGCTCACCATTGGCGAACAGCGCCTTCGCGCGGAAGTAGAATCTCACCGCTCCCTCGGCGGAACCGAACCGTGGACCGCCTTCATCGCACATGCGCGCTCCCCTTGTTGGCGCGACTCGATCAATGGTCGATCGTTTGTCGGATGGAGCCGTCCCAATCGCTGTCGTCGTGGAGAGACCTCAACAACCGTTCGCCGTCAGTCCACGGGCGCAGCGCCCATATCGATCAAGACTCCTTGTTTCAATTCGGGTACTTAGCGCGGGAATGTAGCGAATGTCAACAGAAAGATATGTCATGTAAGCAATTTGTTATTGCCCGGCGATCTCCGCTGACCCCCAGAGACGCGGTTACCGGGAAAGCTGCTCGAGCGCCGAGCGTGCCTGCCGCGGCAATGGGCAAGCGCCTAGGGCCACTGGTTGAAACGATTCATCGCGGCCGACAATCCATCCGCGATCAACATCGAAACGGCGCCGGCGGCGCGCTCAACCACGGGCGCGAACTGGTTTCGATCAGCGGCGGTCATCGGCCTCAGGAGGTAGTCCTTGTCGTCGTCGTGTTCCGGTGCGCGTCCGATGCCGACGCGCAGGCGGATGAAGTCCGCCGCCCCGAGCGACTCCGCAATCGATCGCAGGCCGCGATTCCCGGCGTCGCCGCCGCCCTGTTTGATTTGCAGTCGTGCCGGTTCGAGGTCGAGCTCATCGTGGACCACGATCAGCTGGCGGGGCGCACAATCGAAATATCCGAGCACCGACGCGACGCATTCGCCGCTCAGGTTGTAATACGTCTGTGGTTGCACGAGTAGCACGCTGCCGCCCGCGACCTTGACGATAGCCGTAAGTCCCTTGAATCGCCGCTTCGAGAGTCTCACGCCACCGCGCCGTGCAAGTTCCGCGACGACCATGAAACCCAGGTTGTGGCGCGAGCGCAGGTACTTTTCTTCGGGGTTGCCCAGCCCGGCTACGACCCACTGCACCGTCTGCGGCGCGCGCTTTGATGCGCCACGCGCGGTCCGGAAACGATCAAAGAGCCGGGTGAGACGGCTCATCGTGGATATCACTCCGGCCCGCCGCGCGCGGCCTAAATCGCGTCATCAACGGGCGAAGCGCGCCGAATAGCGCCGCCATATCCGCCGGACGGCCGATCGATATGCGCAATGCATCGCGCAGACCGGGAGTAGCGAAGTAGCGAATCAGCACGCCGCGTTGGCGAAGCCCGCGCGCGATCGGTTCAAGGTCGCGACCCGCAATTCTCGCCAAGACGAAGTTCGCTTCCGAAACCGGCACCTCGAAGCCAAGCCGGCGAAGACGACGTTCGGTTCGATGCCGAGTGTGCCGCACTCGCTCAACGTTGCGCCGCATAGCCGCGTGGTCGTCGAGCGCCGCAGCTCCGGCGGCATCCGCAACGCGGCTAAGATTGTACGAATCTTTCACCTTGAGCAGCGTTTCGATGATCGACGGCGCGGCAAAGCCGAGTCCGAGCCTCATCCCCGCCAGCGAGTACGATTTGGAAAGTGAACGAAGCACAACGAGGTTGGGGTGGCGCTTCAGAATGCTGAGAGCGTTCTGTGGCGCGAAGTCCACGTAAGCCTCGTCTACCACCAGGATCGCCTTGCGAAGCCGCCGCGCCAATTCGTTCAGCGCAGCAAGTGGTGCAAGCGTTCCCGATGGCGCGTTCGGGTTGCATACGATCGTGAGCCGCGCGCGTGCGCGCGCGAGCGCATCGACTGGAAGGCGCCAGTCGCGCTCATACGGCGGCGCGATTACTTGCGCCTCCTGCATCGCGGCAAGCGTGTCGTAGAGCGAGTAGGTCGGTGTGGCGTAGGCGACCTTGTTTCCCCGGTCCAACGTCGCGCGGAACAGCATCGCGAGCAATTCGTCCGAGCCGTTTCCCGCCACGATCATCTCGGTGGGTAAGCCGAACCGGCGAGATGCCGCTTCGATGAATGCGTCGGCGCGCGGACGCGGATATAGCCTCAACCCCTCTCCACGAATCGCCGCCCGCAGGGCCGCCCGCACGCGCGGCGATGGTGGATAAGGGTTCTCATTCGTATTGAGTTTGATCAGACGCTCGCCAGGTCGCGGCTGCTCGCCGGGCGTGTACGGCGCCATCCTGGTGATTGCGGGACGAAACATCCGAGCCAGCGAGAGCGCGGACGAAGCTGAGACTTTGCGCTTCGCCATCGAGCGGGTCACGCAAGAGGCAGGTTGACGCGCGCGCCCGATCGCGACGACCGGTAGCACGCCTCGACGGGGTCGTAGAACCAGCTCGGTCCGGGCGCCCATGGGTCTGGGCCGCGGTGCGAGAGCCGCCCGGGGATGTGCGCGCTATCGGTGATTGCACCGGCGCCCGAGATTGCGATTTTCAATTGCTCACCCATTCGTCTGCGCTCAACGTGTTGTGGTCGAGTCCAGGAGCCACTTGAGATACGGCGCGGATCCCTCGCGGAGTTCAAGCGATATCACTTCGGGCGTTTGATAGCTGTGAAGCTGCTTAACGCGTCTCTCGACTTTCGAGTAGAGTCGCGCGCGGGTCTTGATTAGCAGCAGGTATTCGCGCTCGTCCGCTACGGTTCCCTGCCAGCGGTAAATCGACCTCATGGGGCCGACGAGGTTGACACATGCCGCAAGACGTTCTGCGACCAGCGCGCGAGCGATCGAAGCCGCTTCCTCTTCGCTGGAAGCGGTTACAAGGACCAGCCGCGCCGACGCAGGCCGCGAAGCCATTAGGGGCGCGCCTCCCTCGCAAGCCGCTTTCTAAGTTCGTGGCGGCCGACCCGGTACTTGAAAGCCTTGCGTCCGTTCACAAACAGCACCGGAACTTCGATGCCAAAGCGCGTCTCGAGTTCCGGATCGCCGTCGATTTCAATTCGTTCGAGCCTGGCGCCAACCCCTGACAACTCCGACGCGAGCAGCTCTTCCATTTCGCGGCACAGCTCGCAGTCGCGCTTGCTATAAAGCACAAGTTCGATCATCGGCGCGCCCGCAGAACGAAAAGGCAAGTCTGTAATCTAGCCGCGATCTGGAAGCAGTCCAAGCCGCCTCGCGAGCGCGCCGGTAGCCGGGCACGGATGGGTTGAGGCGCCGCGCCGCCCAGTCAAGATCCTAAGATGTTCGAGCAACACTGCGAGGTCGCCCCACTCATCGACATCGTACCATGCCGGTCCGATCTGGTACCGGACATGCGCGCGATCGAGTCTTCGCTGCGTTTGCGCGAACACCCGTGGACCGCCCCACGCCATGCGATCGAACACTGGCGGCAGCGCGCCGCGAACTCCGATCGCATAGTAGCCACCGTCGAGGCTCGGAGCGACGACGACCCGGCATCGATTGAGAAGTGACACAAGCTTTTTCAACGCGGCGCGCGGCAACGAAGGAACGTCAGTACCGAGCAAGAGCGCGCCTTCCTGTGCAAAGGGAGCGAGTGCTCGCGCCATTCGGCGGCCCAGATCGCCGCGGCCCTGGTCGATCAGCTCGGTGCGGTATTTGCGCGCAAGCCGCCTGAAGTATTGACTCGCGGCCGCGCGCCGGCGGGCATTCGCTGCGATCACGAGGCGCCGGGGCTGCATCGCGCGCGCCTTCGCGAGCGTGTCGTTGATAAACGCGTCGGCAAACGCCGCGGTGCCGCGCGCGCTGAGTGGTCCGATCAGCCGAGTCTTGGTGCGCCCTGCCACCGGTTCGCGGCAGAACACGACCAGGGTTGGACGGCGCGTCACTTTATGGTTTTTGGACGTACCACGTTGACCGGAATGCTGAAGAATTTCTTGAAGAAAGCGGCGGCAGAGGTTATCGGCTTTGGCACGACGGTAGGATCGCTAATCGGACCCGAGACCTGAAAGTACGCCGCGACCAGATGGCCGGTGCCTTCTGCGACGTTCGAGCCGATCAGCGGAACCTGTTCGATGAGCCAGTTCACCGTTCGAAATGGCGACATGCCAATTTCCATGTTCAATTTGCTGTCGCCGATGTCGATGCTGCCGAGCGCCGAGATCTCCATCGCGGGGCCGTGGAGCAAGAAATTGTCCGTCCAAAAGTTGCCCCGGTTCCCCTTCAGGTCTGCAAGAACCAAGTCGAACGGCAGGCCGGCCAGGCGAGGATCCGGGAACCTGGCAGTCAGCCAACTTTTCAAGTCGACAAACTCAAGCATCCGCGAGAGTAGTGTTAACCGATTAAGCCGCCCATCCCGGGCGGTGATCGACGCGGTCCCAGCCAGCGTCTTGAAGAATTCTTCTCCGGTGTCTGCCCACAGGTCGGCCATGAGATCCATCTTGCCGACCATGACGGGTTCCGCATTCGGGTTGGATAGTTGGAACAGCGGGCCGGCCTCCATGCCCTTGATGGTTCCCTTCATGTGCAGCCAGAAATCCTTCTTGCGGCCGCTCAAATCGATGTTCATCTGACCGCGGTACGACACGGCGCTGTAGTTGTACACGCGCCAGTCACCTCTATGGGTGACGAAATCAGTCTTGACTTGCGACATCTGGAACGCGGCCAGGTTGCCCTTCCTGATCTCGATATGCCCCTTCGCCGCGACGTCGAAGAAACCCGATTTGCTGCGCGGTGACCATGGCATCTTGACGAACTTCATCGCCTCGAAGTCCAGCTGATCGACCGTCGCATAAATCTCGAGCACAGGCTTGCTGAGATCCGCGACGACCAGACGAAAGTCGATGGGCGAGTCTTCGAGCGTCGCTTGTGTCATTTGAAGATCGAGGTTGTGTTCGGTGAACTTGAAAGTTGCGGTCTTGGTGACGATTGGTGCGCGCAGAAAGCCCAGCTGGACGCTCCCGTCGCTGAGTACCAGCTCGCCGTTCACGTGGAAGCGGCCGGCCACCCCCGGATCGTTTCGGACCGAAATGCTTCCGCTCATTGGGCCGCTCGGCATGAGTGCGGCGGGATCGACGACCAGGGGAAGCCAATCTTGCGCCAGGATCGCGTGGAGCTCGACATCGATCCCCTTCGCGCTCGGGCCGTTCGCAGTGAGCTTCAAGTCCCCGTTGATGCGTGCAGTTCCGCTGCGATCGTTTGCTACGAACTGGTTGACTTTCACCGAGTCCGGATCAAGCAGGAGGGTTCCGCTGGTTATCTCGACGGCACTCGGTGGTTCCTTGAGCTCGAGGCGTGCGTTGCGAGGCTCGAGCCGAAGCGCATAGCGTTGCGGTGCTTCAGCACGACCTTCGCGCATTCGACCGGCGGCCTGCACGTCGAACCGCATTCGCCCGGAAAGCGACCTGAAGCGGTCCGACACTTCCATCTTCCGGGTTGCAAGCTCGTGTTCGATCGCCGGGAGAAGCTCGTCGAGCACCGCGTCGCCGCGAACCGTGACGTCGTACGCGATTCCGTCACCGCTGGCGGGGAAGCTCGCCTTCGCGCGTAGCGCCTCCACGGTCGAAGTGCCGACGCGCGCGCTGCCTTGAGTAACCGTAAGCGCGCCTTTTTCAAATGCGACGCGGGCTGACAAGCGTTGCACCGCTGGCAACTTGGTTTTCGCGGGAGGCTGTATCGCGATGTTGCTCAGGGTCGCATTCAAAACCAGGCCGCGCCGCAGCAGCTCGGGCTCGGCCGCGCGCCATTTCGCGCTCGTCGCCGCGAGTGATGCGCTTTCAATCGTGACGGTTCCCGACTCAATCGCGACCAGCGCGTCTTTGATTTCGCGCGGCACGCCGGTCGCGGCATCGATCCGTTGCTTCGCCTTGGCGACGTCGATTTCGAAACCGCTCACCGTGATCGCGACATTTGGATTCGCCGAATAAGGTTCATCGATCGTGAGCTGGCCGCCGATCACCTGACGATCGGGATTCGCCAGGGTTAGATCGGTGAGTTGGTATTGGCGGGCAGACGCTTTGAACGAGGCCCGCAGCGTAAAGTCGCCGAGGTCAAGCGCCGCACCGACCGCGTCCCCGCGAACTACGAGCCGGTGAACATCGAACTGAACGTTGCCGCGCGCGGCGCCGTCCCGCGTCACGTTGATCTCGATCACGCCCTGGAGCTGTCCACTTGGTTTGATCCGCGGAGAATCGAGCAGGTCGACCGGCGCCTCCCAAAACCAGAGCTTTCCTTTTGCAATCGCGTCCTCGGATTCCGAGCCGGAGTAACCGAGCGTGACATCGCCCGAGAGCCGGAGACCCTCGACCGGCGGACGCGCGGCTGAGGCGTTGAATCCCACGCGCCAGCGGTTCCAATCCCCGCGCATCTTGTACGCGACTGCGTCGAGGTCATCGCAGACCAGCTCGCCCTGGTCATCGCGCACGACGGCGTCGACGACTTCGATCCGCCGCGTCGCTGCCGAAAGCCATTCGAGCTGGCCTAACAACTCCTGGAGCGTTCGTTCGCCCGGATGGCGCCATGCGGTCTCGCTGGCCGCAAACTCCTGTGCGGCTACGACGAGCTGGGGACGTTCGAGAATCAGCGAACGGAGCGGCAATCCACGATTGAAGATGATCGCACGCCACCCCAATACCACGCGCAGCGATTCGAGCTTCACGACCTCGCGTCCGCCCGCGACCACTGTGGGCTCATCGAGCACGATGACCAGCCCGCTGCGAATCCTGAACGCGGCCGAGCGCGCGCTGATTTCGGCGCCGGTTCTCTCCTTCACCGAAGCGAGCAGCGACGCGATGATCTTGTCCTGGTTCCACAAGATGAGCGCCGCTGCGAAGCCGGCGAAAATGATCAGTCCGGCCACCGCGAGCGCTGCGATGCGGAGGTAGCGATGCGAGAATATCCTCATTCTGAAGTGGGCCCGAAGTTCCGGCGGACTGCGCGGCGCGCGCGGCGGCACGCCACAGGCGTGCAATCTCCACGCAATCCTAGCATCGAGGTGTTCAAACGGATGCGCGGCCGAGCGCGATCGTCCGGGCGCGCATGTTCAAGTTTAGCGGTCAACGATTTGGTGGTAAACGCGCGGCGCGTTAGTGCGGTGGCTCGCGACGGCTTTCGCGCATCTGCAAATCACGGAGAAGCTCGTCGATGTTGCGAACTTCGGTGATCCGCCAACGGCCATCGCTCCCGCGCGCCATTCGAATGTCCCACTTGCGACCGCGGCGGTCATCGAAGGCGGTCGCCGCAGTGTCACCATCGCGATGCATCAAGACGATTGCACCCGCCACCGCGGCTGCGGGCATCTGCACGTCGCGCGACCCTTCATCCACCCGCTGCACCGCCCACGCGCGGACGATCCCCGCCATCGGCCCGGTGAACAAATCGATCGCCCCCTTGCCGAGCAGCTGACCGAATGGATCACCGCCGCCGCGCTTCTTGACCATTTCATACCCGGCGGTTCGCACCACGCTGGCGAAATCCACATAGTTCGCCGCTTGTTGGCCGCTGCGCGCGTCGATCGCACGTTTCAGCTGTAGAACTGTAAACGATGGCGTGCCCGGCAGGTAATACACTGTCCACCAGCCAAGCACGCCCAACAGCAGGATGGCGGTGAAGTGGCGTGCGGCAAAGCGCAGCATGAGCCTAATCTAGCAGCCGCCGGCGTGTGGCTGTCGAGCCAGCGGTCTCAACGTTCGGGCAGGAACTTCGCTGCGGCGCGATCGAGCAGCCAGATGATCTCGCCGTTGGCCGGCGCGACGATCTGCGCAGGGAATCGGCCGGGATCGCGCGGTCCAGAGATCACATCACGCACCGCGTCCGCCTTCGAATCTCCCGCGACCAGGAACATGACGCGCTGGGCACTGTTGATGACCGGCGGCGTAATGGTGATGCGGTTGGGTTGCTCCGCGTCAACCTCTACCGCGACGGCAAGCCGGCGCGACTCGCGGATCGCGGCGTTGCCGGGAAATAGCGACGCGGTGTGGCGGTTCTCGCCGAGACCGAGCAGAACAAGATCGAACCGCGGAAACTCTGCGGCGCCTAACGAGAATGCGCGCTTCAGTTCCTGCTCGTAAAGTGCAGCGCCTTCGGCGGGCGCGATTTCGCCGGATATTCGGTGCACCTGCTCCGGACGGAGCGGCAGCGATGCGAGCAGGGTTCGATGCGCCATGCCGAAGTTGGACGCCGGATGATCAGGTGGTACGCACCGTTCGTCGCCCCAAAAGAACTGCACCTCGCTCCAATCGATGCTGTGGCTGAAGCGCGTCGCGAGCAATTCGTAAGTTGCGGCGGGTGTTGACCCTCCAGCGAGGCACAGCCTGAACTCGCCATGCGTACAGATCGCCTCCCCGGCAATATGCGCGATCTCTTCCGCCCCGCGCACGTACAATGATCGCGCGTCGTCAAGTACTTGAATATGTGGACTGCTCATGTCGCGTGCCTTTGGCCGCCGGCTCCGCTACTTTCCCATCGCATCGATCAAGGCAGTCTTAAGAGTTCCGAGCGCAGCGGCCGGATCGGCACCCTTCAGATGCACCCGAATGACACGGCGCCCATGGGTCTCCAGTGATTGAAAGTCGCCGAGGTGCTGGGCCTGATGCAGAATCGCGAAGTCGTAAGGTTCACCCGGAATCGCGATCTTGTCCGGATGGTCCTGCGTGATCTGCAGGAAAAGCCCCGTGTTCGGACCGCCCTTGTGAAGTTGCCCGGTCGAATGCAGAAAGCGCGGACCATACCCGAATGTCGTCGCGATTCCGCATCGCTCTATCGCCGCCGCGCGAACCGCCGCAATATCGCGCTCTACCATCGGACTCGGTACCACGTACGCCATGGCCGCGAGATAATCGCCGGGCCGGGCGAGTTTCACGAATCCACGCAACACGCCGCCAAATCCCTGCGCACCGGCCGTCGCCTCCTTCACCTCCGCGCCGACGTACACCGCGAGGTCCCCGCTTTCGGCGTCGGGCGCGGGTGCTACAAGCTTTCCCGACTGCTCGAATTGCTTGAGGAGCCGGTTGGTGTTGTCCTTGCTCTCCTGCACATTCGGCTGATCGAACGCGTCGATGCCGATAATCGAACCCGCGGTTGCGGTCGCGATCTCCCAACGCATGAATTCCTCGCCGAGGTCGATCTTCTCGCCGACCGAGATCGTAACCACGGGTGCGCCGCTTTGCTTGAGCGCCTCGACAGCCCGATCCTGCGCGGCATCGACTGCCGCCGCGAGCCGCAAGTACGCGAACACGCGGTCCTTCGCGTAGCACTTCGCATCTACCAGCGGTTCGTCGCAAATCGGAACCAGGCCGGTTCCCTCCTTGCCGGTGCTCTCCGCGATCAGCTGCTCCACCCACAGCCCGAATGCACCAATCGACGGCGAAACGATGAAGGTGACTTTGTCGCGCCCTGCCTTCTTGATGGTCCCGAGCGCACCGCCGAGGCTCACGCCCGCGTTTTCAGGCACCCGCAAACATCCGGCGGAACTGTGCACCATACGAATCGCACGATCGAGCAGCGTTGGTACGTCCATGCCAATCAGCGCCGCGGGCACCAGCCCGAAATAGGACAGCGCCGAGTATCTTCCGCCGATATCGTGTGGATTCAAAAACACGCGGCGGAATCCATTCTCGCGCGCGATCTTTTCGAGGCCGGTGCCCGGGTCGGTGATCGCAATGAAATTGCGTCCGGGCTCCCTGGACTTTTGCTTTACGATTTCGAAGAACGACTTGTAGTGCGACAGCGTCTCGATGGTGCCGCCAGATTTGCTCGAGACGATGAATAGCGTCTTGGTTGGATCGATCGCCTTCTCGACCGCGCGAATCACGCCTGGGACGGTCGAATCGAGCACCTGCAGGCGCGGGTAGCCCGGCGCGCTCGGGAAGGTGCGAGCGAAAAGCTCCGGGCAAAGGCTCGAGCCGCCCATTCCGAGCAGCACAACGTCGCGGATGCCGTCGCTGCGGACCTCATTGGCAAACGCGCGCAGATTGTCCGCTTGCTCGGTCATCATCTCGGGCACGGTGAGCCAGCCGAGGGCGTTGCGGATGATCGCCTCGTGGCCGCCATCACTCTTCCAAAGGGCAGGATCCTTGCGCCACAGCCGCGCAGGAAATTCCTTCTTGTCGAGCTCGTCGTACATCGCCTGGATCTGTTTCTGGTACCCCGGGGCGTGAATGGTCTGGCGATCGAACGCGCCCGCCACCAGGGCCTTGCGCCGCGCAGAGATTACGTCGCGGAGATCCTCGAAGGATTTCGCAAACAGCTTGACGCCTTCGTCCTGGAGCTCTTCGCCGATCACGTTGAGATCGATGCCTGCCCGCGCGAGCTGCTCGACGGTGCGGCGGGCATCATCGATCCCTTCTTCGAGCGTCGCGCGCGGCGTGCCGTGATCGCGATACGCATCCATCGTCGCCGGAGGCATCGTGTTGACGGTGTGCGGCCCGATCAGTTCCTGCACGTACTTGATATCGCTGTAGGCTGGATTCTTGGTGCCGGTCGATGCCCACAGCGGGCGCTGCACACGTGCCCCTTTCTGCTCGAGCGCCTTGAACCTGTCGCTCGAGAAGATTGATTTGAACTTTTCGTAGATCAGCTGCGAGTTGGCTACGGCCGAAGAACCACGCAACGCTGCGACCGCCTCATCGGGTCGCGCCTTGAGCTTCTCATCAAGGCGCTTGTCCACCAGCGTTTCGACGCGGCTCACGAATACACTCGCCACCGAGGCGCTTCTATCGAGCGGTTTGCCTTGCGTCGCGCGGCGCTCGAGTCCGCGAAGGTAGGCTTCGGCTACCGCCTGGTAATGCTTGATCGAGAACATCAACGTGATGTTGATGTTGAGGCCGTCGGCAAGTAGCTGCTCGATTGCGGGCAGGCCGGCGGGCGTCGCTGGGACCTTGATCATCAAGTTGGGCCGGGCGATCGCCTTCCAATAGCGTCGCGCGGCGGCAAGGGTTCCCTGCGTATCGTTCGACAGAAGCGGCGAGACCTCGTAACTCACGAAACCGTCGAGACCGCCCGTCTGGTCGTAGAGCGGGCGCAGCGCGTCGCACGCCATCCGAATGTCGGTAAACGACAGCGCCTCGTAGATTTCGTCGATGCTCTTATTGGACGGCGCGAGTTCCTTGAGCTGGTCGTCGTAATCAGTCGAGCCGCCGATCGCCTTTTCGAAGATGGTCGGGTTCGACGTCATTCCCTTGAGGCCGTCCTCGGTAAGCATGCGCCGATACTCGGCGGAACTCAGGAGATGGCGGCGGATGTAATCGAGCCAAACGCTCTGCCCGAAGTGCTCCAATATTCTGAGAGGGTTTTCAGCATTCGCCATGATCGTCGTCGCTCCTTGATGACAATTCGGCGCGATGCGTTCTGCGCGCGGCCGCGGCGCAAGCGGGCGTCAGGGTGAAAGCAATTTGAGCGCGCGCTGGACTACGTTCTCGACCGTGAAGCCGAAGTGCTTCATCAGCTCCTGGTACGGCGCCGAGGCGCCGAACGTCGCCATTGCGATGATATCGCCCTCGGGTCCAACCCAGCGGTGCCACGACAGCGGTACGCCCGCTTCGATCGCCAGCCTCTTGCGGATTGCGGGCGGCAGCACGGAATCGCGATACGCCTGGTCCTGCTTCTCGAATAATTCAAAGCTCGGCATGCTCACCACGCGCGCCGCTTTACCCCGCTTTTCAAGCTCCGCCTGCGCGCCGACTGCGAGCTGAACTTCCGAACCGGTTGCGATCAATATGATCTCGGCGCTGCGCCCTTTTGTCTCTGAAAGTACGTACGCTCCGCGCGCGAGTCCGCCGGCCGGCGCTACGACCGTACGGTCGAACGTCGGAAGCTTCTGGCGCGACAAGGCGAGCAACACTGGTCCGCCCTTGTGCGTCATCGCGACGCGCCATGCCTCGACCGCCTCATTGGCGTCAGCGGGGCGGATAAGCGTGAAGTTGGGGATCGCACGCATCGCCAGCAGGTGCTCGACGGGCTGGTGCGTCGGTCCGTCCTCGCCCAGGCCGATCGAATCATGCGTGAGGATGTAAACGACGTGCAGACCCATCAGCGCGGCAAGCCTGATCGACGGACGGCAGTAGTCGGTGAAAACAAAGAAGGTCGAACCGTAAGGAATAAAACCGCCGTGAAGCGCGATTCCGTTTAGAATCGAGCACATTCCGTGCTCGCGAATCCCGAAGTGAAGGTTGCGGCCGGCGTAATCGCCTCGCTCGAAGCTCCGGCCATCCTTGACGTCGGTGAACGTCGATTCGTTTAGATCGGCGGCGCCACCGAACAGATTCCAAACCTTGGCGGTGATCGCCGCCTGCGCCCTGGAACCTGACTCGCGGGTAGCGAGCGTGTCCTTGGAGGTGAACTTGGGTAGATCGGAGTCCCATCCGGCCGCAAGCTCTCCGGCGAGCATCGCATTGAACTCCGACGCCTCGCGGCCATGCGCGCGTGCGTATTCGGCGAAGCGCTGGTTCCATTCGGCTTCGAGCCGCTCTCCACGTTCGACGCATGCGCGCGTCCGCGCGAGCGCCTCGTCCGGAACGTAAAAGGCGGGCTCAACCGGCCAGCCGTAGAACTGTTTCGTCAGTTTCACTTCATCCGGGCCGAGCGCCTTGCCATGCGCGTCGGACGTATCCTGCTTGTGAGGGCTTCCGTAGCCGATGTGCGAGTGGACGCGAATCAGCGACGGCCGCGACGTCTCGGCGCAACCGTTTTCGATCGCCTGGGTGAGCGCAGCGAGATCGTTGGCATCTTCGACCGATTGCGTGTGCCATCCGTACGCATCGAAGCGTTTGCAGACATCTTCGGAGAACGAGAGCGCGGTGGCGCCGTCGATGGTGATGTGATTGTCGTCATAGAGATAGACGATATTGCCCAGACCAAGGTGCCCCGCGATCGATGCGGCTTCGCTTGCGACGCCTTCCATCAGGTCGCCGTCGCTGACGATTGCAAATACCCGATGATCGAAAAGATCGCCGGAGTCCCCCGAGTAGCGCGCCGCCATGTGTTGCGCAGCGATCGCCATCCCGACGCCGTTGCCGAACCCCTGGCCGAGCGGTCCGGTGGTCGTCTCGACGCCAGGTGTCAGATGATTCTCCGGATGTCCGGGCGTGCGGCTGCCCAACTGTCGAAACTGCTTGATGTCATCGAGCGTTAGATCGTAGCCGGTCAGATAAAGCAGCGCGTACAACAACATCGAACCGTGACCCGCCGACAGCACGAACCGATCGCGGCCGTACCACTTGGGGTTGCGCGGGTTGTGCCGCATGAAGCGGGTGAACAGGAGGTATGCAGACGGCGCCATGCCCATCGGCATCCCGGGATGTCCCGAGTTGGCCTTCTGCACCGCGTCGATCGCGAGCACGCGGATCGAATTGATGCACAGCTCGTCGATGTTCGTCTTCGCCGCTCTGACTTCCGCTGCTAGCGCCAAGGTATCACCCGAATGATTTGTTGGGCGGCGAGTGCGCCGCGGTTTTCAATTTGCACCCGCGGCCGCTCGCACCGCGTTACGAGGACAAACCCGGCCAATGATTTCTGCGCGAGTGGTTCGCGATGATCGGCCGCCTCACCAGTCCTTGTTCGGTTCATCCTTGGTATCGCCGGCCTTGTGACGCATCAGGTTGACCGCCTCCTTCGCTGCGCCCTTGCGGCCGACATTGAGCGCGTCGGTGAAGCGCGCTGCGATAGCTCGCATCAGCAGCCCCTCATCGGCGTCAAGTTCGGTGGCGAGCATCGCGAGCCGTTCCATAGCTCGGCGAATCGAATCGAGCGCCGCGGCCACGTCGCCGCGCTCGCGGAGCGCCAGGGCCTCGGTGAGTCCCGCGCGCACCTCCGCCACCACGGGCCGCGCCTTCTCACCGATTACGACTTCGAGTTCGCGGAGGTTTTCGGTGAGCCTGACGAATGGATCGTCCGCACGCAGATCTGCTGACACTCCATAATTGTTTCATCCGACGTACGGCGGTTCAAGTTTCAATCCTGAATTACACCCGGCGCCATCAACACCTGTGCCAGCTACGTTCTCGACCGCAACGGCGATTTGATAGAAGATGTGCGGTAACGCTTGTGGAGGATGGCGGGCCTCGATGAGACAACTGCTGGATCGCCGCGTCGTAGTGACCGGACTTGGACTGGTGACTCCGCTCGGGACGGGAGTGGACAAGAATTGGGAAGCGCTAATGGCGGGTCGCTCCGGCGTGGCGCAGATAACGCGATTCGACGTATCGACGTTCCCAGTCCGAATTGCGGGCGAGGTGAAGGACTTTGTACCCGAGGACTGGATCGAGAGGCGCGACGTCAAGAAGATGGACCTCTTTATCCAGTACGCCGTCGGCGCCGCCGAGCAGGCGATGCGCCAGTCGTGTCTTAAGATCTCGGACGAGCTGGCCGCGCACGTCGGCGTGATGATGGGGGTTGGCATCGGCGGCCTCACGACGCTGGAGGAATCCCACCTCAACTACCTCCGGACGGGCTTGAAGCACGTCTCGCCGTTCTTCATACCGAAGATCATCGGCAACCTGGCCCCCGGCCACATCGCCATTCGCTACGGCGCCAAGGGCGTGAATCTCACGACCACCAGCGCATGTGCGTCGGGCAGCCACGCAATCGGCGAATCGTACCGCATGATCCGCCTCGGGTTCCTTGACGCGGCGATTGTGGGGGGCTCGGAGGCGGCGCTGACTGGTCTGGGCGTCGGCGGCTTCATCGCGATGCGAGCGCTTTCTACTCGCAACGACGAACCCGAGCGCGCGAGCCGTCCGTTCGACAAGGCGCGCGACGGTTTCGTATTCGCGGAGGGTGCGGCGGCACTGATACTCGAAGAGCGGGAACTGGCGGTGTCGCGCGGCGCGACAATTTTTGGGGAAGTGTGCGGCTATGCCGCCAACGGCGATGCGCATCACATCACGCATCCGGCGCCCGAGGGCGAGGGCGCGGCACGATGCATGCGCCTGTGCCTGGAAGACGGCGACATCGACCCCAACGAGATCGATTACATCAACGCCCACGGCACCTCGACTCCTCAGGGCGATCTCGCGGAGACACAGGCGATCAAGCACGTGTTCGGCGAGCGCGCGGCGAAGATTGCGGTTAGTTCGACGAAGTCGATGACCGGACACACGCTCGGTGCGGCGGGAGCGATCGAGTCAGCCTACACGATACTCGCGATGCGCAACGGCATGATCCCGCCCACCATCAACCAAGACACCCCCGACCCTGAGTGCGACCTCGACTACGTACCCAACCGCGCACGCCCTGCAAAGATTCGTGTCGCGCTGAACAACTCGTTCGGTTTCGGCGGCACCAATACGACGCTCGCGTTCCGCGCGGTCTGACCGAACCGTCCCACGGTAATCCTATGGGTTCCAGAATTGTCGGCACGGGACGCGCCACACCTCGCACGCCGGTTTCCAACCAGGACCTCGAACGCTTTCTCGACACGTCCGATGAGTGGATTCGTTCGCGCACCGGAATCGGCCAGCGTTATGCGCTGCGCAGCGGAGAGTCACTCGCCGAGGTGGCGATGCGGGCGGTACGAACCGCGCTCGATCGTGCGGGTCTAAAGCCCTCGGAGCTCGACGCGATCGTCGCAGGCACGGTCTCTTCGGAGTACGCGTTTCCTTCGTTCGCTTGCCAGATTCAATATGCCCTCGGCGTCTCGTCGATTCCCGCGTTCGACGTCGCCGCCGCGTGCTCGGGCTTTGTCTATGCGCTTTCAGTCGCGGACGCGTCGATGCGTGCTGGCGATTGGAAACGAGTGCTCGTGATCGGAGCCGACGCGCTGTCCACCATGGTCGATTGGAGCGATCGTCGTACCGCTGTGCTGTTCGGCGACGGCGCGGGCGCGGCAGTCCTCGTCCACGAGGCGGGTCCGCGGGGCGTGCTCGCAAGCTTGATGCGCTCAGCCGGCGAATTCGGAAATCTGCTTTCTGTGCGAGCGACCGGCGCGCGCGCGACGATTGATTCCGAGGCGCGGCGATCGGCCGACGACGCGATCAAAATGAAGGGTCCAGAACTCTTTAGGATTGCCGTCAAGAGCATGGAAGAAGTCACTCGGCACGTCGCCGAGCGGGCGGGCGTTTCGCTCGACGACATCAGCCTGGTGGTACCGCACCAAGCGAACCTGCGCATCATCGACGCGGTCGCGGAGCGTCTGGGCATCCCCGCGCAGAAGTTATTCACCAACATCGACCAATATGGCAATACGTCAGCAGCGTCCGTCCCGATCGCGCTCGACGAAGCGCTCGAGCAAGGACGCATCCACGACAACGACCTCGTAATGCTCAACGCGTGCGGCGGCGGGCTCACTTGGGGAGCGAATCTGCTCCGCTGGTAGGGCGCGCAACGCAGCGAAGCCCGCGCGGCGGCGTATGCTCGGCGAACTTTTCACGCGTCGCCTCCTGATCGTCCTCGGCAAAGGCGGAGTAGGAAAGACCACGGTTTGCGCGGCGCTTGCGCGCGTCGGCGCCGCAAGCGGCACGCACGCCATCGTGATGGAGTGCGACTCTCGCGCGTCGAGAAACGCGCTGTTCGGAGTTGTGCCGAAGTTCGAACCGTTCGACGCAGGAAATGGCGTTTCGGTCGCTCTCCTCGACGGCCGCCAAGCCCTTGAAGAGTACCTCAGGCTCGTGGTTCCGGGCCGCGCTCTACTTCACGCAGTGTTCGCGAGCCGCCTTTATCAGTTCTTCATTCAAGCTGCGCCGGGGATAAAGGAACTGATGATGCTGGGGAAGGTGTGCTATGAGCTTGAACGGCGAACGGACACCGAGCCATCTGATCGCGGCGGCGGACGACTTGGGTGGACGCGCCACGGCGAAGGACGACGAGCGCGGCGGCGGCAGAGGGTCGCCGGGCACGGGGATCGCACGTCAACCCGCTCGCGGCGTTGGGGTTTGATCATCGTCGATGCGCCGGCGAGCGGGCAGGCACTCTCATTATTGCGGATGCCTTCTGCGGCGAGGCAAACATTTGGCGAAAGCATTGTTGGGCGCGAAGCGGACAACATCGGGCGGACTTTGCGGGACTCCCGGACGACCGCGATCATTCAGGTGACGACGCCGGAGGCGCTGGCGGTTTCCGAAACGCTCGAGACGTTCGACGCGCTCGCTGAGATGAAGCTTAAGCCCAGAGCAATTCTGTTCAACCGGCATGTTCCAGTGGAGTTTGACGAACGTGACATTGCGAGCCTGACCGACGCGGCGGCCGTCAGTGCGCCGCGCTCTCATTTGAAGGAACTCGCGCGCGCGGAGCTTGCGCGGCGGCGCGCAGGCGAAGAGGCGTTGTCGATGCTGCGCGAGCGGACGCGCGTGCCGGTAATCGAAGTGCGCGACTACGCTGGAATGCGTCCGGCGGGGCTGGTCGAGCGACTCGCGACGGACCTCACCCTGCGGGTTGAGGCGGAAAGCGCGGGCGACACTTCCCGGGCGGCCACCTAGCACCCTCGCAAAGCCTGCTGGAATCGGGGGACCTCGGCAACTACGCTTGAGGCTGCCGCGACGGGACGGAGTGCCCGAATTGGCCGCCAAACAAGTGAAATTGAAAGCCGAACCGGCGCTTAAGCAACGCGAGCCGTGGATCATCCGCACTTACGCGGGATTCGGCGACGCGCAGCAGGCAAACGAGCGGTTTCGAGCGAACCTCGCGCAGGGGCAGCGCGGGCTTTCGATCGCATTCGACCTGCCCACGCAAAACGGATACGACCCCGATGCGCTGGTCGCGGCGGGCGAAGTCGGCAAGGCCGGCGTATCGATCTGTCACCGGCGCGACATGGAGGCGCTCTTCGAGGGCATCCCGCTAGGATCGATCAACACGTCGATGACGATCAACGCGACCGCGCCCTTCATCCTGGCGCTGTACTTGGTGGTCGCCGAAAAACACGGAGTCGCGTGGACGGAACTTCGCGGCACGACTCAGAACGACCTGCTCAAGGAGTACGTCGCGCGCGGGACGTCGATATTCCAACCGGAAGTCTCGTTGCGCCTTTCCACCGAACTGATCAGCTTCACCGTGCATCGGGCGCCCAACTGGAATCCGATCAACTGCTGCGGCTACCACTACATGGAGAGCGGCGCGGGGCCGGCGGAGGAGATTGGCTACGCCTTCGGCAACGCGATGCTGTTGCTGGACGCGCTGCGCAGCGAACTAGACCGGGGCGCATTCGAGCGCACGGTCAGGCGTATTTCGTTTTTCATCAACAGCGGCATCGAGCTGGTGCCCGAAATCTGCAAGGTGCGGGCGTATTTCAAGCTGTGGCGCGAGCTCTGCGAGACCGAATACGGAATCGAGAACGTCGCATTCCGCGCGGGCTGCCAGGTGCGATCGCTCACGCTCACGGCGCAGCAACCCGAGGTCAACATCATCCGTATCGCATACGAAGCCTTGCCGGTGCTGCTTTCGGCGGGCGCGCGCGTCAATGCGCTGCAGTTGCCCGGATTCCGCGAAGCGTTGGCGCTCCCGGATCAGGCCGAGCAACTGCTGAGCCTGCGCACGCAGCAAATTCTGATGTTCGAAACCGAGATTGCGAAGTATCCCGACATTTTTGAGGGGAGCCGGGTGATCGAGAAGCTCACAGATGAGACTGCGGAACGCGCCAAGGCGATTGCAATGAAGCTGCGCGCGGCCGGCTACTCGCGATCGATATCGATCATAAGCGCGGAGCTGACGCACCAACTTGCCGACCGGCAGCGCAGGCTCGAGAGCGGCGAGATAGTACGGGTGGGCGTGAACTCGTTCCTGGGCGAGATCGGGCTCGCTGAAATGCCGCCATCCTCAGATGACGGCGCGGGCGGGGCGGCGGCAGCGAACGAACGCATCGAGGCGATCAAGCGCTGGCGCGGCGAACGCGATCAGGGCGCGGTCGCACGGGCACGCGAAGCGCTCGACCGCGCGGCGCGCGAAGGCGGTCCGGTGATGGAGCCGACGCTCGAGCTCGCGCGCGCGGGAGGCACGGTCGGCGAGTGGTCGTCAACCATCGAGAGCGCGACGCGAGGCAGATACACTCCGCCGGTGCTCGAAGATGGGGCCGGGCGCGTCGCGCTGAACGTGCCGCGGGCGCCGAGGCGCATCAAGATTGCGCTGGGCAAGGCGGGTCTCGACGGCCACATCAATGCGGTGAAACTGCTCGCGCAGGCATGCCTCCAGTCGGGGATGGAAGTGGTATTGGCGGGCTTCAAGCAGACGCCGGCACAATTGGTCGAGACTGCTCTGCAAGAGGACGCGGACATCCTGGCAATCTCGAGCCTCGCCGGTGCGCATATGAACATCGCGCGCGAGACGATGGCATTGCTTCGGGAACGCAAGGCGGACCGCGTCAAGGTGGTGATCGGCGGAATCATTCCTGAGCGAGACCGTGCCGCGCTGCTCGAACTTGGAATCAAGCTGGTGTTCACGCCCAAGGACGCGAAGCTCGGCGCGATCGTCGGCGCGTTGATAGCACTCGCGGCATGAGTGGCGGCGCAGCAGACACCCCGCCCCAAGCAAGCGGTTGAAAAACTATTTCAGCCGCCTGCGCCCTCACTCTTGTCTCTCCCGAGGCGGGAGAGAAGTTTAGGAACGAAGCCAGTCTTCACGCAGGGCGTTGAGAGACAAGGCCGGCACATTTGGGATTTTTCGAGGTTTCTCAACACCCTGCTAGGGCGCAACGGACATTGATGCTGCGGAGCAGGATGCGCGCGCGAATCGTGGTTCGCACTGCTCTGATCGGCGCAGCCGGCCTGTGCGCGTTCAGCGCCGGCCTCCCGCGCGTCGCGAGCGCCGAATCTCAGCAGCCGCGGCCGTGGCTGTGCCGCGACAAGCCGGTCTTTTCGGACAATCGTGCGATGCATTACGAGTTCTCCGCACATGACGGGCGGCAATGGCAGGTGTTTTTCATGGTGCTTACGCCGACGGGCGGGCACGACGGATTTACGGTGGTACGCACCGATGAGGCGCGTGCGAGTGAGCCGGCCGCCGGCGTGCTGCCGCAGGGGAGATACTTCGCGGTTGCGCTCTACCGCTCGGCGGGCGGCAGTTGGACGTGCCCGAGCTTCGCGCGGGATGAGCGGGGCGGCGACCCGGGAGTGCTCAGGAATTTCTGCTACGGCGAAGGCGCTAGTGGGTGTGAGGTCGCGCTGAAGGTGCGTCGCGTCGAAGCGGAGCCGCCCGCGGTGAAGCAATAGCCAGCGATCGAGCGCCCGCCGTAGCGGGAGCGGTCGCGAGCCGCGACTCCCAATGGCATGAAGTGGAATGGGCGCCGACAGATCGCTCCCGTTGGTCGGGACGGTGAGAAGAAAACAGAGAAGGGCGCACAGCCGTGCGCCCCTACGGAAGAGGGGAAGATTCAAGCACCCTCACCGCTCGCGACGGCATCCCATGCCGACGGTCGAATTGAGAGTCGTGCGATAAAGTGACGATTACTCCCGTCGGTCGGGACGGCTTGCTGGAGGCGGCGACCGGACTCGAACCGGTGAATGGAGGTTTTGCAGACCTCTCCCTTAGCCACTTGGGTACGCCGCCTCACCGGTTGTGCGGAAACAATCAACTATCACGCGAGTTCCGCGCCATCAATTGACGAGCCGCGGCGAGCGATCTGCGGCGAATTTGACGCAAGAATTGGCGCGGCTGCGCGGCGGGCGCGAGGAATCGCGGCTGCGAGCTTGGAACTCGAGGCTTTTCTCAACACCCTGCCAGGAGAGAGCTTTGCCTAAGCGACGACCTAACCCCTGACCCCTTCCCTAAAGGGAAGGGGAACCGGGAGCGCGCGTGCGCCTATTCCGCGCGCTGCGGGCGGAGCAGCCGTCGCACCCGAGCCATCATCTCGAGCGGGTGAAACGGTTTGGTGACGAAGTCGTCGGCGCCGAGCGAGAACCCGCGGGCGATGTCGGTTTCAGCGTGGGAGGCGGTGAGCAGGATGATGGGCAAGGTGCGGGTTACGGGATCGTTGCGCAACGCGGAGAGCACCTCGAAGCCATCCATTTCGGGCATCTGGAGATCGAGCAGCATGACATCGGGCCGCAGCTCGCGAGCGAGCCGGAGCGCCTCGGCGCCGTCACGTGCGATCCAGCTAGTCATTTGCAAACTCTTGAGCATCGCGGTCATGAGCATCGTGGTGGTGGGGTCGTCATCGGCGACAAGAATGGTCGCCTGATCTCCGCGTGCGGGCGCCGGCGAGTCGCCGGCCGCTTCGGAGTGGCGGCAGACGCGGTAGGCGCGAAACAGGAGGTCCTCCGGCTCCCACGGTTCGACGACAAAGTCGCAGGTCGCCGCAGCAATGTTCAACGCGTGATCGATCATTTCCTTGCGCGAGCCGACCAGCAGCCCCGGCTTGCCGCTGTGGATCAGGACCTCGTCGGGACGCAAGCCCTCCGCATTGAGCTGCGTGGACGCATTGATAATGCATCCGTCGAAGCGTGCAAGCGGACTGAGGCCGGGGTGACCGGCGTCACCGGCGACAACGCGGGCGTGCGCGCGCACGCGTTCGAAGGCCGCGACGATGCGATCCGACGCAAGGTGGTCGAATCCCAGCAAGGCGAAGCGTTTGCCGGCCAGGACTTCAGTGATGCGGTGCATTCCCCGCGCGGCGGCGACCGGTGCGGAGGGCGCATCGACACTTTCGCGCGGCGCCGGCGAGCGAAATTCAACCGGCCGCTTCGACTGCTCGTTGAGCTTCAAGTTCGGTTCGGACACGGAGTGCCTCCACTTCGAGTTGGGCGAGGGTGTTGCCGACCGGCTCGATGGGGCCGGCACCCGCCTGTTGTTCGATTCGAGCGCATAGCGTCATGAGCGCAACTGCACCGAAGTGGGCGCAACTGCCCCTGAGGCCGTGGGCAAGCCGCGAAATCGAAATCGCATTGCCGTTGGCGAATTCGCGGCGCATCCCCGTGAGCCGCCCGGCCATGTCGGCGAGAAACGTATCGATCAATTCGATCAGAAAGTTCGGAGCGTCATCGGTGGCGGCGCTGCGCAGCCGTTCAATGGCGGACGGCGTGATTGCGGATGCGGGTGCGGGCGCGTGGTTGGGCGCGACCCGCATCAATGGCGCGGCGATGGGGTGCCTTAAGAGTCCGCTCTCGATCTTCTCGGCGAGTTGCTCGGGCAGGAACGGCTTGCTCAGGTAATCGTCGATGCCGGCGTCGAGACACTTTTGCCGATCGCTCTCGAGCGCATGCGCGGTAACGGCGACGATGGGGACGTGCTGTGGAGGCGGGTAGCGGCGGCGGATTTCGCGGGTGGCTTGGTAGCCGTCCATCTCGGGCATCTGGCAATCCATCAAGATCAGGTCGTAGCGAGCGTGCTCGAGAGCATCGAGCGCTTCGATTCCATTGGCGACAGCATCGGCCTGATATCCGAGCCGCTCCAGCATTTTCATCGCGACCTTGCGATTTACGGCGTGGTCCTCGACCAAAAGGATTCGCTTGCCGGCGTGCGCCTCGCGCGCGGCGGGATCGGGCGGTTCGCGCGGGGGCAAAACCGTGCCGGAAATCGCGGTCTGGCGGCCCGCCGTGGCGCGCGCATCGGCGGGCGCGACGGCGTCGGCGAGGAGGCCTGCCAACTGGGTCTGACGGAGCGGCTTGGCGAGGCTGCCTTTGATGCCCGCCTTGCGTAGTAATGCATCCGCAGGCCGCTGGCCCATCGGATAAACGACGACGAACCGAGTCTTCGCGCCAGACAGGCCGGCGCCAGCCTTGCGTGCGAGATCCAATCCCGGCATGTCGCTAAGCACCGAGTCGCAAAGGGCCACGCGGTACGGCTTGCGGGCCAGGCGCGCTGCGTCGATAGCGGTGAGCGCCTCGGCGCCGCTGTGCGCAGCGTCGGCATCGATTCCCCAGGCCGCGAGCTGGCGGCGGGTCAGATCAGAGCCGCCGCGCGCAGAACCGACCACCAGCGCGCGCAGACCCCAGAGGCGTTCGCGGGCCGGATCACGATGGTGGTTTACGGCATCGCACTTGCGAAGGCGAACCGTGAACCAGAAAAGAGATCCCTCGCCGACTTTGCTTTCCAGCCCGATTCGTCCGCGCATCAGCTCGACCATCTGGGCGGAGATGGCGAGGCCCAGACCGGCGCCGCCATGGCGGCGAGTCATCGAGAGATCGCCCTGCACGAACGGCTGGAAAAGCGTGCGCTGGATTTCCGGCGCGATGCCAGCGCCGTTGTCACGCACCGTGAAGTGCAGATCCATCACGCGCTCGGTTTCCGACTCCTTGCGCACCAGCACCGCGACCTCGCCGTTTCCGCTGAACTTGACGGCGTTCCCAATAAGATTCGCAAGCACCTGGCGGACCCGGTCCGGATCTCCGCGCAGACGCGCGGGCACGTCGCCATCCACGTACGAGATGAGTTCGACGCTCGATTCGAGCGCACGCTCGGCGAACATTTCCAGCGCCGACTCGACGGTCTCGGTGGGGTTGAACTCAATATCGCGGATCTTGAGTCCGCCCGATGAGACCTTTGAGAAGTCGAGGATGTCGTTGATGACTCCAAGCAGCGAGTGGCCGCTGGACCAGACCGCTTGTGCGAACTCCTTTTGCTCGTCGTTGAGCGGGGTGTCGAGCAACATCCGGGTCATTCCGATGATCGCGTTCATCGGGGTGCGGACCTCGTGGCTGACGTTGGCGAGGAACGCCGACTTGAGGCCGGCGACCTCCAATGCGGAGTCACGCGCCCGCGCCATTTCATCCTGCGTGCGCATGCGCTCGATCGCGTAGCGGATTGCCCGGGTGAGCAGGCGCCCATCGAACTGTCCCTTGACGAGATAGTCCTGGGCGCCGTCCTTGACGGATTCGAGACTGATTTTCTCGTCGTCGAGTCCGGTCATCACGACGATGGGCACATTCCTGGCGTGCGCCTGGACGCGCGAGACAGTTTCGGAAGCCGAGCAGTCGGGCAGCGATAGATCGAGCAGGATGACTTCAAACTCCTTCTCACTGAGGCGCTTGAGCGCGTGGTCGAGGCGCTTGCACCACTCGACCTCGAAGCGCACGGCACCGCATTCGGCCAAAGCCTCGCGGACGAGGCGCGAATCGCCGGGATTGTCCTCGATGAGAAGGACCGGGATCGGACCGGTGTTCATGCTGTTTGGTCCGAGGGCAGCTTGACGATGGTGAGCCAGAAGCCCTCGATCTGGCGCACCACGTCGATAAATTCCTCGAGCGCGACCGGCTTGCTGATGTAGCAATTCGCGTGGGACTCGTAGCTCTTTAGGATGTCCGACTCGGCCTGCGAGGTCGTGAGGATCACGACCGGGATTCGCCTCAGGTCGGGATCGGCCTTCATTTCCGCAAGTACGGTGCGGCCATCCTTGCGGGGCAGGTTGAGATCGAGCAGGACCAGATCCGGACGCATCGCGCGGGAGTGGCGCCCTTGCCGGCGCATAAACTCCATCGCTTCGACGCCGTCCGAGACCACCGCCAGGCTGTTGATGACCTTGCCCTCCGTGAAGATCTCCACGGTCAACCTCACGTCGCCCGGATTGTCCTCAACCAGCAGGATATTCGCGGGTTTAGCTCTGATGTTCTTTTGCATGGTCCCCGTCTCCCGCCCTGGCGGGCAATGTGAAGTAGAATGTCGTCCCCTGCCCCGGAAGCGATTCCATCCAGATCTTCCCGCCGTGGCGCTCGACGATCCGTTTGCAGATGGCAAGGCCGATTCCGGTTCCGGGGTAATCCGATGGGCCGTGGAGGCGCTGAAACATCACGAAGATCCGTTCGGCGTATTCGGATGAGATGCCGATGCCGTTGTCGCGCACCGAGATGAGCCACGACGAACCTTTGCGCGCAGCCGAGATGTGGACGGCGGGCGGGTTTTCCCCGCAGAATTTAATCGCGTTGGCGACCAGATTTTGCACAAGCTCGGTGAGTTGCGATTCGTCACCGCTCACGGTTGGCATTGCATCACAAGTAACCATGGCCCCGGTTTCTTCGATGTTCAGCGCGAGATTGGTCAGCGCGTGTTGCACAGCCTCGTCGAGGCGGACCGGTTCCAGCGCGCGGCCACGTCCCGCCCGCGAGTAGGTAAGCAGATCGTTGATGAGCCGTTTCATTCTCCGCGCGCCGTCAACCGCGAAGTTGATGAACTCGTCAGCATCGTTATCGAGGCGGCCCTTGTAACGGCGCGCGAGCAGCTCGACGTAGCTCGCGACCATTCGGAGCGGCTCCTGGAGGTCGTGCGAGGCCGCGTAGGCGAATTGCTCGAGTTCGGCGTTGGAGCGTGCGAGTTCCTCCGACCTATCGAGCAAGGCACGCTCGGCGCGCTTGCGCTCGGTGATATCGTTGCTAAGCGTTGAATACGCGACGATGATTCCGCGCGCGTCGTGGATCGGGGACATCGCCATGGATACTTCGACCAGCGCGCCGTCCTTCCTCAGCAGCCGGGTCTCAAATTCCTGCATGCCCTGTCCGTCCTTCAAGCTCTGGTAGTGTCCCGCGATGTTGGCGGACTCCTGGGGCGGAATCATCTCGTCCACCGATCGGCCGATGACCTCGGTTTGATTACGGCCGTAGAGCCGCTCTGCGCCCTCGTTCCACGTCGTCACCACACCATCGATGTTGTGCGTGACGATGGCGTATTGTGAGGTCTCAACGAGCGATGCGAGCAGCGCCTGCGTCTGCTGAGCGCGCTTGCGTTCGGTCAGATCGCGAATCGTGCTCAGAACGAGCATTCCATTGTCGCTCTCGATCGGACTCAGCTGCACATCCGCGGGAAATTCCGTGCCGTCCTTGCGTCGTGCGAACAGGTCGAGTCCCTCGCCCATCAGACGCGGGCGTGGATCGGCGAAGAAACCGGTCCGGTGGCCCTCGTGACGAGAGCGGAAACGCTCGGGCAGCAGCAACTCGATCGGTCTGCCTACAACCTCCGCGGCGGAGTAGCCGAAGACCTGTTCAGCGAGGCCGTTAAACAGGGCGACTTTACCGCTCTCGTTAATCGCCACCATCGCATCCGGGGCGGTCGCCAGGAGTTGGCCGAAACGGGCCCTACCCCGCTGGACCATTGTGATTTGCAACTGAAGTTCGCGCTCGGACTGTTCGAGCGCCGCGGTGCGTTGCTCGGCAAGGAAAGCCGCCTCGCGGCGCCTGGAAAGCGCGCGCTGAATGAACACGCCAGCGAACAGCACGAACGCGAGGGCTGCCAAGGTGCCGTACACGTCCACATTCAGCGCGGTGCGCGCGGTTGCACGCGCGCCGCTATCGCGCTCGTCGAGCAGCCGGTGCTCTTCGGCAATCGCCTCGCCGATCCGCTGCTTGATGGTGGCCGTGACTACCCATGGGCGGTGCGCCACGATGTAGCGAACGGAAGCTTGAAGTCCGTCGGCATCTCGAACCGCGAGGATTTGATCGAAAAGCGTGAGTCGCGCCGCGATTAGCGGGCGAAGCAGCTCAAGGCGCCGTTGCTGATTTTGATCTCGAATCAGGTTACGCGCTTTCTCGATGAGCCGCTCGGCCGTTACGGCCACCTCGGGGGCCGCCGGCCTGCGGAAGTATGGATCGCCGGTGAGCAAGTATCCGCGGTGACGGCTCTCGGCCGCGTCGATGGCTGTCTGTAACTCCTGAAGCGTCTCGATCACAACGTGAGTGCGGCCGACCAGGCTGCTACTGGCTGCGACGTCGGCGGTGGTCCGGTATGAAACCGCGCCGACGACGGCCAGGGTCGCCAGCGTCAGTGCGAAGCCGGCCCAGATTGGCCACGCGAAGCTCCGAGGCGACGTGATCGGCATCGCGATCACTTGTCCGTTTCGCGATGGGAGCGGCGGGGACGGATCGCCACGAGCGCGCGCTTCACTGATGCGGCCTCGCGTTCGACCGCACCAATTGCCGCCGCAATCTGATCGCGTCGATCTTCACGCACCAAGGTTTCGAGTGTGGCGAGCCGGCAGATCAGCGCGGCGGCTCCGAAATGACCGGCGCTGCCCTTGAGCGCGTGGGCGTTGTGCGTGATGCGGACCAGTTCACAATCGGCGAGGTCAGATTTTATTTGCGCGATGCGGGTGTCGAGGTCTTCGAGGAACGCGTCGATAAGCTCGCCAACGAAGGAAGCATCGCCCGACGGGCCGGACCCGCCGATGGCTTCGATCAGAGAAACATCAACGGTGCGCTCCGTTGATGAATTTGACGGGTTAGGCGCGGTCGGCTGCCCGTTGCCGGGCGAGAGATTGCGCGCGGCACAATGCGCAAGCCAGCGTTCGACAGTCTCGCCCAGCTTTTCGGGCAGGATGGGCTTGGTCAAGTAATCATCCATTCCGGCGGCAAGACATTTCTCGCGATCGCCTTCGAGGGCATGAGCGGTAACGCCCACGATCGGGATGTGCCGATACTCGGCCGCCGTCTGGCGGATCCGGCGGGTCGCTTCGTAGCCGTCGAGATCGGGCATTTGGCAGTCCATGAGCACGAGGTCATAAGGATGCGTGTTGAGCGCGTTGATGACCTCGCGGCCGTTTGCGACCGCATGCGCGTGATAGCCGAGCTTCTTGAGCATCATGAGCGCGACGCGCTGATTGATGGCGTGATCTTCGGCGAGCAGGATGCGCGCATCATTGCGTTGCTGGTCAGAGAGCAGTGCGGTGCGGCGGCGCGAGGGGGCCCTCACGGTGTCGGCGGCGGTCGGAGCGCGGACGTTCGCGCTGTGGGTTTGCGCCATCGCCCCGGCAAGGCGGTTCAAGAGCTGTGACGGGCGCATCGGCTTGGCGATCCACGAACACAGGCCGGCGTCGCGCATCTGGCGTTCATTGGGGCGGTGCCCAAGCGGGTAGGTCGCGACCAAGCGCGGCCGGCCAACGTCGGGCGCCGAGCGGATGGTTTTGGCGAGCGCGATTGCGCCGCCACCGCCGATCTCAGTCCCGATGAGGACGACGTCGAACGGGCGGTGCCCGGCGGCAGCAGCGCGGAGCAGGTCGAGCGTTTCGGCGGCGGAGCTTGCGCGTTCGGAATCAAGGCTCCACGAGACGAGCTGTTGGCACAACGCCGATGCGACGAACCTGCTGTCATCGGCGATCAACACTCGAAGGCCGGCAAGTTCGGCGACGGCTTCATCGGCGAGCGTCGATGCGGTGTCGGGAGTGTGAAACGGGACGGTGAACCAGAACGTGGAGCCCTCGCCCGGCGCGCTTTGGACACCGATTGAACCGGACATGAGCTCGACGAGACGCGTACAGATGGCGAGGCCAAGCCCGGTGCCACCGTACATTCGAGTGGTAGAGGTTTCGGCCTGGGAGAAAGGCTGAAAGAGACGGCGCTGATCGGCGCGCGAAATTCCGATACCGGTGTCGCGCACGCTGAAGCGGAGCACGACTTGATCCGCGGTGACGGGTTCGCGGTTGAGCTCGACGAGCACGCTTCCGTGCTCGGTGAACTTGATCGCGTTGCCGACGAGATTGGTGAGCACCTGGCGCAGGCGCGAGGGGTCGCCGATGACCGCGGTGGGCACCTCGCCGTGGACAGTGGAGGCGAGCTCAATGTGTTTGGCGAGGGCTTGCGCGGCGAACGTCTCAACGACGCTTTCGATGACCCCGATCGGGCTGAACTCGACCGTCTCCAGCTTGAGCTTGCCCGCGGTGATCTTGGAGAAATCGAGGACATCGTTGACTATGGAGATCAGCGAATCGACGCTAAGGCCCACGGTTTCAGCAAACTCGCGCTGCTCGGCGGAGAGCTTGGAATCGAGCAGCAGGCGGGTCATTCCGACGATCGCGCTCAGCGGGGTGCGGATTTCGTGGCTCATGTTAGCCATGAACTCGGTCTTGGCGCCGGCAGCGATGAGGGCTGCGTCGCGCGCCTTCAGGAGCGATTTTTTGCGCGCCTTGGGTGAATCGATACGGATGTACAGGCCGACCGCGCCGAGTATGCGGGCGTCGGGGCCGACGATCGGCCGGGCGTTGGCCATGAGCCACTGAGGCGCATCGCTCCCGGCGTGGCGAATGCAGATCTCTTCGCCGTCAACCAGCTCGCCGACGAGAGCGCGCATGATGGGACGATCTCGCGGGTCGAGCGGGGTGACTCCGTCAGCGGCGAGCTGGAGCATGGGAGCCTCGACCTCAATCCCGGCGCCGGGCTCGCCGGAAACGCGAAACAACTCATGGGCCTCGCGGTTCACGAACACCGCACCGCCTTTGCGGTCCAACACGAGGATCGCCGCACCCACGCTTGCAAGAACGAGCTTAAGGAATGAGAGATCGTCAGCGGCAAACGGATGTGCGACCGCGTCTGCGGATGCGACCGGCGCTGGCGATTCGATGTTCTCACCTGCCGCCTCCGAGTGTGGGTTGACCGCGGCGTCGGCAGCCGCACCTTTGCGCGAGCGTGGCAATCCTTGCCGGGGCGGCGTGCGAACTACGAGCCGTCCGAGCGCCGGCGCCGGTGGAGTGTCCTTTACCGGGACGCCGCGATCGCGCGCCTCTGACATCGCCATTCCTCCTCCTCCGACCGCACGGGACGTTCCTCTCCGCTCGACGATATGCATGGCGTGCCAACGCTCGATTTTTCGGATACTGCGCCGGCGCCGTTCCGGCCAATATGAAGCAGCACACCGCTTTGACGGGCAGGCGAAGGCAACTGCTACGTTTGAGCGGTGATGGCAGGCGTCGGGTGCCCACCGCCGAGATCGCGTCGGCGGCAAATTTCCGACGGTGACTCGCAGACCCTTGTCGCTCATCGCCACCTAACGAGTCTTGCTAAGCGCATCGACAGTATTCGGCCTGTCCCAAGTCAGGGAGAGCGTAGCGAGCCGCGACCTACCTAACCCCTGACCCCTTCCCTAAAGGGAAGGGGAACTGTGAGAAGGGGAACCGGACCGCGGCGAGAGAGGCGACTGCCAAGCGCAGGAAGTCGAAGGTTGGCTGGAGGATCGTTCCCGTTGGTCGGGTTGGTGGAGGGAAGGGCGCACGGCCATGCGCCCCTACGTGGACAGGGAGAGGTCGGAGAGGGCGGACCGCGCAGCTCTCCTCAACACCCTGGTGGGTGAAGCTGGCGTATCAGCGGGCGGCGGCGGAGTATCGGCGCTTTCGCGCGCTTAGAAAGATCGAGAGGTCTTCGACTTCCTCGGGCGTGAGCACGCTTGCGTAGGCGGGCATGTTGTAGCCGCCGTTCATTATCGTGATTACGATTTGGGACTTGTCGAGCCGGTCGCCGATGTAGGTGAGGTCGGGGCCGCGCTTGCCGCCGTAGCCGTCGATTTCGTGGCAGTACTCGCAGCCGCGGTCGTAAAAGAGTTTCGCGGCCGCTGCGAGTGGGCCGGTGGTAGTGCCGACTACGTGCGCGGGGAGCGGTTTGGCGTCGAGGTCGGGCGACCACGGCGCGCGCGTCCCCTCGATCCAGAGCGTCGCGATCATCATCACAATCATCAGGACGGCGCCGATAGCCCACGGACGTCGAAGCGGATGGCGCTCACCTCGATTTGAGATGAACGGCACGGAGATCAGCACGAGAATTCCGACCAGCGGTGCGAGCAGGATAACCCAGGTGGTCAGTCCGTGCGGAATCAGTGCGAGCACCGCGTAGTACCAGACCAGGTACCAGTCGGGGCGCGGGTCGCGGGCGAGTGCGCTGGGATCGGGAGGCAGGTCGAGCTGCGGCGGACCGACGATCCACGCGAGCAATACGACGGACGCGACGACGAGCAACGCCGCGACGGCGTCGCGCCAGGCCACATCGGGCCAGAATGCGACGCCCCGTTCTTTGATCAACTTCTCGTAGCGGGAGCGGTAGGCGGCAGGTTCCACCGGTTCGCCGGCGACTGGCGGCTCCGAGATGCCGTCGTGAATGACGAGATACAGATGGATCGCGACGATGAGAAAGATGACCGCCGGAATGAAGAACACGTGGGCAGCGAAGAAGCGCGAGAGCGTCGCGCCGCCAAGGGTCTTGCCACCGAGAATGAAAAACGCGAGCGCTTCACCGATGATCGGCGTGCGGCCGGCCTGCTGCGCGCCGACCATCACCGACCACACTGCGTTCTGGTCCCAGCGGAGCAACTGACCGGTGAATCCCATCCCGAGCGTGAGGAAGAGCAGGACGACGCCGGTCAGCCAGTTCACTTCGCGCGGGTACTTGTAGCATCCCATCAAGAAGACCTGCGCCATGTGGATGCCGACCAGCAGCACCATCGCGGACGCGCCGAAGTAGTGCATCCCGCGGAGCAGGTTGCCGAGCAGCGCCTGGTTGGTGATGAACTCGAGCGCCTGGTACGCGTCGCCGCTCGATGAGATGTAGGCGGTCGCGAGCGCCATGCCGGTGACGACTTGAATCGCAAATGCGACCAGCGTCGCGCTGCCGAACACATACCACCAGCCCGTGTCCGGCGGCACCGGATGGCTGGCGAGGTCGGCGAGGACCTTGCCAAGCCCGGTGCGCTCCTCGAAAGCGTCGCGCAACTGGATGAGCAGCCGTTTCAGCACGCAGCGTCCGGGCTAGCCGATCTTCACGGGGCCAGCGAGAATCTCGACCTGGCCGTGGTTGATTCTGACCGCGTATTTGAAGAGCGGGCGCGGCGGAGGACCGCCCGCAACGCCACCGTCGCGGTAAAAGACGCCGCCGTGACACGGGCATATGAAGAGGTTGGCTTTGTCGAGCCAGCGCACCGGGCAACCAAGATGCGTGCAGTTGAGCGCGAAGGCGGTGAACTCGCTGTCGCTGTCACGGCGGAGCCATGCGCCGGTTTCCGCGGTGATTCCCGCCCATGCGAGCGGCGTCGGGTCGCGGAAGCTCACCTTCACGGTTTCGCCGATCGCAAAATTCTGGACGGGACCAATGGCGCGCCAGGTTTCGGGCATCTTGCGGAGCAGCGGCCCAATGATAAAACCGACCACGGGAACTCCAACCATCGCAACGGCAACCGCGCCGGCCGCGATACTCAGGCGCGCAAGGAAGCGGCGCCGCTGCGGGCTGAGCGGTTCGCCGGCACCCTCTTTTTTGGTTTCATTCGCCACGCACTAGTTCTCCAACCCATCTCCAGATCGCGAGCGTCATCAGTCCAACTCCGACCCAGCAGAACAGATAAGACGTGAGCACGCCGAAACAGGCGAATGTAATTCCGAGCGCGAGTGCGGCGGGCGCATAGGTAAGCGCTGGGAGGCGCTCGGGCTTGGGCACGCTCCAACCCTCGCGCGAATTCGCCGCAATGTCGTTGCGTTCTTCCGGAGTCACCGCGCGCCAACTCCATGAGCAGCCACAGCTGTGTGTTCGTGATCGCGAGTAAGACAATTCCCCGCGGGTTCGTCAGGTTCGGGTTCACGATACCAACGCGCGAGCACCGCGAGCATCGCGAGCAGGAATACCGGCGCACCCGCCGTCCACATCAGGAGACCACCTAGTTGCTGGTCGAAGGCCGGCGTAATGCCCCACGCGCCACGCAACAACGCCAGGATGCCGTGCGTGTCGGGAGGATCAAGGTATGCGGTGTACGTTCCGGGCCTCGCAAACGTGATGACTATACCGAGCACGCTCCCTGCGAGCGCCCCTGCCGCGAGATAAAGCAGCGCGGCGGGCGCAGTGAGGCGCTGTGCGCGCAGCGGCGCGATGACGGGCCACCAGAAGATGGTGCCAGTGCCGAGGAAGGAGAGGTGCTCGAAAATGTGCAGCCACTGCGCGCGAAGCGCGGCATCGTAGAGAGCGGGGATGTGCCACACGCATAACGTCGCGGTGCCGATGGTCCACGCGATGATTGGACTGCCGAACACCCTTTGCGAGGCGGCAAGAGCGGGAACCCGCAGGATCGCGCGCACATCGGCCGCCGTGATTCCGAGCAGCAGAAACGGCGGTGCGACGAGCACGAGCAGCATGTGCTGCACCATGTGGGCGCTGAAGAGGTACTCGTCGGCGAGCGGGTCGAGTGGCGAGAGCAGTGCCAGCGCGATTACTGCGACACCCGCGACGAACCATGCAGCGCGCGCGAGGTCGCCGCGATGCGTCAGCCAGTACCCGGCGAGCAGCGCCGCGCATCCCGTGATGATCGACGGCTCGAAGTGCCATTCGGTGAGCAGGAATTGGTAGGCCGTCATCGTGCCGCTCCCAGGTAAATGATCGAGAATATGACGATCCAGACCGCGTCCACGAAGTGCCAGTAGATGCCGATTGCTTCGAGCGGCTCTTCGACGCGTCCGCGCAACTTGCCGGCCATAACGATGCCGGCGAGCGCCGCAAGCGCGATGAGACCGACGATCACGTGCAAGCCGTGAAATCCGGTGAGTGTGAAGAAGGTTGTGCCGAACAAATTGCGGCTGACGGTGACGCCGTTGTGGATGAGGCCGACCCACTCCTCGCCTTGGCCAACGATAAAGATGAAGCCGAGCACAATGGTGGCGATCAGCCACGGTCCGGGTCCCGCGATACCATCGCGATGCGTGCGGCGCCCGGCCATCCACATCGTCGCGCTGCTCGCGAGCAGGAAGATCGAGAAGACGCCGGTGCGAAGCGGGTCGAGGCTGCCGGCGGCGGTGGGTCCGCCGTTGGGATAGGCGTGGAAATAGACGTACGCGAGGACCAGAAGCAGGAAGAAGTTTGCCTCGGAGAGGATGAACATTCCGACGCCGAGTTTTGACCTGGAATAGTTCATTTGGCCTGTGCCCTCGTGATCGCGTCGGTGCGGTCCGGGTGCGTGAGATCCCACAGCGGCCGGCGTCCACGAATCGGGGGCACCAGATCGAAGTTCTCCGCCGGCGGCGGTGAGGTAGTCGCCCACTCAAGCGTCCATCCACCCCAAGGATTGTCACCGGCGGGCGTGCCAGTGCGCCTCGAGCTGAACACGATCCAAAGGAAGAGCAGTACCGACGCGCCGAGCGTGAAGGCGCCGGCGGTCGAAATGAAATTGAGCGAGCCCCACCACGGGAGATCGGGATAGGTATAAACGCGGCGCGGCATACCCATCATGCCGAGCAGGTGTTGAACGAGGAACGTGCCGTTGAAGCCGACGACGGTCAGCCAGAAATGCACCCTGCCCCACTTCTCGGAAAGCATCCGGCCGGTGAACTTCGGGTACCAGTAGTAGAAGCCCGCGAAGATGGCGAAGACCGTGCCGCCGAACATCACGTAATGAAGGTGCGCGACGACGTAGTAGCTGTCGGTCATCTGCCAATCGATCGGCACCACTGCGAAGGTCACGCCGCTTAAGCCGCCGATTGTGAACATCACCAGGAAGCCGATCGCGAAGAGCATCGCGGTAGTGAAGCGGATGCGTCCGCCGAACATGGTCGCGGTCCAACTGAAGATTTTCACACCGGTCGGCACCGCGATAAGCATCGTGCCCGCCGCGAATGCGAGGTCGAAGGCATGGCCGAGACCGACCGCGAACATGTGATGCGCCCAGACCGCAAAGCTCAGGAACCCGATGACCAGGGTTGAGCCGGCGACGAACTCGTAGCCGAAGATCGGTTTGCCGGAGAAGACCGGGATGACTTCCGAAATGATGCCGAAAGCGGGCAGCACCAGAATGTAAACTTCGGGATGTCCAAACGCCCAGAAGTAGTGCTGCCATAGAACCGCGGAGCCGCCCGCGGTGGCATTGAAGATGTTGGCGTCCATGTATCGATCGACGAGCAGAAGCACCAGTGATGCGTTCAGCACCGGCATCGCGAGCAGGATGAGCCACGCGTCGATGAACATCATCCATACGAACAGCGGCACCCGCCGCATGGTCATGCCCGGCGCGCGGAGCGTCACAATGGTCACGATGAAGTTGATGCCGGCGGCGAGCGTGCCGATGCCGATCGCGAGCAGGCCGAACGCCCAGTAGTCCACGCCCGCGAGCGGCGAAAATGATCGGAGCGAGAGCGGCGCGTAGGCGAACCAGCCGACGTTGGGCGCACCGCCCGCGATGAAGCTGAAGTACATCATCACACCGCCGAACGCCTGAATCCAAAAGCTCAGCGCGTTGAGGCGCGGGAACGCCATATCGCGCGCGCCGATCATGAGCGGCACCAAGTAGGTTGCGATTCCGACCAGCAACGGCGTCGCGACCAGAAAAATCATGGTCGTGCCGTGCATCGTGAAGAGCTGGTTGTAAGTGTCGGGCGCGAGCACGTTGAGCCTTGGCCATGCGAGCTGGAGGCGCATCAGCAACGCTTCGAAACCACCGATCGCGAAGAACACGAACCCGGAGATGAGGTACATCAGGCCGATCTTCTTGTGATCGACCGAAGCGACCCAGCTGAGCAGGCCCTCACCTTCGGCAACCGCCCGCGCCGGAACGATTGCGTCGTCGAGAACGGTGCTGCTCACCTGAGCGTCTCCATGTATGCGACCAGCGCGGCAACGTCAGATTTGTTGAGCTGAAAGTTCGGCATGTGGCTCGCGGGTTTAATCGAGTTCGGGTCTGCGAGCCACCGCGCGAGATTCCCGGGCGTATTTTCAGCCGCGCCGCCGGCGATGATTCTGCGCGTGGCGAGATGGGTCAGGTCGGGACCGATGCGCTGATTGCCGGGCGTACCGACAATGGTGTGGCAATTGATGCATGCCTGGTCGCGGAAGATCTGCGCGCCGCGCGCCGCGATGCCGGAGCTGGGGACCGCCGGGACGTGCAGCATCATCGACTGCCACGCGGTGAATTCATCGGGTGTATGCGCGACCACGATAAATCGCATCCATGCGTGCTGGTTGCCGCAGAACTCCGCGCACGCGCCCTCGTACACACCCGGCTCGTCGGCGCGCAGCCACACGCGGTTCGCGCGGCCGGGAATCACGTCGATCTTGCGGGCCAAGCGCGGAACCCAAAAATCGTGAATCACATCGGCGGAGTGAAGTTCCACGAGCAGTCGCTGCCCGGTCGGGATGTGAATTTCATTCGCGGTAACGACGCCCGATTGGAGGTAGTCAACTTGCCACCACCACTGGTGTCCGACGACGCGGAGGTCGGGCGCACGGTCCGTCTTCGGCGGGTCCGCTGTTCGCATCGCGTGAACAGTGAAACCGAAAAGGAGGATGACGATGACGACCGGACCGATCGTCCATGCGATCTCGAGCCGCAATGAGCCGAAGTCCTGCGCGGGCTCGGGCGCACCGGGCCGGGCGCCGTAGCGGACAATCGCGATCGTGATTAGCGCGGCGACAAATACAAAGATCGCCGCCATGACGACCAGCGTTCGGCCGAACAACCTCGCGATTGCCTGAGCCTCGGGCGAGGCAGGGTTGAACGTGTCGAGGCCGGGCATGGTTCAATCGCGCCGGGCGGAATGAATCCGCCGGCGGCTGCGCTTCGGCCGCCCCGCCGAAGCCCTTGAATGAGACACGCGCAAGGTAACGTGCGCTTGACGAGACTTGCAAGGAGCGCGCGCGCATTTGTCCGCCATTTGAAAGCGCCGCCGGACATGGACACAGCCACGTTGAGAAAAGTACGATGCCGCAGCGGCAGCGGAGCCGCAAACTACCGGGAGCACGAGTTAATGCCAGTACGACGAATCGTGGTGCCAGTTGATTTTTCGACCTCGTCAGTGAAGGCGCTGGAAAAGGCGCTTGAATACTTCGCACCGCATCGGCCGGAAATTATTCTGATTCACGTAATAGAACCGATGAGCTACGCGGTGCCACGTTTCATACCCGAGCCGACGGTGCTGCTCGAGGAGCAGCGCAGAATCGCGTCGCGCGAGCTCACGCGTCTTCAGGCGCGTTTGAAGCAACGCCGGATTCGGGCGCGCGCCGAGATCCATTTTGGAATTGTGCATCAGACGATCATTGATTTCGCGCGGCGCATGCGCGCGGATTTGATCGTCATTTCGACGCACGGCCGCACCGGACTCGGGCACCTGGTCATGGGAAGCGTCGCTGAGCGCGTGGTGCGCGGGGCGGCGTGTCCGGTGCTTACGGTTCGGACGATGCCCGCGCCCGCGCCGAGGCCGCAGAAACGCGCGAAGAAACGCTGACCTGCGACGGCGATAGCGAGCGCGCCGGCTACGATCCACCGCTGTGCGCGTACACCGTCCAAATCGCGACGAGATATACGGCCAGCATACGCGGGCCTGTCTCTCACGTTTTGAATTCGCGAGCGGGCGCGCCGTAGAGCAAGCCGCGCCGAATTAGAACCTTCTCGATCTCGACCGCGAAGAAGACGACCGACGAGAGCACCAGACACAGCGCAAGCTCATCCCAGTCAAGCGGCTGGGTCTTGAACACATCATTGAAGACCGGCACGTAGAGCGTCGCCATCTGCAGGATGAACGTCAGCAGCACGGCACCGAGCAGCGGGGTGTTCGACATCAGCCCTTGGCGAAACAGCGAGTCGCGATCCGATCGAATCGCGAGCACGTGACTCATCTGCGAAAGCGTCAGTACGGTGAAGGTCATGCTCTGCCAGTGCGCCGAGCCCGTGGTGTAGGACCACGCCTGGGTTAGAAGCGTCACTCCGCCCATCAGCAGGCCGACCCACACCGTGTGTTGCCATAGACCGTGCGCGAAGATGCTCTCCTGCGGATGGCGCGGCGGACGGTCCATGAGGTGGCGTTCTTCCGGCTCCACCGCCAGCGCAAGCCCCGGCAGGCCGTCGGTGACGAGGTTGATCCACAAGATGTGTATCGGAAGCAGCGGCACTGGCAGTCCGACGAAGGGCGCAAGGAACAGCGACCAGATTTCGCCCGAGTTGCCACTAAGCGCATATCTGACGAACTTGCGGATATTATCGAAGATGCGCCGCCCCTCGCGGACGGCCGCAACAATGGTGGCGAAGTTGTCGTCGAGCAGCACCATGTCGGCGGCCTCGCGCGCCACGTCGGTGCCAATTTTGCCCATCGCGACGCCGACGTCGGAGCGTCGCAGAGCAGGCGCATCGTTGACACCGTCGCCCGTCATCGCGACGAACTCGCCTCGCTCCTGGAGCGCGCGGACGATGTCGATCTTGTGCTCGGGCGCGACGCGCGCGTAAACGCGGGTGTCGGTGACGCGCTGCTGGAGTTCCTCCTCGCTCATCCGCGCGAACTGTTGGCCGGTGATCACGCCGTCGGATTTTTCGATGATGCCGAGTTGGTGCGCGATGGCCCGCGCGGTCGCAGGGTGGTCGCCGGTGATCATCACGACGTGGATTCCGGCGGACTGACACAGGGCGACCGCCTCGCGCGCCTCGGGGCGCGGCGGATCGAGCAGCCCGACCAGTCCCAGCAAAGTGAGCCCGGTGTGAAGCGCCTCGCGCGGACGATCGCCGTGCGGAGCGTCGAGCTTGCGATACGCAACCGCGAGCACGCGGTGTCCTTCGGCGGCCATCTGTTCGGCGGCGCGCAAGATCGCGGCGGTGTCGATAGCTTCGCGACCGGCGGCGGTAAGTTGCTCGCTGCAACATTCGATAACACGTTCGGGAGCGCCCTTGGTGAACGCCACGATGCGGGCGCCATCGCGGTGGACGGTGGTCATGCGGCCGGTTTCCGATGAGAAGGGAATTTCGTCGATGCGCGGCATACGCTTCTGCAGTTGCGCCTTCTCGAATCCGGCATTTGCGGCGGCATTGAAGAGCGCGATTTCGGTTGGGTCACCCTCGACCGCGGAACCCGCGGAGCGCTCGGCGTCGTTGCAGAGCGCTAGCGCGGTGAAGAGCAGCGGCCACGGTCCGTCGGTGGGCGCGGTCGCTGGAGGTTCGTGGTGAATCTCGCCGCCGGCGTAGAACGCGCGCACCTCCATGCGATTTTGGGTGAGAGTGCCGGTCTTGTCCGAGCAGATGTAGGTGACGGAGCCGAGGCTCTCGACCGCTGGAAGGCGGCGAATGAGCGCGTGCTTCGCCACCATTTTGCGCGCGCCCAGTGCCAGCGAGACACTGACCACGGCGGGCAACGCTTCTGGAATCGCGGCCACCGCGAGGCTGAGCGCGGTGAGCAGCATCAGCACGCCCGCCTCGCCGCGCAGCACGCCCGTGGCGAAGATGAACGCGCAGATGGCGAGGATACCGAGCGCCAGGCGCTGCCCGAACTGCGCCAAGCGCTTCTGAAGGGGCGTGCGTGGATCGCCCGCCTCTTGGATCAACGCGGCGACGCGGCCCAGCTCGGTCTGCATGCCGGTACCGATCACGACCGCAACCCCGCGCCCGTACGTAACCAGGGTGCCCTTGAAGGCGAGGTTGATCCGGTCGCCGAGCGGGAGATCTGGTTCATGGAGGGCGCCGGTCAATTTCTCGACGGGATGCGACTCGCCGGTGAGCGCGGACTCATCGACCTTGAGCTGCGCGGCCTCGACGAGCCGCAGGTCGGCCGGGACCACGTTACCGGCCTCGAGGAGCACGATATCGCCGGGAACCAGCTCCGGCGCGACGATGGTCTGGACCGTTCCGCCGCGCCTGACTCGCGCAGTCGGCGCCGCCATTTCCTTCAGTGCAGCGACGGCGCGTTCGGCGCGATACTCCTGGACGAATCCGAGCGCGGCGTTCAGCACCACGATGACGACGATCGCGATGGTGTCTTGGGGTTCTCCGAGCATGCCCGAGACAACCGCCGCCGCAATCAAGACCAGCACCATGAAGTCGGTGAACTGATCGAGCAGCATGCGAAGGGTCGAGCGCCGCCGCGCCTCCTCGATGGAATTGGGGCCGTAGGTGGCGAGCCGCCGCACGACCTCGGCGGTATCAAGTCCCGCAGCGGCCGAGGCGCCGAGCGACTCAAGGACCTGGTCAACACTGCGCAGGTGCCACGGAGTCGTGTGCGCCGGATACGTTGGGGTGTTCACGGTGTTGGTGGTTGTGGCACGAACCATCGTCTCGCTCAACGCATTGCGATTCGCCGATCGGCGTAATAGAGCAAAGGCGGGCGGCGACGCTACTTGCTCGGATCGAGCAGATCGGGATCGTCGATGCGGCCGCTATTGACGCGCGGCGACGCGGCCTGCGTGACGAGCAGATCGTCGGGCGCGGGCACGAGCACCTGCTTCAAATCGGCGACCTCGCGATGCTCCGGATTGATCCACTCCTCGAGAGCATCGCCTTGTAGAATTACGGGCATGCGATTGTGAATGGGCTCCAAGGTTTTGTTCGGAGCGCAAGTGAGGATCGTGTAGGTGGTCTCCCACTCGCCCGGCTTCGCCTGCCACGCTTCGTATAAGCCTGCGAGGTAGAGCAGCTTGCCGTCGGATCGATGTATCCAGATGGGTTGGCGCTTGCCTTTCGGACCGGTCCACTCGTAGAAGCCATCGGCGGGGACGAGGCAGCGTCGTTTCTGAAACGCGTCGCGAAACGCGGGGCGCTGTTCGACGGTCTCCGAGCGCGCGTTGATGCACTTCGACGCCATCGAGTTGTCCTTCGCCCAACGGTTGACGAGTCCCCAGCGTGCCTCGAGCGCCTCGCGAGCGCCCTCGTGTTTGCGCAACACGAAAGAGCGCTGGAGCGGCGCGATGTTGAATCGCGGGTGGTAGTTCTCGAGCTGTTCAACCGGGACGCCGAGTTCGGCGGCGACCTCGAACTTGTCGCGTCGCGTTAGCGTGTATCGTCCGCACATGACTCAGCCGCGCCTCCTGCTTTGATCCTTGTACCAAATCTCCAACATACAAGGCTGTTGAAAAGCGCATTTTCAACAACCTGCTAGAAATCCAGATAGAGGCTCAGCCAGAATCGACCGTCGAACTCCCGAGCGTCCGTGACAGGTATTTCGTATCCCACGGCCAGCCAGACGTCCTTCAGCACCATCCACCGCGCACCGGGCAGCAAGGTCACGGCGGTCTGGTCCCTTCCATCACCGAAGTTCGTCCGACCGTTTGTCTCGATAAAGAACGTCAAGTCGCCGAGATAGGGTTTGTCCCTGCTCGTCACAGTGACGGTCGGAGCAATCGCGTATTGAAAGATCGCGTCCGGCACGGGTCTTTCGAAACCGTCTAGCGCGAACTCGCCGCCTATCAACGTATGCAACGCGACCCGATGCCCGAGGTCCTTCCACAGGGCGAGGTAAGGGGTGAGGCTCGCGCGTCCCTGCCCGACGGCTTGGCCGCCGGTCGGGGTGCGAACGACCAGACCCGACGAAAACGAGAGAGCACGGCTCTCTGCCAGCATCACCTCGGGAATGATCTTCAGGTCGCCGGCACGCCAACGCCAGGGTTGGCCAGCGGGCTTCGAGCCGGCAGCGCCACCCTCGAACTCGATCAGCAAGCGGCGACTGATCGGAAGTTCCAGCTCAAACTCGCCTTCCTGCTCATCGGCAGATTGCCCGCCACTTCGGAGCGCAAAGTTATAGGTGAGGCGGAGTTCCCGTTCCCAAAACGCCCGCTGGATGCGGAGCAGGCGGAAACGTGGTGCGTGATCCGGACCTTCGTCGGGCTCGGTCCAACCGGCTGTCCAGCCGTGAGTGAAGAAATCAGTGAAGCCGAGATCCTTGCGCCGGGAATCGGGCGGGTAGAAGTTCACCAACGAAGCGGTTAGTGCCCGCAGAAATCTCTGATGCAAGAACGGCCGCTCGTGGGTTGGTCCGGTCGACGCCGGGCTTACGTCCTGGCTCGTCTCCTCCCCGTCGTGACGGTGGCTGCCGTCGCCCGCCTCGCCCACATGTGCGGCGTAGGAAAGCCCGGGCGCTACGACAAGCCAAGCGAGTGCGCAGGCCGGCACGCAGAGCTTTACGCATGCCGTCCTCAGCGATGCCTGCAAGCGCCCGGCGGATACGCCCTTGCTCACGGAAGCACCGAGTGCGGTGACGGCGCGGCCGCGAGCGGCAATCGTGGCGTCGGGAAAGTGCTCGTCAAGTGCGATTGCAATGGCGGCAGATTCCGTTGAAAAGGCGGGTCGCGATTGCGACGCGATCCTCAATTGACAAGTCAACCACGCGCATCGGAGACCTCCATTGATGGCGACCGGCCAATAATCCACGCGACCCGGCGCCGTTCGTCAAGCGCGCGTGTCTGACAAAGCGCGAGGTTGACTCTGGCGGCGCGCGCGTGCGATGCATCGTCAAACGGAGGCCACGCGTATGGCAACGAACCTGACCGGCGGGTGCATGTGCGGAGCAGTTCGATATGAGTCCACGGGCGATCCGGGAATGTCAGGCCACTGCTACTGCAGGGACTGCCAGTATTCCAGCGGCGGCTCGAATTCATCCGGCATGTTCGTTCCGAAGGCGGGCTTCAAGCTGACCAAGGGCCAAGTCAAGCATTACGAAGTTACCGCCGACAGCGGCAAGAAGCTCAGCCGGGGCTTCTGCACCAACTGCGGCTCACCGCTCATCTCGGTGCTCGAATCGATGCCGGACCAAATCGAAATTCGGGTCGGGAGCCTCGACGATCCCAATCAGTTCAAGCCGGCGTTCAACATCTATATGGCGAGCGCGCCGAAATGGGCGCCGGTTGCGCCGGACCTGCCCAAGTTCCAAAAGATGCCTGGCTGATACGACGCCTGTTTCGGGGAGGATGAACGTGGACGACAAAGAGCAGTCGGCCGGCGCGACCGACGTGGGCAAGCGCGGGCTGTTTTTGACCGTCTTCGCGGTGCTGATCGCCGTGCTCGCGCTCTCCAACTTCACCAAGGCACTGCAGTTCGCGAACGATCCGACCAAGGGGCTGGTTATCTTCGGCGTGAGACTCGCAAATGTCGGCTCGAATGCCGTGTTCGGTCCGCTCTTCGGACTGGTCCTCGCCGCATACGCGTATGGGCTCTGGACGATGAAGCGATGGGTGCTCCCACTTTCGGTTGCGTACGCTTTCTATGTGCCGTTCAACCTGGTGCTGTTCTGGTTTCTGTACGTGGGGCCGCGACCGCCGGTGAGGTTCATCGTGGGCTATCTGGTGATCGCGCTGACGGGGTCAGTCGGAACGGCGATATATCTCTCGTATCATCGCGAACGACTGCGGCCTTAGCTTTGACGCGCAGACCGCATCGGCGCCGGCCACGCGATCGCCCGGATCGCGTGACGTTGATCACTTTGGGGCCAGCGGAGGTTGGGGTGGAGCGGGTGACCGGTCTCGAACCGGCGACTTCGACCTTGGCAAGGTCGCGCTCTACCAACTGAGCTACACCCGCTCGCCGCGTCACTACCAAGGGTAAGACGAATTAGCCGCGAACGCGAGACCTGTCAAATCGCCGCGCGCCGTCCGCCGGGCCGCGCGGCCTTTGGCTTCATCGCGCGGATGATCTTGACGTAGTAGTCCACGCCCGACCACACGCTCACGACCATCGAGATCCAGAGCACAAACATACCGGCCTCGAAGAAATCGACGTGGAAGTACGTGTAATGCAGCATCAGCGCCGGAATAGCGATCGATTGCAGCACCATCTTGTACTTGCCGAGCTCTTCGGCGCCAAAGACTTTGCCCTCAGTCGCCGCGAGCGCGCGGATGCCCGTGACCAGGAATTCTCGCGCCACCAGCACCACGACGATCCATGCAGGTACGCTCGGGACGCGGTGCATCGCGGCAAGCATAATGAGCGCCGTCGTGACGACCACCTTGTCGGCGAGCGGGTCGAGGAATTTGCCGACCGTCGTGCCGGAGCCGTAACTGCGCGCTATGTAGCCGTCGAGATAATCGCTAATGATCGCGAGGAAGAACACGGCGGCCGCGGCCGTCCCCGCGACGCGCCCGGGGTACATCAGCAGCCAGATCAGCACCGGCGCGGTGGCGATGCGCAACACGCTCAGCAGATTGGGAGTCGTAAGCGGCACGAGTCATTGCGCGAAGCATCTTCCACCGCCACCCTGCCCCGCTCAGCGCTTCGCTGATTTGACAATAGGGCAATCATCGAGTCGGGGCAATTGAGCGTTCGACGCCACCTTGACTGGCCGAATAACGCTCGCATAGCGTCACGCTGCAAGCGAAGTCTACGCGCCTGCGTACGCGCGTCGTAATGCCAGACGTCTCCCTACATCAGAGCGATTTTCTCGTCATCGGCGGCGGCATCGCCGGCCTGATGTTCGCGCTGGAGGCCGCCGAAGCGGGCACCGTGACGGTGCTCACCAAGGCGGCCAGCAGCGAAGCGAACACGGCGTACGCGCAGGGCGGCATCGCGAGCGTGTGGAGTATCGACGACACGTTCGAGTCGCACGTCGAGGATACGCTGCGCGCGGGAGCAGGATTGTGCGATCGCGCGGCGGTCGAGCGCATCGTGCGGGAAGGCCCCGACGCGGTCCGCGAACTAATCCGGCTTGGCACGCGATTCTCGCGCGTGGAGCCCGGCCTCGAAGATGAATACGAGCTCGGCCGCGAGGGCGGCCATACGCATCGGCGCGTGCTTCACGCGCAGGACCTGACCGGGCGCGAGATCATGCGCGCGCTGGGCGAGGCGGCGGCGAAGCGCGCGAACATCCGCGTACTCGAGAATCACGTCGCGATAGATTTGCTGGTGGAGCGCTCCGCGGACGGACGTCCGGGAGCGTGCTGGGGCGTCTATGCGCTCGACCGCGCGAGCAACACGGTGCGCAAGATCATCGCGCGCGCGACGCTGCTCGCGACCGGCGGCGCCGGAAAGGTCTATCTCTACACCACCAATCCCGACATCGCATCGGGCGATGGGGTCGCGATGGCGTATCGCGCGGGCGCGCCGATCGCGAACCTGGAGTTCATCCAGTTTCATCCGACCTGTCTCTATCACCCCGCGGCGAAATCGTTTCTGATATCGGAGGCGCTGCGCGGCGAGGGCGCCATCCTGCGGCTTCCCGACGGCACGGCGTTCATGAAGAGCTACCATCCGGATGCGGAGCTGGCGCCGCGCGACGTGGTGGCGCGCGCGATCGACTCCGAGATGAAGCGGCTGGGCCTGGACTGCGTGTATCTCGACCTGAGCCACCGCGACCCGGACTTCATTCGCTCGCGCTTCCCAAACATATTCATGCGATGCTTGAACTTCGGATTCGACCTGACGAAAGGTCCGGTGCCGGTGGTGCCGGCGGCGCACTATTTGTGCGGCGGTGTCGTGACGGACCTGGAGGCGCGCACCGCTATTTCGCATCTGTATGCGGCGGGGGAAGTTGCGATGACCGGACTTCACGGCGCGAACCGGCTCGCATCGAACTCCCTACTCGAAGCCGCGGTCATGGGACGCCGCGCGGCACGCGCTGCGCGGGACGGTCTTGAGAGCGCGCGTCGGGCGGCGCCGCCTGAGTTCCCGGAATGGGATCCCGGCCGTGCCATCAAGAGCGAGGAGCGCGTGCTCATAACTCAAAGCTGGGAAGAGATTCGCCGGCTCATGTGGAACTACGTCGGCATCGTACGCAGCGATGCGCGACTGGAGCGCGCGCTACGGCGTATCGAGCTGCTGAAGGAGGAAATCCACGAGTACTACTGGGAGTTCCTGGTGGACTCGGACCTGATCGAGTTGCGCAACCTGGTGGTTGTCGCGGAGTTGGTGATTCGCTCCGCGATGGCGCGCAAGGAGTCGCGCGGGCTGCACTACAATCTCGATCACGCAGAGCCCGGCGGCCCCGAGTGGCTGCACGCAACCGTGATGCAAAAGCAGTAACGCGCTGCCGCTGCCGCGCGCACGAACGCTCGCCCTACTCCACCGGGACGGGTTTCTTCGCAGGCGCCGATTCAAAACTGAACGAGAGTTTGTCGCCGTCGAGATCGACCTTCGCGGTGCCGCCCTTCTGAAGCCGTCCTGACAGCAGCTCATCGGCGAGCGCTCGCGCTATTTCGTTTTCGATTAGCCGCCCGAGCGGACGCGCACCGAAGCGCGGATCGAAGCCGTGCTCGGCGAGCCATCCGCGCGCCCCATCGGATAGTTCAAGCGCGACCTTCTGCGGCGCGAGCCGCTCGCGCAATTCGCGCACGAATTTGTCCACGACCTTCAACACGGTGTCGGGCGCGAGCGGTCCGAATTCGATCGTTGCGGTGAGGCGGTTGCGGAACTCGGGACTGAACATCCGCTCGATGGCGGCCTTCGGGCTTGTGGTCCCAAGTCCGCCGCTGAATCCGATCGTCGCGCGTGAAAGCTCCTGCGCGCCGGCATTGGTGGTCATGACGATCACGACATTGCGGAAATCGGCCTTGCGCCCGTTGTTGTCGGTAAGCGTCGCGTGATCCATCACCTGGAGCAGGATGCTGAAGAGATCCGGATGCGCTTTTTCGATCTCGTCGAGCAACAGCACGCAATGCGGCGTCTTGTTGATGGCGTCGGTCAGCAGGCCGCCCTGGTCGAAGCCGACGTATCCCGGCGGCGCGCCAATCAGGCGCGAGACCGTGTGGCGCTCCATATACTCGCTCATGTCAAAGCGCAGGAACTCGACGCCCATTACCTTGGCGAGTTGTTTTGCGACTTCGGTCTTGCCTACGCCGGTCGGACCGGCGAACAGGAATGCGCCAACCGGACGGTCCGGACTGGCGAGACCGGAGCGCGAGAGCTTGATCGCGCGCACGACCGCCCCGATCGCCTCGTCCTGCCCATAGACGACCTTCTTCAGCTCCGGCCCGAGGTCCTGGATGCGTTCGCGATCCGATGCTGAGACCGTGCGCTCCGGAATCTTCGCCATCCGCGCGACCGTGCGCTCGATGTCGCGGACGCCGACCGTGGCCGGCTCCACCGCGCCTTTGGCGCGCAGATGCGCGCCGACGCCGGCCTCGTCCATCACGTCGATTGCTTTGTCGGGCAGAAAACGGTCGTTGACGTAGCGCGCCGACAGCTCCACCGCCGCACGCAATCCGACCGCGGTGTAGCGCACGTTGTGATGCTTCTCGTAGTAGGACTTGAGCCCCTCGAGAATCTTGACCGCCTCTTCCTCCGACGGCTCCGGCACGTCGATGCGCTGGAAGCGGCGCGCCAGCGCCTTGTCGCGGTCGAACGAGCGCTTGTAATCCTGGTACGTGGTCGAGCCGATGCAGCGCAGTTCACCAGATGCGAGCGCGGGCTTGAGCAGATTGGACGCATCCATCGTGCTGCCGGAAGCGGATCCGGCCCCGACGATGGTGTGAATCTCGTCGATGAAGAGAATCCGTTTGGAGTTGCCCTGCACCGCCTTGATGACGGCCTTGAGGCGCTGCTCGAAGTCGCCCCGGAATCGCGTGCCGGCTAGCACCGCGCCCATGTCGAGCGCGTAAAGCTCGACGCCTTTGAGCGCGTCGGGGACTTCGCCGTGATGGATCGCGAGCGCGAGTCCCTCGGCGAGCGCGGTCTTGCCCACGCCGGCCTCGCCGACGAACACGGGGTTGTTCTTGCGGCGGCGCAAGAGGATGTGAATTGCGCGTTCGAGTTCCATCTTGCGGCCGACCAGCGGATCGATCTTTCCCTCGGCCGCGCGCTTGGTGAGGTTGATCGCGTAGTTCTCGAGCGCCTTCGACGGCGAAATCTTGCGCTCGCCGTCTTCGTCGCCGTCATGTTCATCGTCGCCGGCGCCGGCGGTCTCGCGCTCCTGGTCGGGTCCACCCTTGGAAACGCCGTGCGAAATGAAGTTAATCACGTCGAAGCGAGTGACGCCGAGCTGTTGCAGCATGTAGATCGCCGGCGAATCACTCTCGTGGAACATCGCGACCAGCACGTTGCCGCCGTTGATCTCCTGACGCCCGGCCGACTGCACGTGCAGCGCGGCACGTTGCAGCGCGCGCTGAACACCCAGCGCGTAGCGCGGCGACGCGTCCTCGCCCTTGGGCAACTTCTCGACCTGCTCGTCGAGATACTGCACGAGCTTTCGCTTGAGCGCGTCGATGTCGGCGCCACACTGCTTCAAAATATTCGAGGTGGTGACGTCGTGGAGCATCGCGTAGAGCAAATGCTCGAGGCAGACGTATTCGTTTCGGCGGTTGATCGCCTCGGTCATCGCAAGCTGCAACGTGACTTGCAGCTCGCGGCTGATCATGATGTTGCCTGACGGCATTGCGTGCCAGCTGCTCCCTTCCCCTACCCTACGCCTTTTCCATCGCGCATTTGAGCGGATACTGCGCCTCTTTTGCGAGTTCCTCGACGGTGCGCACCTTTGTTTCAGCAATTTCGAACGGGTACACGCCCGCGACGCCCATTCCGTTTTGATGCACGTGCAGCATGATGCGCGTCGCTTCCGCGTGCGGTTTGTGAAACACCGCCTTCAAGATCTCGACCACGAATTCCATCGGAGTGTAGTCATCGTTAAGCAGAATGACCTTGTACATCGGCGGCTTGCGCGTCTTGGTTTCGGGACGCGTCCGCCGCTCGGTGACGGTGCCGCCGTGGCGACCGCCGCCGATCGGATCACCGTCGTCGCCGTTGGAAATGGCGCTTCGGAAATTAATTCTGTTGAGGTTCTCCTCCATGGTACCGCTCTCGCGCGACGCTTCCACTAGAATAGCAAATCCGCGCGCACGCAAGGGAGCACCGCGGCATTTTGGTTTCGCCGCCCGACTTGCGCTGATACCCTTTGGTCTTGCTGGCATCGATGTGCGGCGGGATCAGCGTGGACGACCGCGAGAAACACCTCGAAGCATCCGTCGTCGAGGGGATCGAAAAGGTCCCGCGCGACGACTGGAACTCGGTGCTCGCGCCCAACGACTCGCCGTTCATCGAGTGGGATTTCCTTCATGCAATGGAGCGCTCCGGCTCCGCCGCGCGTGGAACCGGCTGGGCGCCGTATCACATCGTGGTGCGCGAGACGCGCAACAAGCGCGTCGTCGCGGCCTGCCCGCTCTATCTCAAGACTCACAGCATGGGCGAGTTTGTATTCGACCACAGCTGGGCCGACGCGGCCGAGCGCGCGGGTATCCGTTACTACCCGAAGCTCGTGATGGGAGTGCCATTCACGCCGCACACTGGCCGCCGCATCCTGACCGCGCCGGGCGGCGACCGCCCGCGGCTGCTCTCCGTGGTCGGGCAATTGGCCGCCTCGCTCTGCAACGAGAACAAACTGTCATCGGTACACGTGAACTTCTGCATGGACGACGAGGCTGACGCGTTGCGCGACAGCGGTTATCTGGAACGGTCGGGTTATCAGTATCACTGGCGAAACCTGGGCTACGCGAACTTCGACGACTACCTCGCGCGCCTGCGCCACAAGCGGCGCGCAGCGGTGCGTCGTGAACGCTCGGCGCTTGAGGAGCAGCGGGTCACGGTGCGTGCGATGGTTGGCGACGAGATTTCTGATCGCACGTTCGCCGCGATGTACGACGTTTATATTTCGACCATCGACAAACTCTACTGGGGCCGGCGCTACCTGACGCGTGAGTTCTTCGATCTATTGCGCGACAACTTCCGCCGCTGCGTATGCTTCGTCGGCGCCTACTCGGGCCGCGAGCTGATCGCCGGCACGATCAACTTCGAGAAGTCGGGCGTCCTGTACGGCCGGTACTGGGGCTGCTTCAAGGATCTCCGCTTCCTTCACTTCAACGTCTGCTACTACGCGGGAATCGAGCACTGCATCGAGCGCAAGCTGATGCGCTTCGAGCCCGGCGCCGGCGGTGAGTACAAGTGGCTGCGGGGTTTCGACCCGGTGGTCACGCGCAGCGCCCATTACTTCGCGCACGCGGGACTCAAGAAAGCGATCGCTAATTTCCTCACGCGCGAGCGGCGCGAGGTCGAAGCGTGGGTATCAGCGGGCCACAGCCGCAGTCAGCTGAAACCGCCGCCCCCAAGCGACGAGGAAGCGCAGTAGAACTGACACTCGTCAGTTCGGTTTCGGGTCGATATCGGCCGGCGGCGTAAGCTCTCGCGGCGCCCGGTCAACCGGCTCGAGTTCCTTGATTTCCTTCTTGCTCGCAACACCGAGTTCTTTGAAGCGTCGCGCCGTGACGAGCACTCGATTTTCGATTGATCCGACAGCGTCATTGTATGCACCGACCGCGTGTCCGAGATTGAGTCCCACTTTGCCGAAATGCTCGGCTAACGTGGCGATGCGTTCGTGCAGCTCGCGTCCGAGTTCGCTGATCCGCTCAGCATTCTCGGCCAGGCGTTCCTCGCGCCATCCGTACGCGACTGACTTGAGCAAAGCGATGAGCATGGTCGGCGTCGCGAGAATTACGCCGTCGTCAACGCCTCGCTCGATCAGCGATGGATCCTGTTCCAATGCGGCGCTGTAGAACACCTCACCGGGGATGAACATCACGACGAATTCGGGAGTGGGCTGAATGGTGTCCCAGTAGGCCTTTGCACCGAGCTTGGTGATGTGATCGCGGACCTGGCGCGCGTGATCGCGAAGTTTGTCCGCGCGCGACTCATCGCTGGGAGCTTCGAGTGAGTCAAGATACGCCTGCAGCGGAACCTTGGCATCAACGACGATGCTGCGTCCGCCGGCGAGCTGCACCCGCATGTCAGGCCGGAGCCTCCCTTCTTCGGAATCAACCGTCTCTTGCGTGAAGAAATCGCAGTGATCGAGCATCCCCGCTAGTTCGACGACGCGCTTCAATTGCAGTTCGCCCCAGCGTCCTCGCACCGCGGGGGCGCGCAACGCCTTGACGAGATTTGCGGTTTCAGTGCGCAGTTCCTTTTGCGTCGCGATGAGTGACGTGACCTGCTCTGTTATCGTGCCGTATGCCTCGCGCCGCGCGCCCTCGAGATTCTGAATCTGCTTGTCCATTTTCTCGAGTGAGTCGCTTAGTGGTGTCACGACCTGTCCCGCAAGGTTGAGAAATTCCTGGTTGTTGGTTCGTAAGGCTTCGGCGGCGAGCGCCTTGAAGGTGTTCGAGAGCGCGTCCTTTGCGTCCTTTAGGAGCTGTAGTTCTTCGGCGCGGCGCTTTTCGGTTTCCGTGAGTTGCGTTCGCGACTCGGTGAGCGCGTTCTCCGCGCGGGAGAGCTTGTCAGAAAGCGCGGAGATTTCTTCCCGCTTCGCCATCACTTCCTGCTGGCGCAATTCTGCCGCGGCTCGCGCCGCGCTCGCACTCGCGCGCGCGATGAGCCAGCCCACGAGTGCTCCGATTGCGAGTCCGACAACTAGTGCAAGCCAGTCCACGACCGCTCCTCCCCTTGACCGCGCTCAACGCTTCTATCCGAACCACCGCGGTCGCGAGGATTCTATCGCTGCGCCGCCGAATCCGCGATGCGCGGTGCGACGGCGCTTGCTATCGTGACCGCGCGCACAACCCTCGGCGTGCCGCCCGTGCCGTGAAGCATCTCCTCAAGAAAGGTTCGATTGCGATCCTGCTCGGCACCGGCGGGGTCGGCAAAACCACCATTGCGGCGGCGCTCGGAATCGCCGCCGCGCAGGAAGGTCTCGACACCGCAGTAATCACGGTCGATCCGGCAAAGCGGCTCCGCGACGCGTTAGGGGTCGGGCGTCTCGGCGCGGGTCCGACGCGAATCGGCGGGAGACGATTGCGGGCGGGCGGCCTCGACCCTGCGCTTAAGCTTTCGGCGTTGGTGCTCGATGTGAAGGGCGCATGGGACGCGTTGGTGGAGCGGTTTGCGGCAAGTCCCGCGGCGCGACGGCGAATTCTCGAGAATCCCTTCTATCAAAGTCTCGCCGCTGATTTTGCCGGCTCCGACGCGTTCGCGGCCCTGCAACAATTGTATGACCTGCATCAATCCGCCGCGTACGATTTCATGGTGGTCGATACGCCGCCCGCAGCTCACGCATTCGAATTCCTCAGTGCGCCTGCGCGATTCAAGCGTCTGCTCGACGTACCTGCGGCGCGCTGGCTGTTCGCGCCGGGAACATCGGCGGGGCGTCTCGCCGCGCGACTTGCCAGCCGTGCGGCGCGCTTCGTGGTGCGCGAACTTGAGAGGTTCGCGGGCGCTCGAGTGCTGTCGACTATCGCCGAGTTCTTCGCGGCCGCGGCCGAGACTGTCGAGGCCGTCGTCGATCGGCTCCGCAAGACTGAATCATTGCTGCGCTCGCGTGCCGTCAAGTTCGTACTGGTCACAACCGCGGAAGAGGAGCGGCTTCGTCAGGCGCGCGAGCTTATCGCGGAGATGGCACGCGATGGGCTGCAGCTTTCCGCCGTCGTCATCAACCGGTTCACCGATGAATGGACGTGGGAAGATTTGCGCGGCGATCCGGGCGCCGGGACGTCCGTGCTCCGGGATGAAATCCTGTTGCTGCGGAGCCGGATCGCGCGCGGCGGACAGCGGCAGCGCGGCGCGGTGGCGCTGGCACGCTATCTCGGCGAGTACCGCGACAGAACTCTCGATGACATCGAACGGGTGCGTCGATTCGCCAGAGAACTTCCGTCGCACATCCGAATCGCGATCGCGCCCGAGATTGCCCCAGGCGTGACTGACCTGCACTCCATCGCGGAGATCGCAAACTTGATCATGCGCGAGCCTGGTGGCGCGCAGACGCTTCCGCGCCCCGCGCGGGCGCGGGTCGCCGCGCGTGGACACTCGCGGTGATGCCGGAGTGAGCCTGTAAGCCGGGTTCTGTGCCCTTGCGGGCGGCGATCATTCGTCTTGGCCTGCGATTGCTCGCCGGCTCCAGCGACCATACCCGAGGGTTTGAGAGCGGGCCGCTCACCCTCCTATTTGGTCTTGCTCCGGGTGGGGTTTGGCATGCGCGCGCGATCACTCGCGCGCCGGTGGGCTCTTACCCCACCATTTCACCCTTGCCCTTTCGGGCGGTCTATTTTCTGTGCCACTTTCCGCGGGTCGCCCCGCGCCGCCGTTAACGGCCACCCTGCCCTGTGGAGCCCGGACTTTCCTCCCCCGCGTGAGCAGGAGCGATCGCCCGGCCCACTCCGGCCTCTGTCAGTCTAACACCGATCGGCAAGAAAAGTATTCGGCGTCTGCGAGCGGCCATCCGCGGCGGGAGCAGTCGGATTCGAAACTATCCCTGATTTTCGGCGGGTATCTCGTGATACAGAATTCGTTGGCAGTTCGGACAGAAGTGAATCTGAAGGTGCTTCTGAATCTCGTTGTACAGCTGAGGTGGAATTCGGACGCGACAGCCCTGGCAGGTGCCGCCCTTGACCAGCGCGACCGCTAGTCCCTGTCGGCGTGAAAAGATCATGTCGTAGCGCTGTAGGAGCGATCGCTCGATTTCGCCGGCGACGCCTGCGCGTTCCCTCTTCTGCTTCGAAATCGCGCTCTTCAGTTCTTCGATTTCGGCGGCGATCTCTTTCTCGGCCGCCACCAGCTCCTTGCCGCCCTCTTCGACCAGCTCGGTGAGTTCCTTGATGCGTGCCGCGCGCGCGTCCGCGCCTTCCATCATGGCGAGCACTTCGGCCTCGAGACGCTGATTGTTCTCCTTGAGCGCGTCGACTTCATGGTTGAGCGCCTGGAGTTCCTTGTCGTTGCGCACGAGGTTGATGCGCATCCGCCGGTTGCGTATGCGCGCCTCGCCCTCGGCGAGTTCTTTTTCGAGTTTTTTGCGGACGGCAGCCGCTTGCTTTTCGTCGTCGGTGAGCTTGGCGAGCTCGGCCTGCGACGTTTGGGTCTCGGTGCGTATCTCTTCGACTCTTGAGGCGACGGTTGACAGTTTGCCTTCCAGTTCCTGCAACTGCCGATCGAGGATCTGGAGATCCATCAACCGTACTATCTGTTCGGGCAAGCGTTCCTCCCTGGGTTGCGCGGGACACCGGCGCTTGCCAGACGCGCCACGCTGGTCCGCCAATTCCACATGCGGTGGGGTATGGGCCCACCAGGATTTGAACCTGGGACCAGCCGGTTATGAGCCGGCGGCTCTGAACCAGGCTGAGCTATGGGCCCGCTCGACGGCATCGATCCAACCAGCATCGTACCAATTTCGTCGCGGCGAATTAAGGGCCGATCGCGATCTCGCGGCGATGAGTGCCGGATGGCTCGTATCATTTGCGTCCGTCGGCTCCGCGGCGCAGCACAATCACCGCCTGAGCCGCTGATGGGTCATCCGATCCGGCGGCGCCGCGCGTCAGCGACTCGATCTCGCGACGAGTGCGCCGCCGCCCGAGCGTGCGCAGAAAATCGCCGGCGAGCTTGCGCGCGCGTTCGGCGTCGTCCATCTGCGGATCGACTGCCAGCGCGCTCACCATGCTTCGCTGTTCGGGCTGCAGGCGCTCCGACACGCGAGATTCGAGCTCGGCGAGCCCGCTTTCGTCGGCGGGCATCTCGAGCAGCAATTCGCTAAGCGTGCGATCCTCGAAATCGCCGGTACGTGCAGCGGTCTGAATTTCTTTGCGCAACAAAGGATGAAATATCGCGAGCGCGACCAGTCCCACTTCCGCCTTGAATCCGGCGTCGGCAGCGGGCCGCTTGAGTTCGAATTGTGTGCGTCGGTCGCTGCCTTTGGCGGCAATTGGCCGCGCGTGTTCGCGCAATAATCGTTCCTCTATGCCCAGCTTCGAGGCCTTCTGCGATAGCGCGTTGAACACGAATGGATCACGGACTTTTTTCAAAAGTTCCGCGACGGTTCGCGCGGCCTCGGCTCGTCTGGATGGTTCGTCGGCCGCCGCCTCTGCAAGGGTCTCGACGAGATAGTCGTACAGAGAAATCGCCTTCTCCAGTGCCTCCGCGAAGGCCGACGCGCCGCGCTCACGCACCAGCGTGTCGGGGTCGTAGCCCGACGGAATGAACACGCCGCGCGCGAGCAGGCCCGCGTCGAGAAACACTTCGAGCGCGCGCAGCGACGCGTGGCGGCCCGCGTCGTCGCCGTCGAAACATGCAAGGACGTTCTTCGTGTAGCGGCCGAGAATGCGAAGCTGGTCGGCGGTGAGCGCAGTTCCAAGACTCGCAACGGTCTCCTTGAAGCCCGCCTGCGCGAGCATGATCGCGTCGATGTAACCCTCGACCACGATCACGCGATCGTTGGCAACGATCGTCTGGCGCGCCTCGCTGATACCGTAGATGCTGCGCGCTTTCGAGTAGAGCGGCGATTCCGGCGAGTTGATGTACTTCGGCAGGCGCTGGTCCAGCACCCGCCCGCCGAAGCCAATTACGCGCGCCTGGACGTCGCGAATCGGAAACATGAGCCGTGCGCGAAAGAGATCGCGCGCGCCGTCAGAGTCCTCGCGCACCAAGCCGAGCACCGCGCCCGGCTTCGCAAGTCCGCGACGATTCAGCGCGGCCGCAAGCGATGACGGCCGCGCGGGTGCATATCCCAGCATGAAGGTCTTCGCCGTCTCGACGGTGATTGCGCGCGATTTCAGGTACTCACGCGCGATGCTGCCGTCGGGCGTGTTCCACAAAACGTGAGCGTAGAATTCGGCGGCGACCTGGTTTGCCGTGATGAGCGCCTCGCGCTCGCTGCTTGGCATTCCGGGTTCGCCGCGCTCGGGAATTTCCACACCGTAGCGGCGCGCGAGCGAGCGAACCGCCTCGGGAAATGTCAGTGCTTCGACGCGCATCACGAAGTCGAACACCGTGCCGCCGACGCCGCAGCCAAAACAATGAAAAAAGCCGCGCTCGCGGTTCACAGAAAACGACGGCGTCTTTTCCTGGTGGAACGGGCAGAGCCCGACGTAATTGCGGCCGGCCTTGCGCAATCGGACCTGCGCGCCGATGACCTCGACGATGTCCGCGCGCGCGCGAAGGTCGTCGAGCTTGTCGTCGCCAATGCGTGCCATCAGCGGCCGAGCACCTCGCGCAATCGATCGGGATAGTTGGTCATGATGCCGTCAACGCCGCCGGCGATGAGTTTGCGCATCAAATCGGGATCGTCGACGGTCCAAGCGAGAACCTGGAGTCCGTGGGCATGCGCGGTACGACAAAGCTCCGCGCCAACCAGGTCGTGGCGCGGGTTGACCGCGAATGCGCCCATCGCGACGGCCGCATCGATCATTTTAGTTGCGCCGCGTTCGGCGAGAACTCCGACGCGGACCTCCGGATCGATCTCGCGCATGCGGCGCAGTGAGTTCCAATCAAAGCTCGAGACCATCGAGCCGCCAAGCGCGTCGTGAGCCCGCATGATGTGTGATACGTCGTGCTCGATGCCGACGGCCTTGAGTTCCACGTTGATGCCCATCTTGCCGCGTGCGGTCTCAAAAACTTCGTCGAGCACCGGAATCCGCTCGCCGCCAATGGCGCCTTTGAACTTCGCGGCAGCGTCGAGGCGCCGAAGCTCATCAAGCGTCATGTCGGCGACGCGTCCCCGGCCGCCGGTAGTGCGGTTCACCGTGTCGTCGTGAATCACGACGATTGCGCCGTCGCGCGTGCGTTGCGCATCGAGTTCGCACATATCCGCGCCAGCCGCGATGGCGGCGCGAAATGCCGACAAAGTGTTCTCGGGGAAAGTTCCGCTCGCCCCGCGATGGGCTATGTTCAGCGTGCCCCGCCTCACCACCTCGAACCGATTCTCCCGCTCGCTCGATTGTTGAGTCTATGTGGGTGCTGATAAGGCGCGCAAAGCCAGCGGCGCATCATCTCCACAAGTTATCCCGAGCGTAGCGCCTGCTCGTAAGACCGGTCGCGCGATGGCATAGTCGGGGCGCATGACGCGCGGCGCGCGATCTTCAGCGAAGGGGCCCGCCTGGGTCAGAGCGGAATTCGTGACGAAGGCGTCGCTGGCCGACGACGCGGCGGGCGTGCTGGTCGCGAACGGCGCGCTCGGCTGCGCAGTGAAGCCAGCATCGCGGCGGGAGCACGTTTCGCGCGCAACTGTCAGGCTCGAGGCGTTCTTCGACGACCTGCCGCGCGCGCGGCTGCATCGTGTCACCGAAACGCTGCGCCGAACCGGGATGATCGCGCCGGGCAGTTCGACACCGATCATTGAACGCATCCGCGACCCCGGCTGGGCGACGATGTGGATGTCGAGGTTCGCTCCACTCGAAGTCGGGCGCAGACTGCTGATTGTGCCGCCGTGGCAACGCGTCCAGCGGCGGGGGCGCGCCTCGATAGTAATCAAGCCGGCGCAGGCGTTCGGCACCGGCCATCACGCGACCACCGCGGGAGTGCTGTGCGCGATTGAGAAAGTCTGCGCGCGAGCGACGGTCAGCCGCGCGCTCGACGTCGGGACGGGATCGGGCATACTCGCGATCGCGATGGCGCTGCTCGGCGCAGAACGCGTAGTCGCGGTGGATACAGAAAGGCTTGCGGTAGCCAACGCTCGCGAAAACGCGGCACTCAATCGCGTCTCGGCGCGCATCAGATTTGCCAAGGGAAAAGTGAGTGCGGTTCGGGGCCGTTTCGATCTGATCGTCGCTAATATCTTCAGCTCGACGTTGATAGCACTCGCGCCGGAACTCATCGGACGGCTGCGCACGAACGGCACTCTCGTGCTGGGCGGGATACTCGCGCGCGAAGCAGCCGAAGTGCGGGCCCGGTACGCTCGCGCGCTGCGCTGCGTCAGCGTGGGTGTGGATCGCCGATGGGCGACGCTGGTATTCAAGAAATGAAGACGCCGCCGAGATTCATCGCCACAGCGCCGGCGGATCAGTCCGGGCTGGCCGCAGTGTCGGGCGCCGACCTGCGCCACATGCGCGCGGTGATGCGTCTTCGGCCAGGCGCCGCCGTCGTGCTGATCGATGACAGCGGAGCGGAGCGCGCGGGAGAACTGGTACGATATGAGCAGGACCGCGCGATCGTGCGCATCGATGAGGCGCGCGCGCCAGCGCGGCAACATCGATTGATTCTCGCTGCCGCAATCGTGAAAGGCCCGCGCATGGATTTGCTGGTCGAAAAGGCCGCGGAGCTTGGCGCGACGGAGCTGTGGCCGGTGCTATCCGCGCGGTCGGTCGCGCGTGTTTCGGGCCGCGAGCGCGTCGAGCGCTGGCGGCGGGTGGCGGTCGCCGCCGCCAAACAGTCACTCGCAACGCGGCCGATGACGGTCCGCGAGCCGGCGAATTTCGGCCGCTTGATTGAGTCGGCGCCGCGCGACACGCTCGCGGTTGTCTGCTCGATCGGCGCGCCGCCGCTCGGCCCGCTCATCAGAAAGATGAGGCCCAGCGCAGTGCTGCTCGCATGTGGGCCGGAGGGCGGTTTCGACGCCGATGAAGTCGCGCGCGCGAACGCCGCGGGCTTCGTCGCGGCGGGACTCGGCCCGAAGCGGCTTCGCAGCGAGACGGCCGCGCTCGCGGCGCTGGCGGTCACGGCGGCTGCGCTCGACGAGCTGGCAGAAGGAGACTGACCGGTGGCCTACAAGTTCGCCTTCATCATCGATCCGATCGAGAACATGCTGGTGGACAAGGACACCACGTTCGTTTTCATGCTCGAGGCGCACACGCGGGGCCACGCGATTTACTGTGCGGGGTTGCGCGACATCTACTCGCGCGCAAGCCAGACGTTCCTGCGCGCGCGGCGGGTCGAAGTGGCGCGGGCGAAGCGGCACTACAAGTTTGTCGATGAAGGAGCGGAGTATCCGATCGAAGCGTTCGATGCGGTGTTCATGCGCAAGGATCCGCCCGCCGATGACGTGTACGTGTTCGCGACGATGCAACTGGCGCTCGCGGATCGGCGTCGCACGTTCGTGCTGAATGAACCGGCCGGGCTGCTGCAGGCGAACGAGAAACTGTATGCGCTCAACTTTCCGGATCTGATTCCGCCGACACTGGTCACGTATGAGATTTCGCTGCTTCGCAAATTCATGGCGGAACAGGGCGGCGAGATGATCGTGAAGCCGCTCGATGGTCATGGCGGCGAAGGTGTCTTTTTGGTCCACAGCGCCGATCGTAATTTGGGCGCGATTCTGGAGACGGTCACGCACTACGAACACCGTCCGATCATGGCGCAGCGCTATCTGCCTGAGATTCGCAACGGCGACAAGCGCTTGATCGCGCTGTGCGGCGAGCCGCTCGGCGCGACCTTCCGCGTACCGCGCGAGGACGAACATCGCGGGAACATCCATGTCGGGGGGACGTGCGTGAAGGCGACGCTGACGAAGCGCGATCGCGAGATTTGCAAGCGGCTGCGGCCGCGTCTCGAGAAGGACGGGCTTTACTTCGTCGGGCTGGACATCATCGGCGACTTCCTGACCGAGATTAATGTGACGAGTCCGACCGGAGTGCAGGAGATCAACCAGCTCGATGGGACGAAGCTCGAAGCGAAGGTGATCAATTTCGTCGAGTCGCGCTGCGCGTCACTGATGCGTTGAGCGTGCGCGTCGCGGTTGGTTGCACGCGGTCTCAGCAACAGGAAGAATTCGGGCTCGCGCGTGGCGGCACGCGCGATTTGTTTAGGACGCGCCGGAGTGGGCAGGTAGCTCAGTCGGTAGAGCAGAGGACTGAAAATCCTCGTGTCGGCGGTTCAACTCCGCCCCTGCCCACCAAGAAAGAACCCCCGATATCTTAGGCGCTTGCGATTCGCCGCTGAAAACTCATCCAAGAGATGCTCGGCTTCTGCCACCCCGATCGGAGACTCGGCAAAAGCATTCAAATCTAGGAATCGTAGCGCCGACGGGCACAGTCATGTCTGTGACTTCGAGTTACTCGCGCGCATTGTCCAGCGGCTTCGATCGAGCGAAAGGTCTCCTACGAAGTGCATGATGACGTCGCTACCGCCGCGATCAGGAAAAGACATGATCTTTTCTCGGACAGACTCTTCGAGAATACGAGCCAGCGCCGCCACCGAATCTAATGTAGCAGTCAGATCAAGCCGCGCATCACCTTGGGCGAGGGTCACGTAGTCGATAGGTAGGCGCCGGGGTGGCATACCTGCGGGGTTGATACACGTGATCGATCCAATCAAGTTGGTACTGCCAGACACCGGAGTTGAACTGATGCAGCACAGATCCGCCTGAAACGTTAGCCACGTGAGGACGCCCCAGACCGGCCCCACGCGCGATGCGTCAGCAACTTCGCCAATCTCCTCGTTCATATGCTGCACTGCATTTCGCAAAATCTCCACGTCGTCTGCGACCTTCTGGAAGTCGCGGAATTCTGGCGAGCGGTTCTTATTCGCGAGTCCAGGCATCTTTTCGAACAATCCACGAAGTCGGTGGACGCTGTCGATGAATGACCAAGCGTCCAAAAACGGAGGTACGGCAAATGAGTACGCCCCGTCTTTGGCAGGGGTCCCGAAAGTAATGGCAGATAAGATCGCCAGCAAGCGCTGCATCGCGAAGTCAGTCATTTCGATGGTCAATCGGATTGCATCAAGAAACATCGCCTGCCGGAGATTAAACTTCTTGGGCAGGTGCTTTAGTGGAGAATCGGCCGACAAGATCACTTTGCGATTCCTCGACGAAAATCAGTGTAGCAGTTGACCGCCGTTGGATCAGCGCGAGCGTTGAAAACCAAGTACAACAATTTCAGGACGCATTGAGTCATTTGCGTGGGGCTCGGCGCGGCGAAGAAATCCGCCCATCGAGCGGAGCATGACCGATTCCGCGGAGATGCGCAGCCAGTCTGGTGGGCCTGAAACTTTTCCTGTCAGTGGATCAGCTCGTGTCGGCGGAACGGAGGTGCGACTAGTCCGAAAAGCCGGGGGACCAAATCAGGCTTCGCTTGCAAGTGTCGGCCAAGAGAACTTGCAAGATGTCGGCAAAATGGCTAGATCGTCGCAAAACTAGTCGCAATTTAACCGCGCAGAATCACCAACGGGGGAACGGAAATGCTGCGAGCAGCAAAAGTGGCCGCGATCATTCTCCTCGCAATCGTCTCGTGCGTCGGGGCGTCGTTGGCGCAGATGAGAACGAATCCAATTCCGCCGACGACCTTCGGCCCCATGGTACCCCCAGGCACCGGTCAGACCTTTCCGACGATTGGGCCTGGTCCCATGTTCACTCCGAGCTTTACGATCACTCCTTCACTATCTGGCGGAGTCCCTGGACCGACTCCGATACCCGACTTCGGACACCACCCACATCCGCACATCACCGAACCGCCTTCTTGCGCGTCGTTGTGCAATGGCGACTTGAAATGCCTCTCCAACTGTCAACAGGAATAAAAATGAAATAGCGCTGGCGGACGCACTCAGCGGTTAGTGCGCTCCAGCGCTTCACGCGGCCGAACCTCACGCTCGACCTTCTCGCCGAACTTCTCGTGTTCGGCAACCTGTAGTTCGTAATCGCGCTGCAGATTCATCCAGAACTCGACCGTAATCCCGAAGTAGCGCGCGAGACGGTAGGCGGTATCGATGGTTATGCCGCGCTTGCCGTGTACGATGTCAGCGATCCGCATCACCGGCACATGAAGGTCGAGGGCGAGCCGGTTCATGGTCAGGCCCAGCGACTTCATCAGCTCTTCGAGAAGGATCTCGCCCGGATGAATCGGCGGTATCTCTCTTTTCCTGCGCGGCATCAGGCAGACCTTGCTAGTGATAATCGACGACCTGCGCCCGTGGCCACCAACGAGCAAGGTCAAGGCCGCCGTCGAAGCGCGCCTACACGTACATCAGTGCGGCAAGCGAGAGCACCACGCCGGTGATGTAGGTGCCGAGCGCGCCGATGAAGCGCAGCGGATGCGGCTTCTCCAGTGTCGCCGACATCAGGATGCCTGCCACGATCAAATAGCGGCACGCGGTCGCGATGCCCATCGTCCATAGAATCCACGCCGACGGATTCTGTTGGCCGAGGAACAGGAACAGCAGCGCGAACATCGCTGCGTACTCCGCGGTGTTGCCGTGCGCGCGGATGCGCTTGAACATCGGGTCGGACTGATTAGGCGTGTACCCGCCCGCGCCTTCGCTACTACCGCGTTTCATCGACACCATGAATCCGAGCACAAAGAGGAGAAGTCCGAGCAGCGCTATGCAAACGATTGCGACGTTCATGTGATCCTCCCGTTCGATGCGCCGCGCGCCACGCGCGACGCTATTCGACTTTGGTTACGGCGCGAATGCGTCAGTGTGCGCCACCAGGTCCGGCATACCAGACGCGGGCAGCGGCCGCGAGCCGGGCGCCCATTCGAATGAATCGTTGAGGCCGGCGCGCCAGCCCGCGAGCGCGAGCTCATCATCGCGCTTAATCGTCACGCCCGGGGGAAGCCGAACACGCGCACGGCGTTGTCGTGAACCATCTTGCGAGTGTCGAGGGCGGGAATCGACGCAAAGTTCCGCGCCACTTGCCGGCGCGAGAACGGCCACACGCCCTCGGTATGCGGATAGTCGGAGCCCCACATCAGATTGTCCACGCCGGTTATCTCGCGCGTGAGCACGCCGGAGCGATCATTCTCGAAGGTCGCGAAGAACTGCCGGTGGAAGTAGGTACTGGGCGTCTCGGGCAGCCTCGGAGCCATCCACGCCTTGTGCTCATTCCACCAATGGTCCATGAACTCGAGCACGGCGCCGATCCAGCCGATGCCACCCTCGACCAGGCACCACTTGAGTTTCGGGAAGCGGACCGGCGCGCCGCCCCAGATGATCCTCATCAACGTGTCGTACATCGCGAACTTGATGATGCCGACGTTGATGCCGCCGGCGCCCGGGCCGTGCGCGATGCCGTACGGCTCGCGGCCGCATAGATGCATCCCGGCGACAAGCCCCAAGTCCTGCAAGGCGGCCCACAGCGTGTCCCATTCGGGCGAATTGTACGGACGGTCGTCGCAAAACGACGGCAACATCGTGGTGGTGAGTCCGAGTTTGGCGGCGCGCTCGGCCTCCGTGACGGCCCATTCGATGGGTCCGCGATTGGGAAGCATCGCGGCACCCTTGAGCCGCGCAGGATGCGCGGCGCAAAACTCGGCGAGCCAATCGTTGTACACGCGACAAGACGCATAGATGTATTCGCCGTCGGGCGCGCGCCCGATGTGGAGGCCGACGCCGGGGTATATCACTTCACCGGAAACGCCGTCGAGGTCCTGATCTTTGAGGCGCGCATCGGGGTCCCACGCGCCGGGCCGGTTCTGCTCGACGCGGTAACCTTTTGGCTTCGCGATCTCGATCCCCTGCGCGCGCGCCTCGATCATGGGGCCTTCGAACGCGAGGGGGCGCGGCCTTAGGCCGTCGATGACGATGTAGTCGCCGGTTTCATCGAGGGTCGCGATTTTCGGTGCGCGGTCGCGAAAGCGCGCATCGATGCGGTTGGTCCACAGGTCGCGAGGCTCGACGATGTGCGAGTCCGCCGAGATGAGTCGTCCATCGTATCGGTCGGTCATGCCTTCCCATTCCTCCATCACCCGTGGTCGCGCCTAGCCTCGCACCGTCGCCGGTCCGACGGCAAGGACGGCGCGGCGCTGGCCCGCGCACACGCTTCGGCAGTAGGATTCAACGGTTTGCCGGAGGAGCGCCCGTGGAAAAATCCCGCTTCTATGCCGACGCGCGCAACGACGGCGCCGGCCCGCTCGACGGTGTTCGCGTACTCGAGGCGACCACGAGCTGGGCGGGCCCGATGTGCGGATGCCTGCTCGCCGACCTCGGCGCCGACGTGGTCAAAGTCGAAATCCCCGACGGCGAGATGATGCGAAAGCTGCCGCCGTTCCTGCCCGGCACCGATCCACCGGTCGGATGGGGGCAGGCGACGGTCAATCGCAACAAGCGCAGCGTTACTCTGGATCTGAGATTGCTGGAGGGGCGCGAGTTGTTTGTCAAGCTCACGCGGCGCGCCGACATCATCATTGAGAACTTCCGGCCGGGGACGTTTGATGATTGGGGAATCGGCTACGATGCGATCAAAGCGGTGAAGCCCGACATCATCTATGTGTCGATCAGCGGGTACGGGCAGTTTGGGCCGCTGTCGGACCGGGTCGGCTACGACCCGTTCGCACAGGCGCAGGGCGGGTTCATCTCGCTCAACGGTTCGCCCGAAGGGCCGATGGTCAAGGCGCCGACGTTCTTGTGCGATGATCTGGCGGGGTTGCACGCGACGATCGGAGCACTGGCGGCATTGCGTCATCGCGATCGCACCGGCGAGGGACAACACGTCGATTCGTCGCTGCTCGACGCGGTGATCTTCCAGTCCATCGGGCTGCCGACGCTGGGCGCGATGGGCGTGCCGCTGGCGCGGATGGGCAACGAGTTTCCGTTCGCGGTGCCGCTCAGCGTCTATCAGTGCCGCGACGGCGCGGTGATGGCGGGTGTGGTGCTCGACACGCAATGGCAGAGGTTGGCGCGCCTGATCGGGCATCCCGAGCTGGCCGAGCATCCCGGCTTCGCCACGCTCATCGCGCGCGCGGAGCATCGGAGCCAGTGCAACGCCTTTCTCGCCGACTGGCTAGCGGAGCGCACGCGGGCCGAAGCGATCGAGAGCTTCGCACGCGAGCAACTGCCCATCGCCCCGGTGCAGAGCTACGCCGAGGCGGCGCGCGACCCGCACGTGCTCGCGCGCGACATGATGCAGCCGGTCGAGCAGGAGGACGGCACGGTGGCACCAATCGTCGGTCCGGCGGTGAAGCTCTCGCGCACACCGTTGCGCGTTCGGACCGCCTCGGCGCGGCTTGGCGAACATACCGAGGTGGTTCTCGGCGAACTTGGAGTCGGCCCAGATGAACGAGAGCAGTTGCGCAAGCGTCGAGTGATCTAAAACGAAGCGCGCGTACTCACCGACGCACTTAACTGCCGAAATCAGGCAGACCGCGCGCGTGCAAGCTCCCGTTGTTGTATGTTGACGCGGCGAGAAGCGTACTTGCTTGGATTTCTATGGTGAACATGCGCATCGGAACCGACGATCACAAGCGGCTGTTCTGCCGTGAGTTCACGGGAAGCTTCCGCGATTTCCAGGTTGGCGAAATAAAGTGGCCGCGACTTGACCAAGCGAGCCTCGCGCGGCTGCGTGCGATGCCGTTTTGGGCCGAGGCGGTAAAGACTGAACGCACCGCGGGCGCGCGCGTTCGACTGATGGCGGATGTCGAACGGGACCCGTTGGTGCGCGAGGCGATCGCGATGCAGTCCTACGAGGAGACGCGGCACGCCGCGCTGCTCGAAGGTCTCATCGAACATTGCGGCATCGAGCTGCCGGAAATCCACGCGGACAAGCCTCGCGACGCGGAGTGGGGTTTCATGCGAATGGGTTACGGCGAGGTATTCGATTCGTTCTTCGCGTTCGGCCTGTTCAAGATTGCCAAGGACACGGGATTCTTTCCGCCCGAACTATTCCGGATTTTCGAACCGCTCATCGAAGAGGAAGCGCGCCACATCCTTTTCTTCGTCAATTGGGCGGCCTACCGCCGTCGCAATATTGCATTTGGACCAGGCGCGTGGTTCCAACTGCGGCGTGCGTCCGCGATAGGTCTCCAAGCGATGGGCCGCATGCAAACCGCGGTACAATTGAGCCGCGGGGGCGGTCCGGGTGACGACTTCGTGATGCAGGTGCCGGATGCGATCGATGAATCGATCACGCTGCGCAAGTTCGCCGAGACGTGCCTCGTGGAGAACGAGCGCAGGCTCGCGCCGTACGATGAACGGTTGCTTCGCCCGACCATAGTGCCGCGGCTAGTGCGGCTGGCACTAAAGTCGATGCCCCACGGCGGCCCGCGCAAGTAGGATTCCGCCCACCAAGTGCCTGCCGCCGCAGCCACCGCCGCACGACTTCGCTGGCTCGACGGCATGAAGGGCATCTCGATCCTCTGGATCGTTTACTTTCATTTCTTCAACACGTGGGCGAACGGACGCTTTCCGTCGCCAATCGGAAAGAATTACTTCGCGAGGTTCTTCGCCGAATACACACCGACCTCGGCGTGGCAGACGTTTCAGTTCGTCATCGAGACGCTGTGGGTGGGCCTCGAAGGACTCGGCTTTCACGCGGTTGGCGTGTTCCTGGTGCTGAGCGGGATAGGGCTGACCTACTCGCTCGCCAAGACAGGCAACCCGCCCGACGGATGGGGCACGTGGTACCGCTCGCGGGTGCTGCGCCTTTATCCAATGTACTGGGCGGCGCACGTTCTCTACCTGGTGTCGCCGTTCGTCCAGCGAAGCGAGCCGATCGACTACCGATTCATCCTGAGTTTTTTCGGCGAACGCGTGTGGCCGGCGTACATGATCTTCTATTACGCGAATCCGGCGTGGTGGTACTTCACGCTCATCCTGCAGCTCTACATCGTATTTCCGATTCTGTTCCGGATGCTTCAGCGGTTCGGGGTGGGATGGTTCCTGGTGATCTGCGGCATCGAGACGGTGGTGAGCCGCTACATCCTGCTCAATGTGTGGCCGGTGAGCGGCGACTTCGTGCAGGGCGCGTTCTTCGGATGCCGGCTGTGGGAGTTCGCATTCGGGATGGTGCTCGGGCAGTGGCTCCGTCAGGACCGCCGCGCACTGGAGTCGTGGCTGTTCGGCCGCGGATCGGTCGTGGCGGGACTCGCGATCTACGCCTGGGGCCTGCACACCTACGGATCGCTCATCGAGTACACGCTGACCGACGCGCTGACCGGCACCGGGCTTTTCTTGCTGATGGCGCACGTCGCGCGCGGAATCGATTTCCTGCCGCGAACGGCGGCGGTTGTCGATCACGTCGGCATCTACTCGTACGGGCTATTCCTGGTGCATCAGCCGTACGTCATCTATCTCGGCATCCGGCTGCGGTTCCTGACGATGCCCGAGTTCACGCTCATCGCCGCGGTGTTTATCGCGATCATCACGCTGGGATCGATCCAGCTCGAAAAGCTGGTCAACAATCTCACCGAGCGGGCGTTTGGACGACGAAAGAGCGCGGTGGAGCCGCTGGAGGCGGCGTCCTGAGCCCTGTCTATCTGTTCAGCTATTCCTACATATAGCTTATTCTAGTCTGCCCTACGTCGGATTGGTGAGTGAGACAGCGTTCTCAGTTGGTATGACGCCAATACATGAGTCGTCAAAGTGTATAGTTATTCGTCAAAAATGTAGTATCCAGCGGAAAATTCTACCTTGCGTTAGGCAGCAAAACACACTAAAAGTGACTCGCGCTCAGTTTTGACCGACGAGATGCCGATTTCAGTGCGAAAGCGCTGACCGGGCGAGGGACACTATTTTGGTGACAGGACACGAGCTGTCGAAGCGTGTTGTCAGAATTGGAACGCTCGCACTACTAGCTGCACTTCTAGCCGCCTTCGTTTCATTTCGAAGCGCCTCGGCGGATCCGGGAACTTGGACGGCGCGCGGAACGCTGAATCATGCGCGTTCGCATCACAGCGCTACACTTCTACTGAACGGCAAAGCGGTCGTGATCGGCGGGACGGACTCATCCGGCGCGCCGATTGCCACCGCAGAACTCTACGACCCCGCGACTGACGCCTACACCGACGTAGCCGACGCGCTCCCCACCCCGGTCTCATCGCACACTGCGACACTGCTCGGGAACGGCGCCGTCCTGATCACGGGCGGCGTCGATAGCTCGGGCGCGCCGGTCGCGGCGGCTCAACTGTTCGACCCTGAGACGCAGACCTTCACCGCGATCGCGTCGATGCAAACGTTGCGCGTCGGCCACACCGCGACGGTGCTGAGCGACGGCCGCGTGCTGATCGCGGGAGGCGCGGATGCAAGCGCGCCGGTTGCCAGTCTGGAAATTTTCGATCCGACCACCAACGCCTTTTTCGCGATTGCGCCGGGACTCGGCGGCGCGCGCAAGGACCACACCGCGACGGTGCTCGGCGACAAGACGGTTCTGATCGCGGGCGGAAGCGACGGGACCAATGCGCTCGCGTCGGCGGAAGTTTTCAATCCTGCGGACGGCACGGTCACCACGGTCGGGAGCCTCGCGACCGCGCGCAGCAATGCGTCGGCGGCGCCGCTGATCGACGGCTCCGTGATCATCATCGGAGGCAGCGACAGCGCGGGCGCCGATCTGGATACGGCAGAAATTTACAATCCAACTGCGCAGACCTTCAGCACAGTTCCATCGACGCTTGCGGCCGCGCGCAGCCACCATGCGGGCGTGACGCTGCCGAGCAACTGGAGCGTACTGGTTGCGGGCGGCACCAGCGGCGGCACGGCGATCGATTCGGCCGAATTGTTCAGCCCGTTTGCGGGGGTGTTCCAGAATCTTGGGTCGATGAGTTCGCCGCGCGGATTCTTCGCGACCAATCCGCTGTTCTCGGCGCTGAGCGGGCTGTTGCTCGCGAGCGGCGGCGCCGACAGTAGCAACGTGGCGCTCGGCATTTCCGAGGCGTTCTCCTATCCGACCATCACGAGCGATGCGGACGATTACGCGCCCAACACGATCGCGACGATTGTCGGCACCGGCTGGAAGCCGGGCGAGACGGTGGACATCTTGATTCAGGAGTCCGACGGCTCTCCGGATACGGATCTGAGTGTGACCGCAAGCGGTTCGGGAATCTGGTCGGTGGAGCACGACGTCGGCTTCAACCCGGACGTGCGATTCATGGTGACGGCGAGCGGGGCGGAGAGCGGCTGGTCAGCGCAGCGCACGTTCACGGACACGCCGAAAGTCCAGACCGTGTCGGTCGGCGCTCAGTCGCCGAATCCGGTCACGGCGGGAAACTCCGCCTCGTACACCGTCTCGGTGACTCGCGGCACAGGTAACGACGCCATCAGCGCGACTCTGAGCATAACGACTGCCTTGCCGGCGGGCGCCGGCAGTTCATTCTCGACGAACCCGATTCTCTTTCCAGCGAGTCAGCCAAGTATCACGAAAACGTCGACTCTCACTTTGACCACGACGTGTCCCACGACTCCCGGCGCGACGACAGCGTTCACAGTGCGCGGAACGAGAAGCGACGCTGGAACCACCAACGATTTCGCGGACGGCGCGGGCTCGCTGGTCGTGACGGCCTGCGCGACGGGCCCGACCAAGCTCGCATTCACCAGCGCCGCTTTCACCGGTGGGACGTCGCTCGTGACGGGCCAGTGCTCCACACCGCTCACGGTTCAGACGCAGAACGCAAGCAGCGTCGCGACCAACCCCACGACCAACAAGACGATCAACCTGACCTCAGACAAGGCTGGCGACCAGTTCTTCACATCGGCGGATACGACCTGCGCGGGCGCGCCGATCTCGAGCGTCAGCATTTTAACAACCGGAAACAGCGCGAGCTTCCGCTTCAGGCCCGCCAGCGCGAGCACGCACGTCGTAACGGCGGCTGACAGCGCGGCGCTTCTGACTCTCGCGACGCAGAACGAGACGGTGAATCCGGCGAACACGACGACGGCTATCACGGGCGATGCACCGGATCCGTCAGTGGTCGGGCAGTCCTACACGGTCAACTGGAGCGTGACGGTGAACTCACCGGGCAGCCTCGGTGCCGCGCTGACGGGCACAGTGACCGTGGCCGGCGGAAGCGGATGCAGCGCTGCAGTTGCCGTGGGCACCTGCATGGTGACCTCGACGACGGCGGGCGCGAAATTGCTGACCGCGACTTACGGCGGCGACGGCAACTACAACGCCAGTCCGGCATCTGCGCCCGCGACGGCGCATACGGTTAATCCGGCGGACACCACGACGACCATCACGAATGTCCTGTCGCCCGCGACGGTAGTCGGCGAGGCGTACGCAGTAAACTGGAGTGTGAGCGTCAACGCGCCGGGCAGCCTCGGTGCCGCGCTGACGGGCACAGTGACCGTGGCCGGCGGAAGCGGATGCAGCGCTGCAGTTGCCGTGGGCACCTGCATGGTGACCTCGACGACGGCGGGCGCGAAGTTGCTGACCGCAACCTACGGCGGCGACGGCAACTACAACGCCAGTCCGGCATCATCGCCCGCGACGGCGCACACGGTGAATCCGGCCGACACCACTACCACCATCACCTCCGACCTGCCCGATCCGACAGTCATCGGCGAGGCGTACACGGTCACCTACACGGTGGCGGTGACCGCGCCGGGGAGCGGAACGCCGACCGGCAATGTGACAGTTAGCGACGGTACGGACACGTGCATCGGCACGGTGGCAGCCGGAAGCTGCAGCCTTACCTCAACGACCACCGGCGCGCCCAAGACGCTGACGGCAACCTACGGCGGCGACGGCAACTTCAACGCGAGTCCGGCATCTGCGGGCGTGGAGCACACAGTCAACAAGCGCGTGACGGAGACCACGGTCATCCTGAGTCCGACGAGCGTGGTTGTTGCGGAGCCGAGCACTGTGACAGTGCGGGTCCAGGACACCTCGACTGGCACCAAATCGTTCCCAACCGGGACGGTCGGTCTTGCGTCATCGAAGGGAACCGACGTGTTCACTGCGGCGGCGAGCTGCCTGCTCGTAGCGACCGTCACGCCCGGGCGCTCCGAGTGCAGCGCAACCGTAACGCCCGCGGAGGCGAGCCTACACACGATCACGGCGACCTTCACCGAGACGGCGATCCACCTCGGAGATACGGGCTCAGCAGATCTCACGGTCACAACCCGCGCCACCGAGACCACGGTGACCTTCGATGACGCATCGCTCGTCACCGGGCAGACCGCAACCACCACGGTCAAAGTGGAGGACGTCGAAGTGGCCGGCGTCCAGTCCTTCCCGAGCGGTACCGTCGCAGTGAGCTCGAACGACGGCACCGACGTTGTAACCGGCAGCCCATGCACGCTTGCCTCCACCGCGACGCCCGGCGTGTCTCAATGCACGGCGGTCCCGCCCACGGTGAAACCGGTCGCGGTCAACTCGGGGACGCGGACGATCACCGTGAGCTACGCCGTCAACAGCGTGCACTCGGCCGACGATGGCACCGGCGCGCTGACGGTCACCAAGGCGGATACGAGTACGACCACCACGTCAGATATCAATCCGTCGATATTCGGTGTGAACGTGACGTTCACGGCGACCGTTGCGGCGACGGCACCCGGCTCAGGAACACCCGGCGGGACTGTCGATTTCCTCATCGATAGCGTCCTCGTAGCCGATGACGTGGCGTTGGTCTCGGGCAGCGCGTCATACGCCACGAACACGCTCACTGTTCCGGGCTCCGCGCATGAAGTGAAGGCCGTGTATAGCGGCAGTGTGAACTACAATGGCAGCATGGATCTGCTTGATGGCGGCCAAACCGTCACTCAGGCTTCGACGTCGCTCACGGCGGCGGACGCCTCGGGAACCTTCGGAGGGACGGCAAACCTGTCCGCGACGCTAAGTTCATCCACGTCACTGTGCATCAGTGCGAAGAGCGTCAGTTTCACCCTCGATGGGACGTCCAAGGGCCCCGACGCGACTAACGGCGCGGGTCTGGCGGCGCTCGCGAGCGTCTCGCTGGGGGGACCGACGATTGCGGCGGGGACCTACCCAACCGGCGTGGGAGCGAGCTTCGCCGGAGATGCCAACTGCAACCTGAGTAGCGACACTGCACAGCTGATCGTGAATCAGGCGCCGGTGGACGAGATTGTAACGGTCACGCCGTCGACGCAGCAGTACAGCGACAAGGTGACGTTCGAGGCGACGCTGGATCCGGCTACGATCCTCGACTCCGATCCGGCGGCGACGCACGTGACGTTCGACGTGGACGGCACGGTGATGGGCACAGTGGTGCTACTGGTGGACGGCAGTATCCTTCGCGGAACGTTGTCAGATGTGCCGCTCATCGACACGCCGCTAGTGCCCGTCTCGGGCGATTTCAAACCGGCCCCGCCTCCGGCCCCGCACACGGTGACGGCGACGTTTACCGGAATCAACCCAAACTTTGACGTCGATCCTGCAACAACGCCGCTGACGATCACCAAGGAGGACGCATTCGCGTACTACACGGGAGCGCTGTACGCGTCGACGTCGTGCACGACCTGTAGCACCGCGAAGGTGACGCTGGCCGCGACGATCAAGGACATCACGGCGGTCCTGCCGGGCTCGGACGGGAACGGCGGTGACATTCGTAACGCCACCGTCCAGTTCGTCGATCGTGGGAACAGCGACGCGGTGCTGTGCTCAGCGAACGTAGGCCTCGTGAATCTGGCGGACCCGCTGGTCGGAACCGCTGTCTGCACTTGGTATGCGAACCTCGGAACCGCCAACGCGATCAACCCTAACGTCGGAATCATCGTCAACAACTACTACACGCGCAACAGCAGCGATGACGACACAGTAATCACGGTGGCGAAGCCGCTCGCGAACTTCATCACCGGCGGCGGCTACTTATTGCTGAGTTCATCGGCGGGCCAAGTCGCGGGAGCGAGCGGCAAAAAGAACAACTTCGGATTCAACGTGAAGTTCAACAAGCAGGGAACGAACCTGCAGGGCAACATCAACACCATCGTGCGCAGCGACGTGCTGCCGCCGATGTCCTGCCCGCAGACGGCCGGACTGCACGTCTATCAGGTCAAGGGCAATGCGATGACGTCATTGTCCGTGAACACTACGTACGGAAAGGCGACGTTCAACGGGAAGGCGAACATCACTGACATCACGAACTCGCTGGCGCCATGCACGGTGGATGGCAATGCCAAGTTGCAAGTGACGATGGACGACAACGGCGAACCGGGCGCCGCCGACTTGATCGGAATCACAGTCTGGAACAAATACGGCGGGCTGTGGTTCGCGAGCAAGTGGGACGGGACGAAGACGGTGGAGCAGTTGCTGGGCGGCGGAAACCTGGTGGTCCATTGATACGCTGATCTGATTCGATGAGATGCTAAGGCGGGCGGTGGAGACATCGCCCGCCTTCTTGTGGGGGGGAGGGCGCTACCTAACCCCTGACCCCTTCCCCGTTCGGCTTCGCTCAGGGCAGGCTACCTAACCCCTGACCCCTTCCCTAAAGGGAAGGGGAACCAGCGAGAGGTGAAGCAGAGAGGGCGCACAGCCGTGCGCCCCTACGGGGAGAGAGGACCAGAGCTGGCGCCGGTCAACTTCCGGCCCAGCCGACCGCTTCGGAGCGGCCGTCGCCGAAGAGCGCGAGATGCGTCGCGCCGGCGAGTTGGTCGGTCGCAATTCCATGCGGGCATGCACCGGCGCACGGCTTGGCCGTGCAGGTGAGGCACGCGGCGGCGCCAGAGCCGAGCAGCGCATACTCAGAGCGCGCGAGGCGCAGATCACCGTAGTCGCGCGCATACATTCGGGTGCGCATCACGTCGGCGATCGGAACGTCGACGGGACACGCGCTCTCGCAGATGTTGCAGGCGGGACGACAGTAGGTCGAGTCGTTCATGCGCGCATACTGCATGAGCAGCGGCAGGTCGGCGGCGGTAGTGGAAGTCGCGCCGGACGCGCCGAGGTACTCGGCGATCTGGCCCTGGTTGCGCATCGAAATGATGAGCGCGTCGGCGTAGGGGCCGGCGAGCACCCAGCGGAAGGCGGCCTGCGGGAAGCTGGCGCCGCCGGTCTCGTAGGGACGCATGTCGTTGAGGCGCGCGCCGCGCAGGGTTTTCATCACGACCACGCCGACGCCTTTTGCGCGCGCGCGCTTGAGCGCCTCGGGAAGCTCGCGCGGCTGAATCGCAACGAAGTCGAAACTTCGGGTGAATCGTTGCGAGAAGGTCGGGTCCTGGCCGAAGTTGTGCGCGCAGAGCAGAACGTCGAAGCGGCCGGAATCGATCGCGTAGTTAACGCACTGGACGAGACGTCCGCTGTGGCCGGACATTCCGCTGAAGCGAATCTTGCCTTGCTTCTTCGCGGTATCGACGAACTCGTGCCACTCGGGATTTTGAACGCGCTCGACATCGTTTACGGCGTGGTTGAAATAGATGTCGATGTAATCGGTGCGCAGGCGCGAAAGGCTGCCCTCGAGCGCAGTCATCATGCGCTCCTTGCGCTCGCCCCGCGCGCACAGAACTTTGGAGGTGAGATAGATCTTGTCGCGCGAACCCTTGAGCGCGTTGCCGAGCGTCGTCTCGGCGTCGCCGCCGGTGTAGACCTCGGCGCTATCGAAATAATTGATGCCGCTGTCGAGTGCGAAGCGGACGACGTCTTCCTGCTCCGCACCGAGGCGGAGGCTGTCGCTGCCGAACGAGATGTCGGACATCTTGATGCCGGTTTTGCCGAGCGGCACGTAGCGATTGACGCGCGGCGGAGCGGCGGCGCCGAGCGCGGCGGCGGCGGTTGCGCCGAAGTGCATCAGGCCCAATCCGAGGCTGGCGAGCGCGCTGCGCTTTAGAAATTCGCGCCGGCCAAGCAGCCAATTGCCAGGTGACTTCATCGGCGGAAGAACTCCTTCGATAGAGGCAGGCCGAACCATTCGAGCGGCCGCGATGATCGAACATATCCCGGCGATGCCGGGCGCATCAATGCCAAACCGCGACAGGCGGGGCGCCGGGCGACGCGGCGTTTCGCGCGCGTCGCGGCGGCCTCTCCTTAGTCAGGGAGAGGCGGGAAGAGTGCGGCGGTCAGCGCCAGACTTCGGCGGCGACGTCGACGATGAGCTTCAGCTTGCGTTCTTCGTCCGCCTCGGTAACCGGGTTGCCGCCGATGGTGCTGGCGAAACCGCATTGCGTGCAGATGGCGAGCTGATCGAGCGGCAGGATATGCGCGGCGGCGTCGATGCGGCGCTTGACCGCATCCTTGTCTTCAAGCGCGGGCGTCTTGGTAGTGACAAGACCGAGCACCGCGAGCTTTGCGCGCGGAACGAAGCGCAGAGGTGCGAAGTCGCCGGCGCGCTCGGTGTCGTACTCCAAAAGGAACGCATCGACCGCGGTTTCATTGAACAGCCGCTCGGCGACCGGATCGTATCCACCCTGCGCAAGCCAGCGGCCCTTGTAGTTGCCGCGACAGAGGTGCATCGCGGCGCGCAAATTCGGCGGCTTGGCTTCTAGAGCGGCGTTGATCGCACCGATGTAAAGCGCGATGAGATGGTCGGGGTCTTCACCGCGCCGTTTTACCGCATCGCGAACATCCGGATCGCAGAGCGTCGCGAGTGCGACTTCATCGAACTGAATCCAAGTCGCGCCGAGGGCGGCCAACTCCGCGACTTCGTCGCGGTAGATGCGCCCGAGATCCGCGAAGAACTCATCGACGGATGAGTATGCGCCGGGTTCAATCGCCTGCGGGCCGCGCCAGAAATGCATCGTCGATGGCGACGGCATAGTGACCTTCGGAGTACGAGCGGTGGCGCCGCGAAGAAACCGGAACGCCTCGGCGCCCGCGCCGTGCTTGCGCCTGATGCGGCGCTCGACGTGCGGCGCGGTGAAGTTCTGGACGGAGCCGTCGTCGCCGCGGAACTGGAACAGCGACTCGCGCACCGCGAGTCCGTCGATGGCGTCGATGAAATGCGACCAGTACGAAGCGCGCCGAAACTCGCCATCGGTGATCGAGTCGAGGCCGACCCGCTCCTGGAGCGCGACCGCGTCGCGGATGGCGCGGTCCTGAACGGCTTCGAACTCCTTCACGTCAAGTCGGCCAGCGCTGAATTCGCCGAATGCGTGGCGAAGCTCGCGGGGTCGAAGCAGCGAGCCGACGTGGTCGGCGCGAAACGGCGGGTTCACCCTGCCCTGCCTGCGCGAGGTCCGGTCAACTGAGAGAGCGCGCGACCTTGGCGTACTGGTCCATCAGCGGCAACACAGTATCGCGCGGCGCGGACGGGAGGCCGAAGATGAGCCGTTCGAAGCCGAGATCGATCCAGCGGCGCGCATCATCTTCCTTGGGGCCGACGCCGAACATGGTGAGCGACATCGACTTGGGGTCGCGGCCCGCGCCTTTGCACGCTTCATTCATTGCGGCGATGCCGGCCTTGAAGTCGAAGCGCCCGAATGCGATGGGCATCCAGCCGTCGCAGTATTCCGCGATGCGTTCGAACGAGTGCTTGGACTGGCTGCCCAGCAGGACCGGCGGGCCGCCCTTTTGCACCGGCTTGGGATAGGACCAGATCGGATCGAAGTTCACGAACTGGCCGTGGAATTCCGCGGCCTCCTTGGTCCAGATTTCGCGCATCGCGAGCATTTTTTCGCGCACGATCTTCCAGCGGCTCTTGAAGGCCGAGCCGTGGTTCTGCATCTCCTCGACGTTCCAGCCGGCGCCGATGCCGAACAGCACGCGGCCGCCGGAGATCATGTCGAGCGATGCGACTTGCTTGGCGAGAACGATCGGATCGCGTTCGATGACGAGACACACTCCGGTGCCGAGCTTGAGAGTCTTGGTCACCGCGGCGGCAGCGCCGAGCGCAACGAACGGATCGTGCGTGTGCCAGTACTCCTTCGGAAGATCAGCGCCGCCCGGCCATGGCGTCTTGCGCGATGTGGGAATGTGCGTGTGCTCGGGGAAAAAGAGCGACTCGAAGCCATGCGATTCGGCTTCGCGCGCGAGTTCAACGGGCTGAATCGCGTAGTCGGTCGGGAACATCGAGAGGCCGAATTTTGCCATGGTGATCGTCTCCGTGAGTTTTCGGTCAGTCTTTCTTTTCGAATTTGAGAGACGCGGAATTGAGGCAGTAACGCATGCCGGTCGGTTGCGGACCATCCGGGAACAGATGCCCAAGGTGCGCATCGCAGCGCGCGCAAATTACTTCGGTACGGCGCATCCCGTGGCTCAAGTCGTCTTCAGTGCGGACCGCCTGTTGGTCCATCGGCGCGCAAAAGCTCGGCCAGCCCGTGCCGGAATCGAATTTGGCATCTGAGCTGAAGAGTTCGGCGCCGCAACAGACGCATCGATAGGCGCCGGCGTCGTGGTTGTCGTGGTACTCGCCGGTGAACGCACGCTCGGTGCCCTTGTTGCGCGCGACCTCAAACTGTGTGGGCGTGAGATTGCGCCGCCATTGTTCGTCGTTCTTGATTACCTTGTCGGCCATCGGCAACTCCGCCGCGCCGGTGCGCGGCCGAAGCAAGTTATCACAGGTTGGGGCGCACGGAGTAAGCGGCGGAGTGGGCGACGCTAGGGAGTTTTGTTCGCGCGGCCCTCGAGGATCGAATCGATCAGCCCGTACTCGACCGCCTGCCGGGCGCTCATGAATGTGTCGCGGTCGGTGTCTTTCTCGATGCGCTTCACGGTCTGGCCGGTGTGACGCACGAGGATTTCGTTCAGGAGCTCGTGCTGGCGGAGCGCCTCGCGCGCTTGGATCTCGATGTCAGCGGCCTGGCCCTCGAAGCCACCGTGAAGCTGATGAATCAGGATTCGCGAATGAGGAAGTGCATAGCGTTTCCCCTTTTCACCCGCTGCCAGGAGGACAGCGCCCATGCTCGCTGCCTGCCCGACGCACAGCGTCGAGACGGGTGCCCGGACGAATTGCATCGTGTCGTAGATCGCAAGCCCCGCGGTCACCGAGCCGCCGGGCGAGTTGATGTACATGTTAATTTCGCGCTCGGGATCCTCGGATTCGAGGAACAGCAACTGCGCGGTCACGAGGTTCGCCACCTCGTCGATCACGACGCCGCCGACGAACACGATGCGGTCCTTGAGCAGTCGCGAGTAGATGTCGTAGGAGCGCTCTCCGCGTCCGGTCTGCTCGACAACGTATGGAACCAGGATGTCCTTCATCAGGTATGAGGATACTACGCGGACGCCGCCGAATCGAGAATGCTCGAGCGTCACGATGCGGCAGCCGCGCCATCGATGCGAGACAGCGCCGCGCGAAGGCGATCCACGGTCCGTTTGCGGCCGAGCACCGCGATCACTTCATAGATTCCCGGGCTCACCGTTCCGCCGGTCAACGCGACGCGAACCGGCTGCGCGAGCTCGCCGAGCTTCAAATTGAAACGCGCGAGCACGCGCTCGAAGGCGGCCTGCACGGAGTTCTCGGAGAAGCCGCTGTCGAGGGACTCAAGCTCGGATGCGAGCGCGGACATCGGCGCGGCGATTTCGGGTTTGAGGAATTTCGCGGCGGCCTTGGAATCGACGGAGATCTCGTCACTCAAGTAGAACTGCGCGAACTCGACGAGTTCGACCAGCGTCTTGGCGCGCTCGCGCAGCGTCTCTACCATCCGTTCCAGCCACGCCATGTCGGTGGGCCGCTGGTAGCCCTTGCGTTCGATGAACGGCAGAACGTCGCGAGCGAGCTGCGCGGGACTGCGCGCCTTCAAGTAGTGGAAGTTCAGCCATGCGAGTTTTTCGGCGTTGAAGGTGCCGGGGGACTTTCCGCACGCATCGAAGCCGAAATATTCGATCAGCTCCTGCTTGGAAAAGATTTCCTGGTCGCCGTGCGACCACCCCAGACGAGCTAGGAAGTTCAGCAGCGCCTGCGGGTAGTAGCCCGCGTCGCGGTAGGCGAACACGCTGGTTGCGCCGTGGCGTTTGGAGAGTTTCGCGCCGTCGGAGCCCATGACCTGGGGCAGATGCGCGAAGGCGGGCGGCTGGAATCCGAGTGCGAGGAACATTTGAATCTGCCGCGGCGTGTTGGGCAGATGATCGTCGCCGCGCACGATGTGAGTGATGCCGAAGTCGGCGTCATCGACGACGCTCGCAAAATTGTAAACCGGGCTTCCGTCGGAACGGACGACGATCAGATCGTCGAGCTCGCGGTTGTCGAACACCGTGCGGCCCTTGACGAGATCGTCGACCACCGTTTCGCCGTCGTGCGGCTGACGAAAACGAATCGAGTAGTCACGACCCGCGCTCTTGTCGGGCAGCGCAACCCCGGCCGGAAAATCACGGTCGCGGCACTTGCCGTCATAGCCGGGTTTGCGATGCTCGCGCTCGGCCTGTTTGCGTTTCGCGTCGAGTTCCTCGGCGGTGCAATAGCACGGGTACGCCTTGCGTTCGCGAAAAAGCTTGAGCGCGAGTTCGCGATGACGGTCGAGCCGGTTGGATTGAGAGTACTGCGCATCGGGTGGACCCTCGTCCCACTCCATTCCGAGCCAGCGGAGACTTTCGAGGATCTCGTCGAGAGATTCTTTGGTCGAACGCTCGCGGTCGGTGTCATCGATGCGGAGGATGAACGTGCCGCGCTCGTGGCGTGCAAACAAATACGCGAATAGTCCGGTGCGGACGTTGCCGATGTGCAGCGACCCGGTCGGGCTCGGCGCGTATCGTGTACGGACGGTCACTCGGCTACTCCCACTCGATAGTCGCGGGCGGCTTGGAGGTGATGTCGTAAACGACGCGATTGACGCCCTTGGTCTCGTTGGTAATGCGGCTCGAGACGCGCGCGAGAAATGCGGGGTCGAGCCGCGCCCAGTCGGCGGTCATGCCGTCGTGCGACTCGACCGCGCGAATCGCAATGACGCTCTCGTAACTACGCCCGTCGCCCATGACGCCCACAGTCTTGAGTGGGAGTAATACTGCGAACGCCTGCCAGATGCGCGGGGCGATGCCGGCGGCGGCGACTTCCTGCATGACGATCTGATCGGCGCGCCGGAGCAAATCGAGGCGCTCGCGGCTGACTTCGCCGACAATGCGCACCGCGAGGCCGGGTCCCGGAAATGGTTCGCGATCGACGACGTCCGCGGAGAGGCCGAGTTCGCGGCCGAGTTCGCGCACCTCGTCCTTGAACAACTCGCGGAGCGGCTCGATGAGTTCGAGTCTCATGCGCTCCGGCAATCCGCCAACATTGTGGTGCGACTTGATGACCTGCGAAGGTCCTTTGAACGACACCGACTCGATGACGTCGGGGTAGAGCGTGCCCTGCCCGAGGAAACGCGCGCCGCCGAGCAAGGTGGCCTCGCGCTCGAAGACCTCGATGAAGGCGTGGCCGATGATGCGGCGCTTTTGCTCGGGGTCGAGGACACTCTCCAGACGCTTGAGGAAGAGATCCGAGGCGTCGACGACCTTCAAGTTGAGGCCGAGCTGACGCGCGAAGAGCTGCTCCATCCGTTGGCGCTCGCCGGCGCGCAACAGACCCGTATCAACGAAGACGCACTCGAGACGCGCGCCGATGGCACGATGAATGAGAACGGCGGCGACCGATGAATCGACGCCGCCGCTGAGGCCCATGATGACGCGGTCGCGCGGGCCGACGCGAGAGAGAATTTCGGCGAGCTTGGTTTCGACGAAGTTCGCCATCGTCCAATCGCCGGGTTCGCCGCAGATGCGAAGCACGAAGTTGCGAAGTATCTGACTGCCGCACGGAGTGTGCGCGACTTCCGGGTGAAACTGGATGCCGCGCAAGCGTCCGTCGCGGGTGCGAAACGCGGCGTAGGGGGAGTTCTCGCTGTGGGCGATCGGCACGAGGGTGCCGGGAATTTGTTCGACGCGGTCGCCGTGGCTCATCCATACGCGCTGCTCGCGGTCGGCGATTCCATCGAAGAGCGGATCGGGCTGGTCAATTACGAGCGTCGCGGGACCATACTCGCGCGCGGGAGCGCCGACGCTGTTCGCACCGAGATGCTGCGCGATCACGTAGAGCCCGTAGCAGATTCCGAGCACCGGACAGTCGAGATTTAAGACCTCATCCTTGATGTCGGGCGCGCCAGCGTCATAGAGGCTCGAGGGGCCGCCGGAAAGAATGATGCCGCGCGGTTTCATCGCACGGATTTTTTCGGGCGCGATATCGAATGGGTGAATCTCGCAGTACACGTGCGCTTCGCGAACGCGCCGTGCGATCAGCTGCGTGTATTGGCTGCCGAAATCGAGAATAAGGATCACAAGTGAACGCCTTGTAGTTCAAATATATCCGACCGGACGCGGCCTACGAAGCCGGCGCCGGGCGCGGTTTCCACAGTAGCGCTAACGGCGCCCGCGCCTCGGCGCGGGACGGGTATCGCGCGGACGCGGCCGGAAGGTATGCGCGCGGTCGCCGCCGGTGCGGCGGAAGTCGAGGCGCAGCGGCGTGCCCACGAGATTCAGTGCGTGGCGAAAGCGAGTTTCGAGGAAGCGCGGATAATGTGCGGGAATGTCGCGGTCGAGATTCGAAAAGAATGCGAGCCGCGGCGGCGACGCCGCCACCTGCGTCACGTACATCAGATTGAGACGCTTGCCGTGGACGAGCGGCGGGTCCATTGCGGCGGTTGCGTCGGCCAGAATGCGGTTGAGCATCGAAGTTTGGAATTGCGCGCGCCAGCTCTCGCCGGCTTTGAGAGCAGCCGGTAGCACCTCGCCGACCCCGTCGCCGGTCAGCGCCGAGGTGAAGACCATCGTCGCATACGACAGAAATGGAAAGCGCTCATTCGCGTCGCGCACGAACGCGGGAATCCGCCGGCCGAGCTTTGCGGCGGCATCCCACTTGTTGCATACGAGCACAAGCGCGCGGCCATTCGAGTCGACCAACCGCGCAAGCCGCGCGTCCTGATCGGTGATGCCTTCGGTCGCGTCGATCACCAGCGCGACGACGTCGGCGCGCCGGATGGTCGCGATGGCGCGGCCTACCGAGTGGCGCTCGAGGTCTCCCTCGACGCGCGTCGGCCGCCGGATTCCCGCGGTATCGATGAGCAGAACGCTGAGGTGGTCCAATTTGACCGATACGTCGAGGGCGTCGCGGGTGGTGCCAGGAGCTTCGGAGACAATCGCGCGTTCGAAACCGCACAGGCGGTTCAGCAGCGACGACTTGCCGACGTTGGGGCGGCCCATGATGGCCACCTTGAGGTCCGGCTTTTGCTCGTCGGCGATAGCGCGCGCAGGGATGCGGGCGGAAATCTCGTCCAGCAGCTCGTCGATGCCGCGACCGTGAGCGGCGGAGAGGAAGAAAAGTTTCTCCGCGCCAAGACCGTAGAACTCCGATGCTTCGCCTTCCTGACTGCCGCGATCGATCTTGTTAATTGCCAGTATCAATGGACATCCGGTTTTTCGAATGAGATCGAGCGCCTCGGAATCCGCCGCGCTTAGACCCGCTCGCCCATCGAACAGAAAGACGACCACGTCTGCCAGGCCGATCGCGCGGAGCGCTTCCTGAACGACGCGCGCGGTGAGCGGTTCGCGGCCGCCGAGCTCCAGGCCGCCGCTGTCGATTACAGCGAACTCACGGCCGCCGTGGCGCGCACGACCGATGTTCAAGTCGCGGGTTGTGCCAGGAATCGCACTGGTGATCGCGCGACCGCCCGCCGCGATGCGATTGAACAGGGTGGACTTGCCGGCGTTGGTGCGTCCGACGATCACCACCGCCGGAACTCCGCGCGTCAGCGGCATCGGGGTGGCGGCACCACTGCGGGTCGCGCCGGCGCGCGCCATCAGATGCCCAGCTCGCCGAGCTTGCGCGGATCCTTGGTCCAGTTCGGCTCGACTTTGACGAATAGTTCGAGGAAGACACGGGCATCCAGCAGGCGCTCGAGGTCGAGCCGCGCAGCGGTGCCGATCTCCTTGAGCATCTGTCCGCCCGCGCCGATGATCATGCCCTTGTGCGAATCGCGCTCGACCACGACCACCGCGGAGATGCGGATGAGTTTCCTGGCAGCGTCCTCCTCGAATCGTTCGATGCGCACGGCGGTGGTAAACGGAACCTCTTCACGCATCTTGAGGAATATCTTCTCGCGAATGATCTCGGCGGCAAGTGTGCGCTCGGATTGATCGGTGTATTCGTCTGCGGGCATCAGCGCAGGGCCGACTCGCAGATAGCGCTTGATGGTCGCGACCAAGTCATCGAGGTTCTCGCCGGTGCGCGCGCTGACCGGCACGATCTCGGCGCCGGGCAGCTCGTGGCGGCATTCATCGATGAGCGGCAACAGCTGCTCGCGAGCCAGGCGGTCGATCTTGTTGATCACGATGATCGCGGGCGCGGTGAGCTTGCTGGCGTCCTTGAGGAAATCGCGATCGGCGGGATGAAGCCGCGCGCCAGCCTCGATCACCGCCAGCACGACTTCGCCCTCGGCGAGCGAGCGCCGCGCGGTATCGACCATGCGCTGATTCAGCGGCCGGCGAGGTTCGTGGATGCCGGGAGTATCGATCAAGATCATCTGGGCATCGGAATCGTTGCGAATCCCGAGAATCCGCGCGCGGGTGGTTTGCGGGCGGGGCGTGACGATCGCAACCTTGCGGCCGACCAGGCGGTTCAGCAGCGTCGATTTGCCGACGTTGGTGCGTCCGCCGAGAGCGACGAATCCGGTGCGATGCTCAGCGGCGGTTTCCACTGCGTTCACCATGTTCGCCGCGTTCGCCGCCCTCCTGTTCCAGCCGCGCGAGCGCGACACGTGCGGCGGCCTGCTCACTCTGCTTCTTGCTGCCGCCCTCGCCGGCGCCGAAATCGCGGCCGGTAATTCGGATACGGGTTGTGAAACGTTTCGCATGGTCGGGGCCCGTCGCGTGCATCAGTTCATAGACCGGCTGCGTGCGGTAACGCCGGTAGGCAAGCTCCTGGAGTTCGGTTTTGTAGTCACGTTCGACGGACGGGCCGCCGATATCGTCCGCGAACAAATCCTCGACCACGCGCTGCGCGGGTATGAGACCGCCGTCGGTGTAGATCGCACCGACGATCGCCTCGAAAACAGCCGCCAGGATCGAAATCTTTTCGCGACCCCCACTCTTCGCCTCGCCCTTACCGAGCTTGATCATCCTGCCAAGTCCGATCGACCGCGCCTTTGCGGCGAGCGTGCGGCCGTTGACGATCGACGCGCGCTGCTTGGAGAGGGGGCCCTCCTGAGCAATCGGAAACTGGCGCATCAGAAGATCGGCGATCGCCAGATCGAGAACCGCATCGCCGAGGAACTCGAGCCGCTCGTAATGAGGTGCGTTATGCAGCGCGGCGCTAGGATGCGTCAGCGCCGTCTTGAGCAGTTCGGGGTCCTTGAAGGAGTAACCCAGGGTCTGTTGAAGCTCAGCCTGTGCGTCCTCGGGGCGCTCAGGCGGCCGCGGTGCGCGTTTGCGCCGCCGGCCCAGCTGCAGCAATTTTCCCAGATAGCGCAGCGCCTTCGACAAGCTCGACCTCCACCTCGACCACTTGATTTCTCAGTCCATCGGTACCGCCGGTCAATACCCGCAGGTAATTCCGGCTAAGGCCGCGAAGCCTGCCGTCCTTACCGCGCTCTTCGAGTAGCACATTAAGCCGCAAACCCACGAAGCGCGACATGAAGCGGCGACGCAGGCGACCGTCAAGCTCCCGCATCACGGCGGCACGGCGGTGAACCTCGGCGGGCCGGACCTTGCCCGGCAGCTTGGCCGCGGTGGTGCCGGAGCGGACCGAATACGGAAACACATGCAGGTAGGCCAGTGGCAGCGATGACACGAACTCTACGGACGCATCGAACTGCGCGGCAGTCTCGCCGGGGAAACCGACGATGAGGTCGGCGCCGATCGCCGCGTCGGGCATCGCGCCGATAATGCGCTCGACGCGCCCGCGGTAATGCGCGGTGTCGTAGCGTCGGCGCATGCGCGAAAGCACCGCGTCGTGTCCTGCCTGCAACGGAAGGTGAAAGTGCGGACAGAATTTCGGGCTGGCCGCAACAAGATCGATGATGCGGTCGGACAGCTCCTCGGGATCGATAGAACTCAGGCGGATGCGTCCGATTGGCGCGCGCTCGGCGATCATCTCGAGTAGCGATTCCAGCGCGACGGAAGGGTCGAGGTCGTTGCCGTAGCCCCCCAAGTGAACGCCGGAGAGCGTCACCTCCTTGAAGCCGCGCGCAGCGAGGTCATCGAGCGCTTCGATTATACGGCGCGGTTCCACGCTTCGAGAAGTCCCTCGCGACATTGGCACGATGCAGAATGAACAGAATTGATCGCAGCCTTCCTGAAGCTTCAGGAACGCGCGCGTATGACCGGCGAGCGCGACCGCTTCAGTGATAATCGCAGCGCGCACCCTGCGGAGATTAGAAACCATCACGCGGTCAAATGCTTCTGAAACGGCCGCACGCTCTAGATCGTCGAGGCGCCCAAGACCGACCACCGCGTCAACTTCGTGCGCGGCCGCGAGCCGGTCGGGGTTCGCCTGCGCCAGGCACCCGGTCATCACGATTCGCGCACTCGGATTGAGACGGCGCGCGCGGCGCGCGATGCGCAGGCTTTCGACGTCGGCGCGATCGGTGACAGTACAGGTGTTGACGATGTAAACGTCGGCGATCTCGTCGAACTCGCAACGTTCCATGCCGCGCGCACCGAGTCGCGATTCAATTATCGCCGAGTCGTATTGGTTGACCTTGCAACCAAGAGTCGCGATTGCGAAGCGCAGTGCAGCCACGTCTAACCGGCGGTTGAAAAACGCATTTTCAACCGCCTGCTCCCACTCTCGCATCTCCCCCGCAGGGGGTTGAGGGCGCGCTCGATGCCATTGGAAAACTCATAGCATTTCTCAACACCCTGCTAGAGGGCCCTCTCGATGAATCCACCGCCGAGGACTTCGTCGCCGCGGTAAAACACGCAAGCCTGTCCCGGTGTGACGGCTGGTCCCGGACGATCGAACATGACCTCCGCGCGTCCGCCTGCGTCGCTTCGGAAAGTCGCGGGAAGCACCGGGTGTCGATAGCGGATTTTCGCCTCGACGCGCGCCAACGAATCACCCGTGAAGGATGGATCAATCAAATTTACATTCATGGCGATAAGACCGCGAGCCCCGAGTTCCGAATTGCGGCCAACAACGACATCGCCGGTCGCGGAGTCGATCGAGCGAACATAAAGCGGCTCGCCCGCCGCGATCCCAAGGCCACGCCGCTGTCCCACGGTGAATCGATGGATGCCGGCATGGCGCGCGAGTACGGTCCCACGACCATCGACGACGCGGCCGGGCCGCAGCGCTGCGCGATCGGCGCGGCGTTCCACGAAGCTCGCGTAGTCACCGTCGGGCACGAAACAGATCTCCTGGCTGTCCGGCTTGCCGGCATTTCGTAGCCCGAGCGCCCGCGCCCTCGTCCGCACTTCGTCCTTGGTCATGTCGCCGAGCGGGAACAGAGTGCGAGCAAGCTGGTCAGCGGTGAGGTTGAACAGGAAATAGGACTGATCCTTTGATGAATCGGCCGCGCGCAGCAGATGGCGCCGGCCCGCCGCGTCGCGTTCGATGCGAGCGTAGTGTCCAGTGGCGACGAAATCCGCCTCGATTGCGCGTGCCCGCTTCCAAAGCCGATCAAACTTGATGTCGCGATTGCACATCACGCACGGGTTTGGCGTGCGGCCATCAACGTATTCTCCGACAAAATAGTCGATCACCCGTGACGCGAACTCGGCGCGCAAATCGATGACGTAGAACGGAAAGTCCATCCGCTCCGCGACGCGACGAGCGTCCTCGAAGTCATCGTAGGAGCAGCAGGTTCCGCGCCGGCCAGTGGCGACTGCGGCGCCCTCGGGCGCAAGCCGCATCGCAACACCGACGACGTCGCAGCCGCGCTCGCGCAAAATCGCAGCGGCAACGGAGCTGTCAACGCCGCCGGACATCGCGACCAGCACTCGCGCGCTCATTTCAAAGACTCCGCCGCGAGCGGCCGAGGTTCAGCCGAAGATACGCGCGCCCAGACGCGCACGAAAGTCGTTGCGGCAGCCGAGATATCATTCGCGGTCGTGTTCCAGCCGAGGCTCAGGCGCAGAGAACTCAGCGCGTCGGCAGCACTGCGCCCCATCGCAAGCAGCACATGCGACGGCTCGACCGAGCCCGCGGCGCACGCCGAGCCCATTGAGACCTCGACGCATTCGAGATCGAGCGCGATGAGCATCGTCTCGCCGAGCACTCCAGGAAAAGTAAGGTTGAGCGTGTTTGCAACGCGCCGGTCGCGCGGACCGTTGACGCGCAAACCCGGAATCGATGCCGACAGCGCGCCGAGCAGCTGTTCGGCGAGCGCGCACAATCTGGCGGTCTCGGCGCCGATGTCGCGCGTGGCGGCCTCAACCGCAGCGCCAAATGCCACGGCCCCAAGGAGATTCTGCGTACCGGCGCGCATTGCGGATTCTTGCGGGCCGCCCAGGATCATTGGCGTGACGCGCGCCGGATCGCGAACGTAAATCGCGCCGATTCCGGCGGGAGCTCCAACCTTGTGACCGCTGAGCGTCATCAGGTCGCAGCCGATCGTGTTCACGTCGATGCTGATCCGTCCGAGCGCCTGTGCCGCATCGACGTGAAAGAGTGCACCGACAGCCGCAACCTCGCACGCCAGCCGCGCGACGTCCTGAATCGCACCGACTTCACCGTTAACGAGACCAACTGTGACAAGCGCAGTGTTGCTGTCGAGCGCGCTGGCCACGGCGGCCGGTACGACAGTTCCTTCGGAGTCGGGCGCGATGCGCACGACGTCGCGGCGCTTGTTTTCGAGTTCTGCAAGCGCCGTAAGTATCGAGGAGTGTTCGATCGCGGTCGTAACGATCCGGCGGCGAGCCGGGAGCGCGTTCACTGCGCCCGCGATCGCTGCATTGTTCGACTCGGTACCGCCGCTCGTGAAGATGATTTGACGAGGCTTCGCGCCGATGGCGGCAGCCACCTGTTCGCGCGCGATCTCAAGCGCGCGCCGCGCGCGTTGGCCGGACCGATGCACCGACGATGGATTAGCGAAATCGTCGCGCAGGAACCGCTCGATCGCGGTTCGCGCTTCGCGCCGCAGCGGTGAGCCCGCGTTATGGTCGAGATAGATGCGCATTGCCTGTTTGCCAGGGCAAAGTGGAAGCCAATAACTTATCCTAGCGGATCACGCCGAAAAAGGCGGTCGGGCGGCACGATTCACTGCGACGATGGCGCACAGTTCTTGGTGTGGTACGTGGCGTACCTGGACTCTACGTCGCGGCGGGATTCAGCAGGACGGGATTCAAGACCGCACTGGCGGTGGGCGCATCGCTGGCTGAATTAGTTTTCGACGGCAAGAGCCGCGCTGTCGATCTCACGCCGTTTCGTCTGGAGCGATTTGCAGAAGACAAGCCAATTCGCAGCGCCCACGAGTACGAGATGGGCGCGGGCTTCGGCCACACTTTGTAGAGGCGACCCCGAGAAGTGGAGGCACGCCGTCTGCGACATCGCATTGGGGCGCAGAGCTTCGACAGGTATCGAATATGAAGTACGTGATCACTCGCAAGCTACTGGGTTTTAATCGCTCGATAGAGATCTCGCGCGACGAGTTCGCCGTCGTACACAAATCGAAAGAGCGACTCCTGATCGCACTCGGCATCGAAGAGAAGTTCGACATTGTCGTCGAGAATTATAAGGAGTACGAGCAGGAGCTGTTGGTGCTTGCCCTGAATTACATGATGGCACTCGGCGTAGCCGACTGGTCATCTTTCATATCCGATCTCCATTCTGTGAATAGGCGAGTCGCGAACTTGCTTGCCACCGGGCGCCTGTACGTCGACGCACTCCAGCACGATCTTCGAGCCGCGTATGGGAAAGATCATTCGGCGGTGACCAAGCTGCGGGAGCGAATCAAGGAAGTGTCCGATACTAACTCATCGTTTCGGATTATGCCCGAACTCCGCAACTACGCGCAGCATCGCGGTCTAGTCATCCACAGGCTAAGCTATCCGAGTGATCTGATCGACGAGACTCGTGCTTCAAGATTTCGCTTTCGCGCCCGTGCGGAGATCGAACTCACCCGACTGAACGAAGATCCGAGAGCGCGCGCGCACATCGTCCCCTACATCGCATGGAATGGAACTCACGCTGATGCGAGTCCGCTCATCCGAGGCTACGTTGCAGGAATGAGCCAAGTCCATCAGTGTCTCCGCAGTTACACGGCCAATGACGTAGTGAAATGGGAGACGACCCTCACAGATGTAATCGAGAGGGCGCGCAACGACTTCGGAGACGACCTGATCGGGCTTGCCGTAGCCGCGTTGGACGATCGCGACCACGCGACCCAGTGGGTTGAGATCTTTGAGGATTTCCTAGAGCGCCGTAAGAAGCTGGCGCGCAAGAACAGAGAAATGACCGACCTTGCACGATGGTTCGTGTCCAATGAAAGTGATTAGCCGCGAGATGTCGGGCTCCGAGTCGCGCTTGTATGGCGCACGGCGATCCCTTCATTTGAAGACCGGACGCTAGCGCTGCTTGGCGGTGGTCGGTTCGGTGCGAGCGGGCTCGTCGGCCTCCTGCTCCGGCGGGTGATGTTCGCTGACCTTATCCTCGAGACAGTCCTGGCGCTCCTCGACTTCGGCCATGCGCGCGGTGACGCGGTTGATCTGCTCGACCAGCTGATTGAGAGCGCGCGCGACCGGGTCGGGCAACTTTGCGTGTTCGAGCGCCATCACGTCCTGCCGCGCGCTCTCACCCTCGATAACCTTGCCCGGAATTCCGACGATCGTTGAGTAAGGCGGCGCCGACGACACCACCACCGCGCCCGCGCCGATGCGGCTGCCGCGGCCGATGTGCACCGGTCCGATGACCGCGGCGCCGGCACTGACCATGACGTGGTCCTCGAGCGTCGGGTGGCGCTTCTCTTTTTTCAGGCTGGTGCCGCCGAGCGTGACGCCTTGGTAGATGAGGCAGTCGTCGCCGACCTCGGCAGTCTCGCCCATGACCACCCCGGCGCCATGGTCGATGAACAATCGCCGGCCAATCCTCGCGCCAGGATGAATTTCGATTCCCGTGGTGAAGCGCGCGAACTCGCTAATCAGCCGCGCCACCAGCTTGAGGTTGTGCTCCCAGAGCCAGTGTGCGAGCCGATGCACCCAGATCGCGTGCACGCCGGGATAGGCGAGGATCACTTCCAAGGTCGAACGGGCGGCGGGGTCGCGCTCGAATACGATCTGGATGTCTTCTTTCATCCGGCTGAAGATGCCCATCGCGAATCCTCGCCGCCGTGTGAGCGTTGCGCCTACGGCTTTGGGTGGCCGCTGCCGCCATTCGCCGCACTCTTCGCTCGCGGACGCGCGCCATTCGACCTCGGCGCCGGCTTCGTCCGCGGCCTGATGTTATCCTTGTGCAGCTTGTATTCGACCGAGTCAACCAACGCCTGCCAACTCGCCTCGATGACGTTGGTCGAGAGTCCCACCGTGCCCCAACGCCGCCTTCCATCGGTCGATTCGATTAGCACGCGCACGCGCGCGCCGGTGCCATGCCCATTGTCGAGCACGCGCACCTTATAATCGACCAGCTCCATCGCCTCGAGCGACGGATAGTACGGCACCAGCGCGCGCCGCAGGGCCGCGTCGAGTGCGTTGACGGGACCGTTGCCGATCGCGGAGGTGCGGCTGCGCTGGCCGTCGGGGCCTTCGATGACCACCACCGCCTCACTGAACGGCGCCTGGTCCTCATGCCACTTGTCGTCGAACGCGCGGAAGCTGATGAACTTGAAGTGGTCGCGCTCCAGTCCGAGCGTGCGAAGCATCAGCAGCTCGAATGATGCGTCGGCGCCCTCGAACGTATAGCCGAGCGCCTCACGCCGCTTAAGTTCGTCAAGGAGCAAGCCGACCTTTTCATTCTTGGGATTGATGTCGAGACCAAACTCGCGGCTCTTGTAGAAGATGTTGGAGCGTCCCGAAAGCTCTGAGAGCAGCACGCGGCGATCGTTGCCCAACAGCGACGGATCGATGTGCTCGTAGGTGCTCGCGTTGCGCTGGATTCCCGAGACGTGCAGCCCCGCCTTGTGCGCGAAGGCGCTCCGTCCGACGTAGGGCTGGCGCGCGAACGGCGTGACGTTGGCAAGCTCGTACACCAACCGCGAAGTTTCGCTGAGCTGCTTGAGCTTCGCTTGCGGCACGCAGTTGTAACCGAGCTTCAACTGGAGGTTGGCGATGATCGAGATCAGGTTCGCGTTGCCGCAGCGCTCGCCAAAGCCGTTGATGGTGCCCTGCACCTGGACTGCGCCGGCGCGAACGCCTGCAACTGTGTTCGCGACCGCCACCTCGGAATCGTTGTGGCAATGGATTCCGATCGCGCAACCGACGGTTTCGCAAGCCGCCCTGACGCCCGCCTCGATCTGGTGCGGCAGGCTACCACCATTCGTGTCGCACAGCGCGATGAGGTCCACCCCCGCGTCGTCGACCGCCTTGAGGCACGCGAGCGCAAATTCACGGTTCGCGTTGAAGCCGTCGAAGTAATGCTCGGCGTCGAAGATCACCTCATCGACGTGCTTTTTCAGGTAAGCGATGGTGTCGGCGAGGATGTCGAGGTTTTCCTGATTGGAGATGCGAAGCGCCTCGCGGACGTGAAAGTCCCAGGTCTTGCCGACTACGGTCGCGACCGGCGTGCCGGCATTGAGGATCAATTGCAGGTTGCGGTCCTGCGCCGCGCGGATACCGGCGCGGCGGGTCGAGCCGAACGCGGCGACCTTGGCGTGGCGGAGCTTGAGGTGCTTGATGTCCTTGAAGAACGCCGCGTCGCGTTGGTTGGAACCGGGCCAGCCGCCCTCGATGTAATCAAAGCCGAGATCGTCGAGTTGCTCCGCAATCCGCAGCTTGTCGGTGGTGGATAGTGAGATGTCCTCCGACTGACACCCGTCACGCAGCGTGGTGTCGTAAACTTGTACATGTTTTGAAACCGCCATTTGACTAAACCGTCTCCAGCGCGGCCGTGTTGCGGCCGTTGTCCAGGAATGCGTCGTGTAGTGCGCGCATCGCGAGTTCGCCATATTTCGAGTTGACCACCACCGAGATTTTGATCTCGGAGGTCGCGATCATCTCGATGTTGATTCTCTCGTTCGCGAGCACCTGGAACATGCGCGCCGCGACACCGGCGTGCGTGCGCATCCCCAGCCCCACGATCGAGACCTTGGCGACCTGCTCCTCGTGGCGAATGCCCTGCGCGCCGACTTCACCCGCAACCATGCGAACGAGGTCGAGCGCGCGTTTGAGGTCCTCGCGAGCGACGGTGAACGTCATGTCGGTCCGGCCGTCCGCACTCGCATTCTGGATAATCATGTCCACGATAATACCCGCCTCGGCGATCGGCGAGAAAATCTTGGCCGCGAGGCCGGGGCGATCTTCCACGCCGGCAATCGTTATTTTGCTCTGGTTGCGGTCGAGCGTAACGCCTGAGACGAGCACTTCCTCCATGGACTTGTCCTCTTTGCCGATCCAGGTTCCCTCCGCATCGGTGAAACTCGAGCGTACGATCAGCGGCACGCCGTAGCGGCGCGCAAGTTCGACCGACCGGCTCTGCAGCACCTTCGCGCCGAGCGCAGCGAGCTCCAGCATCTCATCGTACGAAACGCGCTTTAGCTTGCGCGCCGTCGGACAGACATTGGGGTCGGCGGTGTAGACACCCTCGACGTCGGTGTAGATTTCGCACACATCGGCCTTGAGAGCGGCGGCGAGCGCGACGGCGGTGAGATCCGATGCGCCGCGGCCAAGCGTGGTGATGTCACCTTCCGGATTTACGCCCTGGTATCCCGCGACCACCGCGATGTAACCGTCGCCAAGGGCCTTGGTCACGCGGTCGCATTCGATCGCCTTGATTTTCGCGCGGCCGTAATTCGAATCAGTCGCGATCTTGAGCTGGTGCGCGAGAAACGAAACCGTCGGCAGACCGATCGCCTGCAGTCGAATCGCCAGCAGCGCCGCGGAAACTTGTTCACCGGTCGCGACGAGCACGTCGGTCTCGCGGGGATGAGGGGAGTCGCTAAGCTCGCGCGCCAAGCCGAACAGACGGTCGGTCTCGCCCGCCATGGCCGAGACGACCACCACGACGCGATCGCCGCGTTTGCATGCGCTGACGACGCGGTCGGCAACCGCCCTGATCCGCTCCGTCGAGCCGACCGATGTACCTCCGTATTTTTGGACGACCAATCCCACCCGGGCCGCCTTCCTCACCAATCGTGGGGTAAACGCAAATTATGAGCGCAAAGCCACGCCCAAACCAGTCCCCCTATGGTGAGCGGGGAATGCCGCGAGACTGGAATTCTGCAGCATCGGCCATTTATCTGTCGGCTCTAAGCCGGGCGACGTGGAGGATGCTGAGGTAATGCTTGTGGATGCTCCCGCCGGGGCGTGCATTTATGCGCCGGCGGAGCTTGGCATAGAGCGCGGCGCGTTTCGGCGGATCCATAACACGATGCCCCGAGTACGTATTGAGCAGGTCAACATACTGATCGGCGGTGTAGTCCTGGGCCCACAAGTAGCGTTTCACGCGAACGTCCTCGAAAAGTTCGCTGCGCTCGATGTCCTCGCGCTCATCTGGGACTTCGTCAGGTCGAGGCGGCGGCCACTGCTCCATGCGCTCGCCAATCGCGTTGTAGCATTCCTGTATCTCTGTGAAGAAAGAATCGAAGCCTGCAGGGAATGCGTGGCCGCCGCTTACGATCGCTAGTACCCCTTCGGGCGTAAGGACGCGCGCCGCCTTGGCGTAGCGTACGGCGGGATCGAGCCAATGCCACGACGTGGCGGCGAACACCGCGCCGAACATGCTCCCGGCGCGGGGCTCCCACGCCTCGAACGCGCCTGTTATCACCTCGACCTGTCGGAACTCGGCGAGCTCGCGCCGGGCGACCGCGGCCAGATGCTCACCCAGTTCGAGGCAGACGAGACGAGAACCCCGTCGCGCAAGAGGAATAGTTGCTTGCCCGGTGCCGCATCCGATCTCCAAGACAGACGCCCCGTGTTTGAGACCCCCGATAGAGAACAAGTCGTCGAACAGCTGTTCGGGGTAGCCGGGACGGGCCTGATCGTAGAGTTCAGCTACCTGATCGAACGTCTGCCTCAAATTCTCGCGGCTCTCTTTCGCCATCCGGCCCGCCTGGATTCACCCGAAGGCGTGCTTCAGCTTCGAGATGATCGCGGAGTACCGCGGACCGAAGGCGGCGAACTCGATGTGCCTCCGTATTTTTGGACGACCAATCCCACCCGGGCCGCCTTCCTCACCAATCGTGGGGTAAACGCAAATTATGAGCGCAAAGTGAGGTTCAAACCAGTCCCCCCAGTGGCGCGCAAGTATCCTGCGCGGGCGGCGGCGTTGATGCGCTCGACTTGCCCGAAGCTCTCCCGTAGTGCAAACAGATGTCCGGGCGGTGACCAGAATGAAGCTAAAGACGATCTATCTGTTTCTGTGTCTTCTCGGCACGATTTTGCCTTACTGGCAGTTCCTTCCTTGGCTGGCGGAGAATGGCCCGGATGCGCGTCTGTTTTTTCAGCACCTCTTTGCAAACCGCATCGGCGCATTCTTTGGCATGGATGTATTCGTGTCGGCTGCGGCGCTACTCACATTCGTGCGTGCTGAATGTTCCCGGCTTGGTCTGCGTACCTCGTGGTTCCCGCTGATAGCCGTGCTCACCGTGGGCGTCTCGCTTGGGTTGCCGCTGTTTCTGTACATGCGCGAGCTCGATCTGGAACAGCGCCCGGCGGAACCGAGAGCGGCCACCGTATGAACTCACAACTTCCCATGAGTCATGCCGGTCAATTCCTTACTTCGGACACTGTCGACGCGGGCGGCGGGTGCGCCGGCGGAACGGACGCGGATCGTCGGCGGTCAAGAGAATGCGAGCTTGAGCTTCGAAACTATCGATCCGTAGCGCGGGCTGGTCGCGGCGAATTCGATGCGACGGCTGTTCGCGCCCGCGTAACTGATGCGCACTGCGAGGTAGTCCAGCTCGGCGGACTCGCGAAGACGCTCGAACCACTCCACCGCCGCGATGCCGTCGGAGAACAGATACTCGCGCAGCCCGAGGTCGTCGATCGCGACGGTCTCGAGCCGATACAGATCGATGTGATACAGCGGCACGCGCCCGCGATGCTCCTGGATCATCGTGAAGGTCGGGCTCAGGATGTCCTCCTCACGCAGGCTTAGTCCGCGCGCGAGGCCTTTGACGAAGCACGTCTTGCCGGCGCCGAGATCGCCGATCAGGCCAAGCAGCTCACCGCCCTCGAGCAGCGAAGCGAGCCGCCGCCCCCACGCCTTGGTTTCGCGCGCGGATCCGCTCTCGATGACAAATGTCACCGACTCAAATGAGCTTGCCATTCGCTCGTCCATCGCGATGGGCTCCGTGGAACCCGCCCGATTGAACTATAGCGCGACTAACGGCTGAGAGTGTCGAGGGCGGCGGGTAGCTCCTCGATTAGGTCCCCGGCAAGATAGCCCACGCGGCCCATGCGCGCCGCGACCCGGTCGGCGGCGTAGCCATGGAGGAAGGTCCCCAGCGCGAGCGCGTCGAGCGGCGGGTACTTCTGCGCGAGCAGCGCGCCGACAATTCCGCAAAGCGCGTCGCCCATCCCCGGCGTCGCCATGCCGGGATTGCCGCTTCCGTTGAGGAACACGGTGCCATCCGGTGCGGCAATCACGGTGCGGGCACCCTTCAACAGCACGAATGCGCCCGTCCGGTTGCAGAGTTCGCGCGCAGCGCTGATGCGATCCGCATTCACGGTTGAGGTGTCGGAGCGCAGGAGGCGCGCCATCTCTCCGGGATGCGGCGTCAGCACCACCGCGCCCTTGACGCGCTTGAGCTTCTCCGCACCGACCGCCGCGAGCGCATTGAGTCCGTCCGCATCGATGAGCATCGGCCGGTCGGCGCGCGCGCCTTGCTTGATGAGCCACGCAATCAAGTCTTTCGTGCCGTCCGACAGACCCATTCCCGGACCCACGATGAGCGCGTCCTTGCCGTCAATCAGCGAGGCTAGCGCGGCAGACGCGCGGCGTGCGTCGAAATGACCATCGCGGTCGGGAATCGGCTCCGTCATCAACTCAGCCTGCCCCGCCGCGACGACCGCTGCGACGCATTCCGGTATCGCCGCCGTGACAAGGCCAGCCCCGATGCGGAGCGCGCCACGCGACGCGAGCAGCGCCGCGCCGGACTTGCCTCGACTACCCGCAATCACGAGCGGATGCCCGTACATGCCCTTGTGTGAGTTTACGTCGCGCGCGCGGATAAGCGAGCGAACGTCGGGCGCTTCGAGCAATCGGCCGCGCGGCGCGATGTCATCGATCGCGCGAGTTGCGAACCCGATCTCCGCGATTTCGAGATCGCCGCAATGTTCTGGTCCGGGGTACGAAATGTGGCCATACTTTGCGAATCCGAACGTCACCGTCAGCGATGCGCGCACCGCCGCGCCCATCATCGCGCCAGTGTCTGCGTTGATGCCCGATGCGATGTCCACGGCGACGACCGGCCGGTTGCATCGATTGATCGCGTCAATCGCGGCGCGCGCAACGCCCTTCACGCCGGCGTTGAGGCCGGTTCCAAAGATCGCGTCGATCACCGCGCCCGGCGGCGAACCGAACGCCTTGGCGACATCACTTTCGCTTGACGCGGGGCGGCCGCGGCCGCCCGCCGCGTGGTAGTCGCGATGCGCGCGGCCGGCGTCGCCCTTGAGGTCAGCAGGCTTGCCGAGCAGTAACGCATCAACCTTGACGCCCATTTCGATCAGCCGGCGCCCCGCGACAAACCCGTCACCGCCGTTGTTGCCCTTTCCGCATACCACCAGGACGCCGCCGGTGAGCGCGTCCGGGAACCGGCGAACCAGAGCTTCGGCGACCGCGTCGCCAGCGCGCGTCATCAACGAGTACGAGGCAATGCCGTAAACGTCGCGGCTCAAGCGGTCGAGCTCGCGGCTTTGGGCAGCGCTGAGAAGAATCATGTGGCGCGATTTATCAGCGGCGCTTGGCCGAGCGCCTGGGCGGATTGTGATCGGGCGGATGCTGTAGCAAATCGATCATCTCACCGACTGCCCTGGTCATGCCGACCATCACGGAACGCGCCACGATTGCATGACCGATGTGAAACCAGTGGATGCCGGGGATTGCGGCGACCGGTCCGAGGTTGCGGTAGTTGAGGCCGTGGCCGGCGTTGGGTTTGAGCTTGAGTTTTCGCGCGGTCTCGACCGCGGCGCGAATCTTCTCCAGCTCAACCGTCGCCGGCTCGCCGAGCCGCGGCATCTCGCCCTTTTGGGCCGGCGTGCGCAAGTCGGCGTCGGCCAGATTCGCATATGCGCCGGTGTGAATCTCTACAAAATCGGCGCCGACTGACGCGGATGCCTTGAGCTGGCGCGGGTCGGGAGCAATGAACATGCTCACGCCGATTTTGAGGTCGCGGAAAAGACGCACCATCCGCTCAAGGCGATCGTGGAGTCCCGCCACGTCGAGGCCACCCTCGGTGGTGATTTCTTCGCGGCGTTCAGGCACGAAGCAGACTTCGTGGGGGCGCAGCCGCACCGCAAGCTCGACGATTTCGTCAACCGGCGCAAGTTCCTGGTTGAGACGAATCTTGATTGCGGAACGCAGGCTGAAGAGGTCGTAATCCTGGATGTGGCGGCGATCCTCGCGGAGGTGAACCGTGATCGCGCCGGCGCCGCCGCGTTCCGCGGCGCGGGCGGCCTCGACCGGATCGGGGTAATCGACGCGCCGCGCCTGTCTCAGGGTCGCAACGTGATCGACATTGACGCCGAGCTTCGGCATCCCGGTCAGGACGGCGCCCCGGCACGGCGCTGGATGGCGGCGCCGATCTCGCGGGCGAGTGCGCCAATTTTGTCGGCGTCTTCGCCCTCGACCATCACGCGCGCGCACATCTCGGTTCCCGAATAGCGGACCAGCAGACGCCCCGCGCCGGCGAGTTTCGTTTCGGCGTCGGCAATCATGCGCTGCACGTCGGGCATTTCGGAGAGCGGCATCCGCTCGCGCACCGGCACGTTCTCGAGTACTTGCGGCACCCGGTGCATGGCGCGGAGTTCGCTGAGGGGCTTACCGGTCTCCACCATCTGAGTCATCACAAGGAGCGCCGTGATCAAGCCGTCGCCGGTGGTCGCGTGGTCCATCAAGATGACGTGTCCCGACTGTTCGCCGCCGAGGTTGTAGCCGTTGGTGCGCATCTCGCGCGCGACGGCGGGATCGCCGACGTCGGTGCGCACCAATGACACCTTCGACTTGCGTAGCGCAAGTTCGAGACCGAAGTTGGACATCACGCTCGCGACCACGGTGTTGCGTGCGAGCGTCCCCGCGCGCGCCATCGCGCGGCCGAGCAGCGCCATCACGTCGTCGCCGTCGAACAGCTCGCCCTTTTCATCGATGAACAGCGCACGATCGCCGTCCCCGTCGAGCGCGACGCCGAGGTGGGCGCGGTTCTTCCTGACGATTCCCCGCAAACGCTCCGCGTGGACCGCGCCGCAATCCTGATTAATGTTCTTCCCATCAGGATCGACCGCGACGGGTATGACCTCGGCGCCAAGCTCATCCAACGCTTCGGGGCCGACCTTGTACGCGGCGCCGTTCGCACAATCGATCACGACGCGGACACCATCGAAGGTCACCGCCCGCGGGACGCACGACTTGATCGACACCAGGTAGCGCCCGAGTGCGTCGTCGATGCGCGCAGCCTTGCCAATCTCGGCGGCGGGCGCGCGATGGCCCGCGAGTGCGCCGTCGTCGAACACGAGCTGCTCGATGCTCTCCTCGGCCGGGTCATCGAGTTTGAAGCCGTCGCGCGAGAAGAACTTGATGCCGTTGTCTTCGAACGGGTTGTGCGAAGCTGAAATGACGACTCCCGCGTCGGCGCGCATGCTGCGAGTGAGAAACGCGATGCCCGGAGTCGGCACCGGGCCGACCAGCCACACGTCCACGCCCATCGAGCAGATGCCCGAGGCCATCGCGGTCTCGAGCATGTAGCCCGAGAGCCGTGTGTCCTTGCCTATCAGGATGCGACGATGGCGTTTGCCGGACTGCTTGCGCAAAACATGGGCAAGCGCGCGCCCCAATTTGAGTGCGGTCTCGGACGTGATGGGTTCGGCGTTGGCGACGCCGCGCACCCCGTCGGTGCCAAAGAGCTTACGATGGTTTGCCATCGGAGGCGGCGGGAAGCTTCTCCCGGTACACCCTGAGTCTAACCTTCTCGGGGGACTGGCGCACCAACTGCAGTCCGCCGGGCACGTCCACGTTGAGCGGCAATTCGTGCCAGCCGGGCGCGAGACCCTTGGCGTCGACGTACAACATCCCGTGCAAGTCGAGTTTCGAGAGCCTTGCTTGGGGACCGCGAAGCGTCACGGCGGCCTGCTTGTCGCGCAGCGAGTACTTGTTGCCGATGTCATGCACCGCGATCTCGACGGCTTTGAATTCGCGATCGGTTATCACCTCGGCGATCGCGACGTTCGCGGTTACCTCCGCGCGTCCCAATGTGATCAGCGGCGCGGGACTTACAACCGCGACGACTCCCTCGACGTCGGCCGTCACACCATTCAAGTTCAGCGGTTCGGTCGCCGCGCTCTCAAGCGGCGTGACGACCTTACTCGGACCAGTTAGCACGATGGTCGGCGGCTCGACTGCAATCGAGGCCACCTGGTAACCAGGCGCAGGCTTTCCACGCACGTCAAGGTGCACGGGGATTTCGCGCCGGACCAGGCGGTCGATATCGAGCGAGATCTGCGACGGCGAGATGCGAGTAACGGCCGTTTGCCGCGGCACATCAAACATCATCGGAGTTATTTTGAACTCGGTAGAGCCGGTGCCGACGCCCTTCAAGTCGAGCCGCACCGCAAGACGCCCGGAATCGAGCAGCGAAAGAAGAGTACCCGGTCCCGTGATCTCGATCTTGACAGTCGCGGGCGGATCGTTGGTTATGACCAGTCCGGCCGGCAGGGAACGATAGCTAATCGGAACGGAGAGTTCGATCGGCGCGGAGCGCCACGCCGCGTTGACGAACATCCAAAGCGAGATCGCAAGCACAAGAGCGAGGAGCCGGAGCCCCATATCGCGGCGATAGTGGCGGCGCAGGTCGCTGAAGCTTCGAATCTTCTTGAGTTCCGACCATCGCATCGCGCGAACCGTCAAACCAATCGCAACGGCGCGGGCTCACGCCGACAGCTGCTTTAGCTCCTGGACAACTTCCGCCGGCTGGAGGCCACGGCGCATCTGGCCGTTTCGGGCGATCGAGATGGTTCCGTCCTCTTCCGAGACGACCACCACTACCGCGTCGCTATCCTCAGTCAGCCCGAGCGCCGCGCGATGCCGCGTGCCGAGCGCGAGGCTCACGTTGGGGTTTGTCGAAAGTGGCAGGACGCACGACGCAGCAAGCACCTGGTCGTCCTTCACGATCACAGCGCCGTCATGCATCGGAGACCCCGGCATGAATATGGTCTCGAGCAGGTCGGGTGAGAGCCGGCCGTCGATCGCACGGCCGGTTTCCACGAATTCATTCAGCCCGTTCTCCCGTTCAATGACGATGAGCGCGCCCATCTTGCGCGCGGAGAGCCACGCAGCGGCCGTCGCGACATCCTCGGCGGCGGTCGTCGCTGCATGCGCGCGTGGGCTCAGGAACGACCGCGCGCCAACGCGCGTCAACGCGCGGCGAATGTCCGACTGGAAGATCACGACGAGGACCACGAACAGCGATCCGAGAAAATTGTTGAGCAGCCAGTTGAGCGTGAACAGGCCGAAGACCTGTGACCCGATGAATGCCGCCCCGACAATCAGGAGCCCGACCACCATCTGCATCGTCCGCGTGCCGCGAATCAGCAATGCCAGGCGGTAGATTACGTACGCCACCACCAGGATATCCAAGACGTCCTGCCAGCGTGGCGTCGGAATCATCGGCAGGTAGGTTGGCATCGTCAGTCCTGTGAACGGCGGCGCGCTCCGGCGCTGTCCAACATGGGCGGCGCCGCGAGCCGCGCGAACGTCAGGCGCCGCGCACGGGTCTCCTACGTCAATCGTAGCGCGCGCGCGGCGCATTTTCGATGCGTCTGCGCAATTCCAGTTAGTGAAGGGCGCGCATCTGCGGCAAGCGCGCTCATGGCCGATCGCGAGCGTGCTCGCCCGAAAATCAGTTCACGGCGGCGCAGGTAGTATGTGGGCGGCGAAGAAAGCGTGCCCACGCCGGCGCGTCAGGCCAGCGCGGGCTTCGGCGGAAGACCTGGCACTTCGGCTTCCTGGTCCGCTGTCTTTGACTTGTCCTTGACCTGTTCCGCCGCGGGATGCGCGGTGCCACCCGTCGGCGGCGTCTTGGCGATGACACTGCGCGGGTCGCGCCCTTCCTTGTACGCCTTGACCATCTCCACGACTTGGGCGCCGTCGAGAACTTCCTTCTCGAGCAACTGCTCGGCGACCACGTGGAGCAGCGGGAGGTGGTCGGAGAGCAGCTGGCGCGCGCGATGGTACGCCTCGTCGATTACGCGGCGCACTTCGCGATCGATCTCGATCGCGGTGTGCTCCGAGTAGTCCTTCTGGTGCGCGATATCGCGGCCGAGGAAAATCTGTTCTTCGTGCCGTCCGAAGGTCATCGGGCCCAGTTCCTTGCTCATGCCCCACTCGCACACCATCTTGCGTGCAAGCTCGGTCGCCTTTTCGATGTCATCGCCCGCGCCGGTAGTCATGTGGCCGAATATCAGCTCTTCCGCCGCGCGCCCGCCGAACATCATCGCGAGCCGCGTCAGCAAGTAGTCGCGCGAGTATGTGTAACGATCATCCAGCGGAAGCTGCTGGGTTACGCCCAAAGCCATGCCGCGCGGGATGATGGTGACCTTGTGGACCGGGTCGGCTCCCGGCAGCAGCACCGCGACCAGCGCGTGACCGCCCTCGTGATATGCGGTGTTCTTGCGTTCCTCCGCCGACAACACCATCGAGCGCCGCTCCGCGCCCATCGTCACCTTGTCCTTGGCCAGTTCGAAGTCGCAGTGCTCGACTTTGTCCTTGTTGCGGCGTGCGGCGAGCAGCGCCGCTTCGTTGACGAGGTTCTCAAGATCGGCGCCGGCAAAACCGGGCGTCGAACGCGCGAGAGTCTCGAGGCTCACGTCGGTGGCGAGCGGCACCTTGCGCGTGTGCACGCGCAGGATGCCCGCGCGCCCCTTCACATCGGGACGAGGCACCACTACGCGGCGGTCAAAGCGGCCGGGCCGCAGCAACGCCGGGTCGAGAACGTCGGGACGGTTGGTCGCAGCGACCAGGATGACGCCCTCGTTCGCCTCGAAGCCGTCCATCTCGACCAGCAACTGGTTGAGCGTCTGCTCGCGCTCATCGTGGCCGCCGCCCAAGCCGGCGCCGCGATGGCGTCCCACGGCATCGATCTCATCGATGAAAACGATGCACGGTGCGTGCTTCTTGCCCTGAACGAAAAGGTCGCGGACGCGCGATGCGCCCACGCCGACAAACATCTCTACAAAGTCTGAACCGGAGATTGAAAAGAACGGCACCCCCGCCTCACCGGCGATCGCGCGCGCAAGCAGGGTCTTGCCGGTACCCGGCGCACCGACCAGCAAAACCCCCTTGGGGATTCTGCCGCCGAGCCGCGTGAACCGTTTGGGATCGCGCAGGAACTGGATGATCTCTTCGAGTTCCTCCTTCGCTTCGTCGATACCCGCAACATCCGCAAAGGTTATCTTGTGCGTGTTCTCGGTGAGCAGCTTCGCGCGGCTCTTGCCGAACGACATCGCCTTGCCGCCGCCGATCTGCATCTGGCGCATGAACAAAACCCACAGGGCCACCAGAATCAGCATCGGGAACCACTGCACGAGGAAGACCATCCACCACGGGTCGCCCTCAGCCGGTTTCGCCGCGATCTTTACGTTGCGCTCGCGAAGTGTCTTGACGAGATCAGGGTCTTGCGGCGCGTAGGTCGTGAAATGCTCGCCGCTCGCCGTGTCACCCTTGATCGTGTTGCCCTGGATGGTGACCTGTGAGACCTGGCCTTTTTCGACCCGGTTGAGGAATTCCGAAAAGATAATTTCGGGCTCGCGCGTCTGCTGCCGGCTGAAAATATTGAAAAGCAGCAGAAACATCAGGCCCAGAACGAGCCAGAGCGCGATGCTTCGTGAAAACTGATTCATCCGTCAGTTAGTGTACTACGCCCCTTCATTTAGGCGCAACGACGTGATTCTTATGACGGTAATGCGCGCGCAGTGACTTTTAGCACGCGCGTCGTTTTGGGCGTGACCAATGCGCTACGTGCGCGCGCGAGGCCCGGCACCCAGACGATCTCATCACCCAGCGTGACCACTGGATAGTTGGCGCGTCGCGGCCGTGGCACCTTGCGGTCGATGAAGACCTCCTTGATCTTCCTCGTCCCCGCAATGCCAAGCGGGCGAATTCGATCGCCCGGCCGGAAATTCCTCGCGATAAGCTGCCCCGCCGCGTGCGAAGCGTCGAAGAGCGCCGAAAGGTGGCCGGCGGGATGGTGCGCCTCTTCAAGCGCGACGACAGAGGTTTCAAACGCGAAGCCCGCCTGCACGATCTCGGTAACTTGGTCCAGCGCGAGCCGGACCCTGAACTCCACGTCGCGGTCACGTCGCGCGGATGTGAACCGCAGGGATGAATACGTGCGCGCGAGTCGTACGCCGCCCGGAAGATGCACCTCACCGTTGGGAGGTCCCTCAACACAGAGCTTCTCCATCGCGACCCAATGCGTTCGCTCGAACCGTCGCAAACTGCCGAGACTTCGCGCGGCAAATTCCCGCAGTACGGGCACGCGCAGTCCAGGAGCGAGCGACGCGAACCCGCCGATGTCGAGCGCGCCATCCGCGCGAGTCGCTCGCTCAAGCTCCGCCTTCGCCAGGCCGCGGACCAAATCATCGAGCGCACGCATGTCCGTCGCGAGTTCGACCAGACGCGCTCGCACGTCAGGCGCCCAGGCGCGTTCGAGCGACGGGATCAGCTCGAGCCGGACGCGGTTGCGAAGGAAGGTTGCCGAAAGATTCGAGCTGTCGGTGACGTACGGCGCGCCGATCTCGCGAAGATATTCGAGAATCTCTTCGCGCCAGAGCGTGAGCAATGGCCGAATGATGCGTCCGGGACCGGACTGCGACATTGCGGCGAGACCGGTGATGCCCGCGCCGCGAATGGCGCGCATCAGAACCGTCTCGGCCTGATCGTCGGCATGATGGCCGAGCGCGATGTACCGTGCGCCGAGTGCGTCGGCTGCGCGATTGAGGAACTCGCGCCGGGCATCACGCGCGCGCTCCTCCAGATTCGAGGCATCAGCGGAGAGGGTGGTGGCACGCTCCACGATCAGTCGGACATTGAGCGTGGTGCACAACCCGCGCACGAACGCCTCGTCGCGATCCGACTCATCGCCGCGAATTCCGTGATTGAGGTGCGCGGCAGCGATGCGGATGCCCAGCGCGTCGCGCAGTTCGAGCAACGCGCGCAGCAGCGCGACCGAGTCCGGACCTCCCGACAGCGCGACCAGTACGGTTGCACCGCGTTCTACGCCGGATCGTGCGAGCGCCGAAGCGACAACCTCTGGCACGCGCCTATTGGCAGCGGTTTCCATTCAATTCAAGCGTAAGCCCGAGGCTGCGGCGCGGCAATGCGCCTGCGCGAGCGAGCGTTCAGCGGTCGAACTGGTCAAGCAGATTGAGGATGACGGTGATGCCCGGCAGGTTCACCTCGAGTTCCTCGAGCGTGCGGATGAGCTGTGCGCGCCGCAGCGCCTCCGGCCCGTAGAGCGGTTCCGTGCGGCTTGCAGTCTCAGCGATGCGCGCCGGAGCGATGAGTTGCTCGCGTTCCCAAACGTGAAGCTCACGCTCCGTGACGCCTGCGAGCGAGCACAGTACGGTGCGCGTGATGAAGGTTGTATCGCGGCGGACGGACACGCCGCGGCGTGAGGTGGCGGTGCGTCGGCGGGCCATCGCGGTCAGTGCCTCAACAGTTCCGCGCGCGGGTCGGCCAGTTTCCGCGCACTTCGCTTGTCGGCCAACTGTTGCATCAACGCGCGCTCATCGGCGGTCATGTCCGTCGGCGCCAGCACTTTGAGTTCGTAAAGTAGGTCGCCTGCCGGTTCCTTGCCGCGCGCCGGGATTCCGCGCCCGCGCAGACGCATCACGCGCCCGCATTGGCTCTCAGGCGGAATCTTGAGCGAAACCTTCCCCCGGTCCGGAGTCGGCGCGGTAATCTCCGCGCCCAGCGCGGCCTCGTAGTCCCACACCGGAAGCTGGCAACGGATGTCACGGGCCGTGACCGTGAATGCCGGGTCGGGCTCCAGCCGAATCGTGAGGTAGAGGTCGCCGTTCAGATCTTTGCGCGGCGCGCGGCCGCCCTGCCCGTTCAGACGCAAAGCCGTCCCATCGGTGACGCCAGGCGGAATGGTGATCTCAAGCGTCCGGCGCGCAGGCAGCACACCGGCTCCGCGGCAATGCTTGCATGGCTCTGCGGCGCGGATGACGCGCATTTTGCCTTGCTTCTCTTCCTTGGCGATCATGCCGCTGCCGCCGCAGTCGGGGCATTCATCCTCGGCGTTGAGATCGAGGCGGCGTTTGGCGCCCCGAATCGCCTCCGCGAGCGGGATTACGACCTCGGCGCGCAGATCGGGCGCTCGCATCGGGCCTGCGTTGAAGTCGAAGCCGCCGAATCCGCGCGGAGCACCCTGCCCGCCGCGAACACCGCCCGCGCCGAAGCCGAAGAACCGTTCGAAGAAGTCCGAGAAGTCGCCGCCGGTGAAGCCGCCAGCGCGCCCACCCTGCTGTTGCGCGTAGCGGCGGAAGATGTCGTCCTGTGATGCGCCGCGCTCCCAATCGGCGCCGAGCTCGTCGTACTTTTTCCGCTTCTCGGGATCGGAGATGACCTGGTAGGCCTCGTTCAGCTCCTTGAACTTGGACTCCGCTTCCTTGTTGTTCGGATTTACGTCGGGATGGTACTTGCGCGCGAGCTTGCGGTACGCGCTCTTGATTTCCGCTTCGCTCGCCGTTCGATCAACGCCGAGGAGCTTGTAGTAATCGCGAAATTCCATTGCAGGCAAGCGCTTATATCAAGATGCGCACGAATTGGCCGCGCGCAACGGCGCGCGCGGCGTTGGTCAGTCGTTCGACGGCGGTTCACCGACGCGGGCGGCTGCGCCGGAGTCGCGCGACTTCAAGCGCAATTCGAGCGCGCGCAACCCGGCCTCCAGCGCGTGCTGGCGCCGCCACAGAAAAACCACGTAGAGAAATATCACGACGAAAAAGGCGCTGTAGGCCGCGGCGAGATATCCGAGGTGATCCATCAACGGCCTCCCGCCGCGGCCTCGGCCAGCGCGAATTCGCGGCGAAGATCATTTAGGCGGCTGCGCGCCCGAAGTTCGGAGACACGCAACGTCAGCAGCCACGCGAACAGCGCGGTGAACGCCAGGACGGCCACCAATAGCGTTGCGATCATGCGCGGATCCTCGAGCCCCCGGCCGCCTTCGCGAGTCACGATGACCGACGGATGAATCGTGCGCCACAGCCTGACCGACACGATGATGACCGGGATGTCCAGCGCGCCCACGATTCCCACCACCGCCGCAAACCGCGCAACCTGCGGCGTGTCGTCAGCCATGTTGCGCAGCGCCAGGTACCCAACATAGAGCAGCCACAGGATCAGCGAGGTAGTGAGCCGCGAGTCCCACGTCCACCACGCGCCCCAGATCGGCCTTGCCCACAGCGACCCCGTAATGATGAAGAGGGTGCAGAAGACCATCCCGCACTCCGCGGCCGCATACGCCAGATCGTCCCATGGCTGGTCGCCAAGCCACAGGTAGAAGGCGCTTGCAATCGCGACCAGCGCGAAAGCGCCAAATGAGATCCACGCGCACGGCACGTGGAAATAGAAGATTCGCTGCACGATCCCCTGGTCGGCTTCGGTCGGCACGTAGATGAAGATCATCGTCAAGGCTGCCAGCATCAGCACAAGTGCGGCGCGGCCGAGCTGGATTCTTGTGATCGATGACGCCAACGGTGTCGCTTGCTCCTTCAATCCTCGCCGACGACCTGCTCGAACAGCAGGTAGCCGGCCGTCACGAACAAAACGTCGAACGCAACGAGGATACCAAGCCAGTCCCACATTGCGGAGAGCGGCGCGCCGCCCAGAGCGGCCGCGCTCGCGCGGACTCCCGCGATGAGCGCCGGCACGAACATCGGCACAGCGAGCAGTGGCAACAACAATTCCGATGCGCGCGTGCGCGATGATATCGCCGCGAGCAGCGTCGCCACCGCCGCGAATCCGAGCGTGCCAAGCGCAAGCGGCGGCGCAAGCAGTACCAGCCCCGGGTGAATGTCGAGATTAAATAAAAGAATCATCAGCGCCACGACCGCCGCCTCGGCGACAGTCATGAACACGAACGCGGCGGCGAGCTTCGACGCGAACAGCGCGCCCGGGTCGAGCGGACTCAGCAACAGCGCCCGGATGCATCCGTTCTCGCGCTCCGCCGAAAGTGCGCGTGTGGCGCTCAGAAGTCCCGAGAACACCAGCGCCACCCACAGTGCTCCCGCCGCCGTCTCCGCGCTCTCCGCACCCGCTCGTTCCAGCGCGAACACCAGCACCACCAACACCAGCAGCGCGAGCGTGGCGAGCGAGATCGTGCTCTCGCCCGACCGCAACTCGAGCCTCAAGTCCTTGCGTAGTACCGCCGCGAATCCCGCCACCGTTCAGCGTCCCAATAGTGATCGGAGCCGGCCGCGGCGCGACTCCTCGACCGGCGGGCCAAGCTGTCCGCGCGCCAGCTCCAGGACCTCAAAGTCAACGTCCTCCACCACGAACGGCGCGTGCGCCGCGGCGACCAATGCACAGCCGCGCCCGACCGCATCGCGCACCAGCGTCGCGACCATCTCGCGTCCCTGCGGATCGAGCCCGGCGTGCGGCTCATCGAGCAGCAGAATCGCCGGGTCGGCGAGCAGCGCGCGCGCGGCTGCCAGCCGTTGCTCCATCCCTCGGGAAAAACTGCGCACGCGCTCCGCGGCAACACCCGCCAGACCCACGCGTTCGAGCCACCGCGCCGCGGCCGCGCGGGGATCATCGAGTCCGTATAGGTCTCCAAAAAATTCCAGGTTCTCGCGCGCGGTCAAGTTTGGATAGAGCAGGCTCTGATGTGTCAGCAGGCCGATGCGCCGGCGATAGCGCGGCCCAAGACGGCGGCTGTCCTCACCGAAGATCAGGACCGTGCCTGCGCTGGGACGGCTGAGTCCTGCGAGGATTCGAATCAGGGTTGATTTGCCGGCTCCGTTTTGACCGACAATCAGCGCGGCGCGCCCGGGCGCGAGATTGAATTCGACGTCGCGAAGCACCGGGTTGAATCCGAAGCTCTTCGAGAGTTCGTGAGCTTCGATCACCGGCGCGGGCATCAGTCGGACCAGCCGGTAGCGCGCCCGAGCGGGCGGAGCCCCATCCCACACTCGGCGCAAAAGTTCGCGCCAGCGGCGATTCGCGCGCCGCAGCTCGGACAAAACGAGATGCGCTCGCTGCCCGGCGCCACCGGAGCGTCCGCGCGGCGGGGCGTACGCTGCGCGACCGCGGTGACGCGCGCGGGCGCGCGACGGCGTCCCTCCTCGCGAAGCTTTTCCAGCGCCGTCATGGCATCGAGCGCGCGGCTCTCGAGCCGTTGGTGCAGCATTTTGTAGTCGCGATCGCCGAGCTTTCCCATCTCACGGTCGAACTCCAGGTCGCGCAACGCCTGCACGGCGAGTGCGCGCTCGTGCTCCAGGCGCTCATGCCCGCCCGAATCCGCGCGACGCGCACGACGCCTGAACAACCCGCCCGAAAGGGGCAGTGCTACGTACAGCGCGACGCCCACGATGATCAATGCGGACGCGAGGAACGCCGCCAACTACGCCTGCTCCTTGACGTCGCGCTCGAGCCGCTTGCGAAGTTCAGCATCGCCGCGGCTGACCGCGCGCGGGGCATCATCGCCGGCCGGTTGCGCGGGCGCGCCGGTGCGGCGCCTTCCGACGAAAAAGAAGATCATCGCTCCTCCGGCGAGCAACGCGATGAACGGCATCGTCCATGCGAGCAGGTTGAACCCCTCGGCGGTCGGCGCCGCGAGCACCTTTTCGCCGTACTTTGCGCGAAACGACGCGACGATCGCAGGCGCGCTCATCCCGCCGCGAATCATCTGATCGATTTCACCACGCACCGGGATTCCGAAGCTGCAATTCGGGTGGATGCAATTGGCGACGGTGAGCCCGCACCCGCACTGACACGCGAGCGCCTCGGTCACCTGTTGCGCCGACGTTCGCGTCTCAGCTTCTGCCGTGATCACCGCGAATGCCGGAACCATCGCGACGACCGCCGCGATCAAAAGTGCGGCCACCGCGTGTTTCATGATGCGCGCGGACGCCGGCGCCATCGCCTGGCAGGCTGTTGAAAAAGTCATTTTCAACAGCCTGCCCCCTCTCTCGCGTCTCCCCCGGAGGGGGAAAAGATAAGGATGGCAGCCAGTGTTCACGCAGGGCGTTGAGAATAAGGTCGATGCCAAATTGATATGCCAAGCTTTTCTCAACACCCTGCTAGTCGCCTCCCGGCGCCGGTTCGCCGTGAAGATCGGCGGACTCGCGGGCGCGGATGGCAACGGCAATCGCGGCGCGCTCGCGCAGGTTGGGCCACATCACGACCACCGTGCCGAGCGCCATCACGAATCCGCCCGCCCACAGCCAGAAAACCAACGGCGTGACGAACACCTCGAATGTCACCATGCGCGACTCGTCGTCCATTCCGGCAAGCACGACGTAGAGGTCGTGCATCATCGTGGAGCGTATCGCGACCTCGGTTGCCGGCTGCTGCTGGCGCTTGTAGAGCAGCCGCTGCGGTTCCATCACCGCGACCTGGTGGCCGTCGCGCAGCACGGTCAGCATCGCCGAAACACCTTCGACATGCGCTGTGTCGAACGGGAACGCACCTTCGAATCTTAACTGGTACGGACCTGCGGAGAAGCTCTCGCCCGGCCGCACGCTCCGCTTTACGTCGATCTTGAAGAACGAGGAGCCCAGGATACCGATGAACGCCATCACCACGCCGATGTGAATGATGTAGCCGCCGTAGCGCCGGTTGTTCTTCGCGACCAGGTTCACGAGCGCTTTGGGAGCCGGCTCGCCGGTCAAGTGATGGCGCGCCACCACACCGTTGCGAAATTCGACTCCGACCGTCGCCAGGGCGAATACGCTCAGTGAAACTCCGACCAGCACGTACCATTGCGTGATTCCAAAACCGAGCGCGATCAGCCCGGTTGCCGCGCCGGCGGCCGCGGGCACCGCGAAGCTGCGCACGAGGTTTCGAGGCGTCGTTCGCCGCCATGCGATCAACGGTCCCACGCCCATCAGAAAAATCAGCCCGAGCGCGAGCGGCGCGTTGACGCTGTTGAAGAACGGCGGCCCGACCGTGATTTTCACGCCGCGAACCGCTTCGGAGATAATCGGGAAAATCGTTCCCCAAAAAATGGCGAACGCAATACCGACCAGTACCAGGTTGTTGAACAGAAATGCGGCCTCGCGCGACAGATACGATTCGATCTCGGCCGGCGAGCGCAGATCGCCGGCGCGCCAGATGAGCAGCGCCGTGTAACCCGCGACCACCGCCAGCAGGAACGTAAGGAAGTACGGTCCCAGCCCCGATTGCGTGAACGAGTGCACCGATGAGATCACACCGCTTCGCGTGATGAACGTGCCGAACAGCGTGAGTCCAAACGCAAGCCCGATCAGCGCCAAGTTCCAGACTTTCAGCATGTCCTTGCGCTCTTGAATCATCACCGAATGCAGATACGCAGTCATCACCAGCCACGGCATGAACGCCGCATTCTCAACTGGATCCCACGCCCAGTAGCCGCCCCAGCCGAGCACTTCGTACGCCCATCGGCCGCCGAACAGATTGCCGAGCGTCAAGAAGAACCACGAGAACAGCGCCCATCGACGCGTGGTGCGGATCCACGAGTCGTCGAGGCGGCGCGTGATGAGCGCTGCGGTCGCGAACGCGAACGGAATCGTTGCGCTGACGTAGCCGAGATAGAGCGACGGCGGATGGATCGCCATCCAGTAGTTCTGCAACAACGGATTCAGGTCGCCGCCCTCGGCGGGCACGTTCGCGAGCATCACAAAAGGCCGCGTCACGAAGTTGAGCATCAGCAGAAAAAAGACCGAGACTCCCGCCATCACCGCAAGCGCATACGGTGCGATCTCGGGATTGCGCGCGCGGTTCTGGAATGCCGCAATCGATATGAACAACGACAGCACCCACGACCAGAAAAGCAGCGAGCCCTCCTGCCCACCCCACAGCGCGGTGATCTTGTAAATTGTCGAAAGCGTGGTGCTCGAGTGTTCGGCGACGTATTGGATTGAGAAGTCGCTCCGCACAAGCGCCATCCACATCGACGCGATGGCGATCGTGACCATCGCGCACATCGCCCACAGTGCGTGACGCGCGCTCTCCAATGCTTCGGCGGCGCCGCGACGGGCGCCGAAAATGTTCGCTGCGATCGAGTACAGCGCCAGGATCAGGGCGATCGCTAGTGCGAGCTGGCCGAGCTGCGGCATTGGCCCGCTATCGTTCCTGCTTGGGCTGGTACTTGGAAGGACAGCTGGTCAGCACTTGAGTCGCGCGAATGACGCGATCGCGACCGATGCGCCCCTCGACGATCACGTCGCGGCCCGGCGCGAACATGTCGGGCTTGGGGCGTCCCACGCAGATAACGGAGAAGCTCGGCGCGTCCCCGGCGACCGCAGGTTGGATTCCGTTCTTCACGGCCTCTGGAATCTCGGAGATTGCGAATGAGAGTGTCAGCGTGATCGGATCCCAGCGGATGCCGCCGGGCTTCACGCGTCCCGCGATGCGCACCGGCTGCCCGTCGATCGACGCAAGGCGCGCTTCGGCCTCGTCCACCGTGAGGTAGTACTGCGACGTTGCCCGAATCGCGTTGAATATCAGGTAGCCGATTGCGGCGGCCATCACGACCGCCCCGACTACGAATCGCGAGCGAATTTTCATACCTGCTTGCGGTCAAAAGTCATCGGACTTGCGCATGGATGCGCGGTGCGACCGGGCGTCATTCTCGCAACCCCGCTCGCGGCGGGCAACCGCGCGGCGCGTCGCGCTCGAATTGTCACTCGTCCGCGTCACCAACCCCGCTATGATGCGGGCCGAATGCGACGCCGCGCTTCGATGCGCGAATGAACTCGATAATCTCCGCAACTTCCGGCGTCGGCTCTCCCGAAGCGAGTAAGCGTTCGACCGCGAGCTTCAAGTTTTGCCGCGTGCCGAACAGCATCTGGAAGGCGTGTCTGAGCGACGCGATCGACTTGGCGCCGAATCCCACGCGACGCAGCCCGATCACGTTGATCCCGCGCAACGTGTGCGTACCGTCCATGATGCAAAATGGTGGGACGTCGCGGCTGGTGCGGCTAAGCCCGCGCATCATCGCCAGACGCCCGATGCGCGTGTACTGATGCACGACGCAGTTGCCCGAGACCAGCGCACGGTCGCCCAGCTCCGCCCACCCCGCAAGCAGCGCACCGCCCGCGATGATCGTCGAATTGCCGACCCGGCAATCGTGCGCGACGTGCGAGTTCTGCATCATGAAGTTGTCATCGCCCATCATGGTTACGGCGCCGCGTTCGCTGCCTCGATGCACCGTTGCGCCTTCGCGAAAAATGTTGCGATTGCCGATCCTCACCTGGCGCGCCCCGCCGGAATAAGTCAGGTCCTGCGGTTCGTCGCCGATCACGACGAACGAATGCAGGACATTGCCCGCGCCCAGCTCCGTGTCGCCCAGCAGCGTGACGTGGCTGACCAGCCGCGTGCCGGCGCCGATTCGAATATTTCCGTCGAGAAAGCAGAACGGGCCGACCTCAACAGCTGCGCCAAGCTCGACGTTTGCCCCGACCACAGCGCTCGGATGAATTCGCGGCGGGGAGTTTTCCGGACCGGCGCTCGACGACATCGCTTGCGCCGCTTCAGTGGAGGATCGGCTTTTTCTTGAGATCGTCGGGGTGCTCGCGGTCTTCGGTCTTGCCGCCCGCGACGCGGTAACCTTCACCGGCCCAGGTGCCCAAGTCTGTCAGATGGCAACGCTCCGAACAGAATGGGCGATAGGAATTTACCGGCGAAGTGTCAGTGGTCTTGCGGCAGACGGGACAGCGCATCGGCTTCCACCTGCTGCAAAACCTGCCAGATAAGCTGCTCGCGCGCAACGCGGGGGGCGCCGCGCGGCGGGCAATCGCTCGTGCTCCTACATGCCTTCCTGCTGCAGGACCACGCCGGTCGCATCGACCTGCACGCACTCAACGTCGGTACGCGCGAAACCGGGGCTGCAAAGTACCTTGTCCGACGTCGGGCAACGATAGAGTCCCGGCTCGAGTTGTTGGCACCGGCCCAAATTGAAGTTCTGCAAAGCCCGCTTTTCGCCTGAGGTTAGCGCGGGCGGCGCGGTGTAGCTCGAGCATCCCGCAAGGAACCCAAGCCCTGCGACTCCCGCGAGCGCGAGCGCCAATCTCCGGCTCCGGTTTAGCGTTCGCGTGGTAGTTCTGTGGCTCATCGCTCCTCCTCGACGTTCCGATTCCTCGTGAGATCCCCCACGCATCATTTGCCGCGTGTGCCAAGATGAACCGCCGCCGATCTGTTGTGTTGGCGGTTTAACGTACGAAAATAACGGTTCTGTACACTTGTCGCCATCCTGACGCGCGACTCTTCAGAAGCAGGAGGACACTGCGATGTCATCCACTCCCTCTCGCGCCGCGAGAACACCCGCCGTCGACCCGATGATGGGTCAGCTCGAGGTTATCGAGCCTGGGCTTGCTCTGTATCACGCGTTCGCAAACGTCTCGTTCGCATATGGAGACGGCGAGATGCTGGTGGCCGATACCAGCTCCGCCGCGATGGGCGCGATGGCGGTACAGGCGATTCGAAAAGTCACCGATGAGCCGGTGACGTTCATCGTGTACACGCACGGCCATGGCGATCACGCATTCGGTACGCGCGCGTTCATCGATGACGCCGTCTCGCGCGGTCACACGCGCCCGCGAGTTTGGGCGCATGAAGATGTCCCCCCGCGGTTTCGCCGGTACGCGATGACGCGCGGATGGCAGCGGCACATAAACATGCTCCAGTTCGGCATCAGTCTGCCGCTCGATGCACTCTTCGCCGATAACTCGTTCAACCCGCCCGACCTTACCTACCGTGAAATGCAACTGTTGGAATTGGCGAGCGAACCGGTCGAGCTGCATCACGCGCTCGGCGAGACCGACGATGCGACCTGGGTGTGGCTGCCTCGCCGCCGCGCCGCGATGGTCGGCGATCTGATCGTCTCGTCGCTGCCGAATACCGGAAATCCGAACAAGGTTCAGCGCTATACGCTTGAATGGGCGGAGGCGCTCGAAGCGATCGCGCGGCGAAAACCCAATTACGTTATGCCAGGCCATGGCCCGGTCTATCGCGGTGCGGAATGCGACGAGCTGCTGCGCGAGACGGCACGGGCGCTTCGTTTTATCCACGACGAAGTGCTGCGGCGGCTCAACGCAGGGCAGTGGCCCATCGACATCATCGAGGCAAACATCGAACTGCCCGATGACCTTCGAGCGAAGCGCTATCTTGCGCCGATTTACGGTTGCACGCCGTTCGTGGTGCGCGACGTCATCCGCCGCTACGCGGGATGGTGGACGGGAGAGCCGTCGCAGATGTTTCCGGCGCGGCGCACCGAGCATGCGAATGATCTGTTAAATCTCTGCGGCCGCGGCGAATTGATGACGCGCGCGCGGGAACTCGCATCGGGGGGCGAACTGAAGCGCGCGCTCGCGTTGGCGGAGTTGGCGGTCAACGCCGACCCGAACGATCGCGGGGCGATCGAGTTGAATGCCGAAGTGCTGGAGAAACTCGCGGCCGGCGAGCCGTCGTTCATCGCGCGAAACTTCTACCTGGGTGCGGGCGCCAGCTTCGCGCGCGGCTCACGTAAGCTACTTGAGCGCCGCCGGGCGGGTTAGCGATAGACGCGGCGCGCGATCTGCACGACGCCGATCGCTCCTCGCGCGCCGCGAATCGGGGCGAGCGACAATGACACGTCCATGCGTTTGCCATCCTTGCGTACGTGCACCGACGGCACCTGCGTCATCGTTTCGCCCTTGAGCACGCGCGCCTCGATTCGAAGCGTCTCGCTGAGCACGTGAGGTGCGACCAGCGTCTTGCCCTCGCGCCCAAAAATCTCATCCGCCGCGTAACCGTAGAGCCGCTCGGCGGCGGGATTCCATGACGTGATCGTAGAGGCTGGCCCGGTGGTGAACACCGCCTCGGGCAATGACGTGATCACCGAACCATGCAACTCCAACGACTCGATGCGGCGCTTGGTCTCCACCGCGGTCTCGATCGCCGGTATGAGCGCTTCGATGCCGTCGGGCTTCAACAGATAGCCATCCAGCCCCAGCTTGAGCGCCTGTGACACCAGATCCTCGCCGCCGTTGCCGGTCAGCATGATCACCCGGCACTCCGGCCATCGGCTCTTCGCGCGCTGCAACACTGAGAGGCCGTCACTCCATCCCAGCCAGTAGTCCGTCACGACCACGTCGCAACGCGGCCGGCGCAACTGCTCGAGCATCTCGTGCTCTGCGGTGACGACCGCCAGGTTTGCGCCAGGAAATGCGCGCCGCAGGCGGTTGAGCAGCACCGCACTCTCGACCGGGCTGTCCTCGACCACGATCAACTCGGCGGGAATCGCGTCCACCCGATGGCGTCCATTGAGTTTGGCGCTGGGTGTCGCGCGCGCGGCTGGCCCACCATTGGTAGGCGTCGCGATTTCGGCTTCGGCTGCGTTGGTCATACGTCGTTGATTCCCCTCTGCATCCCAACGGGGGCAGAACCCCGGCGTATTATGTCGAGCAATCAATGTGCCGCGACCGTGAATGAGAGCGCAGCACGAATTAGATGAAAGATGAGAAAAGGGTCGAAGAAGACCACCGCAACCGCGCCTTGATGGTTCGGAGGCGATTCGCAATTTGACATTCGCGGGTGGGCGGTGGCGTCCCGATTTGCGACGCTCGCGCGTCGTGCGCCTACTGTCCCTCCTGCGCCTCTCCCTGACTTGGGAAAGGCCGCTCGCAGGCGATGCCGTGCGAGCGGGAGAGGGCGCGGGGGCGCACCGCGAGGCGCGCTACGCAGAACGGCATGGGCGCACAGCCGTGCGCCCCTACGCAGAACAAGAGGGCGGGACGCGCCCCGAAATTGCACCGAAAAGGGCTTACCATGCACGCCCGATTTTCGCCTCGAAGCCCAAATCTCCAAGGAATTTCGCAGGGTTTGGTGCAAGTGGGAGGAGAGTTCGTTTCGCAAAAAACATTTTCGTGCGATCGCCGGCTGACGATTCAAGGAATTCATGGTGAGTATCGCCCGCGGGATTATGTGCGCGGGCGGGAGGGAAAGTTAAGGCTGAACTAATTCATCCCTGAACTAATTGGAAAAGACTGAAGTCAGGGCGTCTTGAGGAGGCGGGCGACGAGCTTGTCGATGGTGTCGGCGACGCCGCTCAATACTGCGCGCGAATTCGCGCGCGGGCGCCACGCGAGGTCAGAAACGATCGGGCGTAGTTTGTCGTCGGAGATGGCCAAGGGACACGCAGGTCTTCCACCTTTTGTACAGATTCGAGAATGGCGCTGCCAGACGGTGCGGCGGGGAGGCTAGACGGGGCGGGACTCCGCGCGGCGGATTCCCTAACTGACCGGTACCGGCCGCTTCGCAGCCTCCGAGATCCTTCGACTCCGCTCAGGATGACAGAAGGGGGAACGGGAGAGGTGAAGTCGATGCCAGTGGGGAACTCAAGGCATCGCTCAACACCCTGCTAGTGCCGTTCCAACTATTTTTACCGAAGACAATAGAACGCTGCCCCGAGGCAGGTTGGCAAACTTTCCCACGTCAGTTAGCACCAACAAGTTGGAACGGCACTAGGAGCGCACCAGAAGATCGCCGAGCGACTTGCCCTGATGGAGCCGCGAGATCGCTTCGGCGAGCACCGGTGCGATGCTCACGACCTCGAGCGGCAACTCATGCGTGCCTTTCGGACGCGCGACGCTGTCGGTCACCACCAGCCGAACGATGCCGAGCGGCTTCAATCGCGCGACCGCAGGGCCGACGAGCAGCGCGTGCGTCGCAGCCACAATCGCTCCGGGCGCAGCTCCGGCTTCAGAAGCGGCATGCAGCGCCGCTTCGATCGTGCCGGCGGTGCTGATCATGTCGTCCACGACGATCGGCGTCCTGCCCGTCACGTCGCCGACTATCGAAACCGCCTTCACCTGCAAGCCCGACAATCGTGTCTTGTGCACGACGGCGAGCGGCAACTTGAGCTTGCGCGCATAACGCTCCGCGAGCTTCACACCGCCCAAGTCGGGCGATATGAGGACGCCGTTGGATGGCATCCGGGTCGCGAGCGCGGCTGCCAAGGTGTCCACGGCGCTTAGGTGTTCGAGCGGCACCGGATAGACACCCTCGAGCGCAGTGGTGTGGGTGTCCATCGCTACGATGCGATCGATATGCGCGGCACCGACCAGATCCGCGACCAATCTCGCGCCAACCGGCTCGCGGCCGCTCGCGCGCCGATCCTGCCGCGCATATGCGACGTACGGCACGACCGCGGTGATTCGCGCCGCGCCCGCGCGCCTGCACGCATCGGCGAGCATCAGCAGCTCCATCACATGCAGGTCAACGGGAGGGCTGGTGGGCTGGATAATGTAAACGTCTGCGGTGCGGACGCTCTCCTGAATCTCGATGTGAAGTTCCGAGTCGGGGAAACGTTCGAGAGTCCGCGCGAGGAGCTTTGTGCCGAGTTTGATGGCGACCGCGCCGGCGAGCGCCGGGTTCGCATTGCCGGAGATGAGCGTCAGGTTCATGAGCGGCCTCAATCCTAGCAGGCTGCGGGAAAAGGCTTCGCAGCCTGCTCCCTCTCTCTTATCTCCCCCTGGTCAGGGGGAGAAGTATTGAGGAAGGAAGCCAGTTTTCATGCAGGGTGCTAGCCTGGTTGCTGAACGCATCGTACCTTGAATAGCTTTTTCCGCACCCTGCTAGGGAACCATGGCGACCATCGCATCCAGGCGAGAGGACTGCGCGCCGCCCGCTGCGCTAGTCTATCCGCAGCAAAGCGCCGCATCGGCGCCGCATCGGAGATACTGCAATGCCCGGCCCACTCGACGGTTACCGCGTAATCGACGTGACCCAGATGATCTCCGGCCCGGTTGCGACCATGATGCTGGGCGACCAGGGAGCCGACGTCATCAAGGTCGAGCCGCCAACCACCGGCGATCTGACGCGCGCGATGGGCGGGACGCGGCGCGGCATCGCGCCGCCGTTCGCGACCGCCAACCGCAACAAGCGCTCGGTCGTTATCAATCTCTCGGACAAGCGCGGAGTCGAATTGCTCAAGCGGCTGGTCGCGAGCGCCGACATTTTCGTCCAGAACTTCCGGCCGGGCACGGTCGATCGGATGGGCATCGGCGAGCCGGCGCTGCGCGCGGTTAAACCGAATCTGATCTACGTTTCGATCAGCGGCTTCGGCGAGACCGGTCCTTACATTCACAAGCGCGTTTACGACCCGGTGATCCAGGCGCTGTCAGGGCTCGCATCGATTCAGGGCGATCAGGAAACCGGGCGCCCGCGAATGATGAGGCTCATCGTGCCGGACCTCGTCTCCGCGCTCACCGCGGCGCAGGCGATGACCGCGGCGCTGCTCGCGCGCGAGCGCACCGGCGAGGGGCAGCACGTGAGGCTCGCGATGCTTGATGCGGTCGTCGCATTTCACTGGCCCGAGGCGATGGCGGCGCACACGTTCATCGACCAGCAGGGACGTTCGTATCGACAAGCGTCGCGCGACCTGGTGTTCGAGACGACAGACGGCTATGTCACGGCGGGCGCGGTGTCCGACACGGAATGGCGCGGGATGTGCCGGGCGCTCGACCGTCCCGAGTGGATCGACGACGAGCGCTTCGCGACCATCGCGGCGCGCGCCCGCAATCTCTCCGAGCGCCTTGAATGCACGGCGGAAGTTCTGAAGACGAAATCATCGGCGGAGTGGCTCGCGCGTCTCGAAGCGCAGCAGGTGCCGTGCGCGCCGATTCTCTCCCGCGACGAAGTGCTGCGCGATCCGCAGGTAGTCGCGAACGAGTTGATTGTCGAGAGTGTGCATCCGCATGCGGGCGCGATGCGCCAAGCGCGGCCAGCGGCGCGGTTCAGCGGCACGCCGTCGGAGTTGCGCCGCCCTGCCCCGCTGCTCGGCGAGCACACCGACGAAGTGCTGACGTCGATGGGCGTCGCGCAGGAGGAACTCGCATCGCTGCGCGCGGCAGGCGTCGTGGCATAACCACCGGGCGCCCGAATTGACATGCCTCCGGCCGCGCGAGTACTGGTGAGTCGAATGATTGCATCAAACGACGAGCAATCATCTTCCGAGGTGATCCAATGACACGCCAATTGGGTTCGCTCTCCGAGATTCGCCGCCCCGCCAAGTTCGCGCACTTTGTGCTGCGCTGCACTAACTTGGAGGCGAGCAAGCAATGGTATTCCACCGTGCTCGGCGCGCGCGTGGTGTTCGAAAACTCGTTCATCGCGTTTCTCACCTACGATGACGAGCACCATCGGCTCGCGCTCGCGCACTTCGGCGAGGTGGCTCAAAAACCACCGCACGCGGCGGGGCTTGAACACGTCGCGTACACCTATGAGACGCTCGGCGACTTGCTCCACAACTATGAACGGCTCAAGGCGGCGGGCATCAAGCCGGTGTGGTGCGTCAATCACGGGCCGACCACGTCGATGTACTACGCGGACCCCGACGGGAATCGCCTCGAGATGCAAATCGACAATTTCCCGACGGTCGAGGAGTTAAATGGCTGGTTCCGCTCGGGGGAGTTTGAGAAGAATCCAATCGGGGTGAACTTCGATCCGGACAAGCTGGTCGAGCGCTACCAAGGCGGCGCGGCGGAGGAGGAGTTGGTGCGGCAGGGCGCCGCGTAAATCGCGGCGAACCCGGCGTCCGCCAGTTGACGGCCATCACAGAAGAGGCGCGGCGCGCGGCCTGTGCGGGCGTCGCGTGCCGCGTGATCAAGGGCGGGAGAATTCCGGTGGGTTCGGCGGTAACACTCACGCAGGCTGCATCCGTTCGACCGACGCAAGCATGATCGCACGATCAGAGCCGCTCTGACGACGTTTGTGCGCGTGCGATCCTGCGAAGCGGCGCTAGGTGAACGCCGGCATCACGCGCGACGCAAACAAATCCAGCGAGCGTCGCGATTGCTCGCCGCTC
>CAYSCX010000004.1:1903-157752 GCA_964429575.1 uncultured Binatia bacterium (SeqCode) | reverse complement strand
ACCCCCACGTTGCGAACGTGGTGCTCTCCCAGCTGAGCTACTGCCCCACGAGGTGCGTGGCGCGGCCTACGAAACGACCGTCTTTAAGTAGGCACGCAACCTATCAGCGAGATCAGGGCGTTTCAAGGCGAACCCGACCTGCGCCGTTACAAATCCTACGCGGTCGCCTAAATCGTAGCGAGTGCCCTCGAACTCGCAGCCATACACCTTGCGACTGCGGCTGAGCGCGAGGAGCGCGTCAGTGAGTTGAATTTCGCCGCCAGCGCCCGGCTTCTGCGTCGCGAGCAACGCGAAGATGTCGGGCGTCAGCACGTAGCGTCCCATGATCGCAAGGTCACTCGGGGCTTTCTCGGCGGGCGGCTTCTCGACCATCCCGACCAATTCGTACGCGCGCTCCCCCGCGCTTTTCACCTCGACGATGCCATACTTCGATAGCTCGCTCTTGGGAACGCGAAGCAGCGCGACCGCGGGCGCCTCGTGCATTTGCGCCACGTCGAGCACCTGGCGCAGGCAGGGGCGCGCGCAGTCGAAGATGTCGTCGGGGAGCATCACGGCGAACGGTTCGTCGCCGACCGCTTCGCGCGCCTGTAGAACCGCGTGACCAAGCCCGAGCGGTTCGCTCTGTTCGACGGCACTGATCCGCGCCTTCAAATTGGTGGCGCGGAGCAACTCCAGCAGCTCGCGCTCACCGCGTTTCTCGAGCGCGCGCTCGAGTTCGCCGTGCGGAGCGAAGTGGTCGAGAACGGTGGTTTTGCCGGGGCTGACGACGACGATTATTTCCTCGATCCCCGATGCAAATGCTTCCTCGGCCACCACCTGGATTGCCGGCGTATCGACGACCGGCAGAATTTCCTTGGGCACGACCTTCGACGCCGGCAGCATACGCGTGCCGAGGCCCGCCGCGAGGATGACGGCCTTGCGAACTTTCATGCGGATAATTCTACAGGCTTTGAGGTGGTGCGCTCAGCCCTGGCGTTCGCGTGCTTCCTGAGCCGACTTGCAACCGATGCAGAGCGTGGTGACGGGACGCGCCTTGAGCCGCTCGATGCCAATCGGCCCGCCGCACTCCTGGCAATCGCCATAGGCGCCGTCGTCGAGGCGCGTGAAGGCCTCGTCGATCTTGCCCAGGAGTTTGCGCTCGCGGTCGCGCATGCGAAGCAGGAAGCTGCGGTCCGATTCGATTGACGCGCGGTCGGTCGGGTCGGGGCACCCATCGTCAATGCCGCTGTTCAGCGTCCCCAGCGCGCGTTCGGCTTCCAAAAAAATAATCCGCCTGCGCTCTTCGAGCAGCTGGCGGAACATTTTGAGCTCCCTTTGTCTCATAGCTGATTGCGTAACAAAGGAGCGAGTTTTCGATTCTATCGGCGGCCCGCTAGTATGTAAAGCTGACGGCGATGAAGACCGCGTACCTCGATGCATTCTCAGGCCTGAGCGGCGACATGCTGGTCGGCGCGATGCTGGACTTGGGCGCAGACGTGAGCCAGCTTGAACGGGAGCTGGCCTCGCTCGGGGTCGGCGGGTACCGAATTTCGACGCGGCGCCGCGTGTTGAGCGGCATTTCAGCACTCAAATTCGAGGTCGAAGTGAGCGAGGCGCAACCGGAGCGGCATCTCGGCGAAATTCGCGGAATGATCGAGCGATCAAGCCTCGCGGCGCGCATCAAAGAACGGGCGGTCGCGGTATTCCAAGTGCTCGCGGAGGCGGAGGCGAAGATTCATGACACCACGCCCGAGCAAGTGCATTTTCACGAGGTGGGCGCGGTCGATTCGATAATCGATGTGGTCGCAACGGCGTGGGCGCTCGATGCGCTCGAAGTCGGGCGCGTGCTGGTCTCGCCGCTGCCGGGAGGGTCGGGATTCGCGCGTTCACAGCACGGCGTCATTCCGGTGCCAGCGCCGGCGACCGCGGAATTGCTGCGCGGATTTCCGGTCCGCATCGGCGATGGCGGCGCGGAGATGGTCACGCCGACGGGTGCTGCGGTGCTGAAGGCGCTCGCGGAGCCCGCGCGACTGCCGCTTACGATGGACGTCGAGCGGATTGGTTACGGAGCGGGGACGCTCACGCTCAAAGATCGTCCGAATGTTCTGAGAATTTTGCTGGGCAAGGAGAGCGCGGCGTACGAGCGCGATGAGCTAGTCGAGATTGCGGCGAATATCGACGATTTGAATCCGCAGGTTTACGACCACGTGATGGAGCGGCTGTTCGCCGCCGGCGCGCGCGACGTAACGATTACGCCGACGATCATGAAGAAGGGACGGCCGGCGGTGACGCTCTCGGTGCTCGCCGAGGCGGCGCACCGCGATGAAATCGCACGAATAGTCTTCATGGAGACATCGACAATCGGCCTGCGCTTTCATTCGGTGGCGCGCATGAAGCTCGCGCGCGAGATGCATCAAGTGGAGACGCGCTTCGGCAAGATTGGAATCAAGGTCTCGCGGCAGGGAAACGGCGGCCCGCCCACGGTTGCGCCGGAATACGAGGACTGCAAGCGCGCGGCGCTCGAGCACAAGGTCGCATTGCGCTCCGTAATGGACGAGGCACGCGAGGCGGCGCGCAAGACGCTCGGCTGAGATGGGCTCCGAGCGGCTTCACATCAACGAGATTTTCTACAGCATCCAGGGCGAGTCGACGCACGCGGGGCGGCCGTGCGTGTTCGTGCGGCTCACGGGTTGCAACCTGCGCTGTTCGTACTGCGACACCGATTACGCGTTTTACGACGGCCGCAAGATGACGATCGCGGAAGTGGCGGAGATTCTCGACGGTTATCGCTGCGAGCTGGTTGAGATAACCGGCGGCGAGCCGCTGCTGCAGGAGGGCGTCTATCCGCTGATCGACACGCTGCTCGCGCGGGGTCGTACGGTCATGATCGAAACGTCGGGCGCGAGCGATGTGAGCCGACTCGATCCGCGCGTCATCAAGATTATGGACCTCAAGTGTCCGGGGAGCGGCGAGGCGGATCGAAACCTGTGGTCGAACCTCGAGCACCTGACGCCGCGCGACGAAGTGAAGTTCGTGCTGTGCGATCGGGCCGACTACGAGTGGGCACGCGAGGTGATACGCAGCCGCGAGTTGGCGCCGCGGGTCAACGCCGTGCTCATCAGTTGCGCGTTCGACAGGGTCGAGCCGGCGCGGGTGGCCGCATGGATGCTCGAGGACCGCTTGCCGGCGCGGCTGCAACTGCAGTTGCACAAATACATCTGGCCGCCCGACGCCCGCGGGGTGTAACCGGCGCTTGACCGGCTTCGCTCTTTCACTAAGCTGGACGCGCGATGGATGCGCCGCTGGTTAGCGAAGTCCTCCCGGATTTTCTCGAAGAGGTGGTCGAACTGCTCCGCCAATCGGGCGGGGGCGCCTACCAGCAGCGCGTGCGCGCGCTCCGAATCCAGTCAGTGTGCGATTGCGGCGACGAGAATTGCGCGAGTTTCGCGACCGCGCCAGAAGTGAAAGTCGCCAATGTGATCGAGCTTCAGGCGATCGAGGGCAATCTCATCATCGATCTCAATGCGGCCGACGAAATTTGTTTTGTCGAGGTGCTGGGCCGCGCCGACGTCAAATACCTGCTCGAAGAGTACTACGACACGAAGAGCTGATGGCGCGAGTCTTTCGCGGGCGCAATCGCCCTTCAATCACATGAGCGCAGGTGAAAGAAGCGCCGCTTCGCCGGAGCGGGCGGCGGAGTTCATCTGGCAGAACGCCCGGCTGCTGGAGCGCGCGCTCTACGCGAAGCTGTTTCAGCAAGGCTCCGCCGATGCGGTTATCGCCGCGCTGCTCGCATATCGGAACCCCGACGGCGGCTTCGGCAATGCCCTGGAGCCCGACGTGCGTGCGCCCGTGAGCATGCCGCTTCATTGTGAGATGGCGCTGCGCGTGATGGAGGAAGCGGCGATTCGAAACGGCGTGGTGTCGGGGCGGATGTGCAACTACCTGGCGCAGGTCGCGGAGCCGGACGGACGCGTTCCCATAGTACTGCCGCAAGTCCGCGACTACCCGCACGCATCGCATTGGGACCATCCCGTGTTCAGCGGCGACTCGCCGAATCCGACCGCGTCGCTGGTGGGGTTGTTGACTGCGCAGGGAGCGGAGCATGCGTGGCTGACGCGCGCGACCCAGTGGTGCTGGCGAAGGCTCCAGGCGCCGCTTGGCGATGCGCATGAAATCGTGCGCGCGTTGGTGTTCCTGGAGCATGCAGCAGAGCGCCCGCGCGCTGAGAAGCTTGCGGTTGAGCTCGCCAGAAGTGCGGACGCCGCAGCCTTCTATGTCCGCGAACCCGCAGTGAGGAAGTACGGGATATCGCCGCTCAACCTGTCTCCGCGGCCGGATTCGATCGCGAGACGCGCGTTCGCGGATGAATTGCTGGAGGCGCACCTCGACGATCTAGCTGCGCGCCAGCAGGAAGACGGCGGTTGGCCGATATATTTTCAGCCTGCGAGCGCGGCTGCGGTGCTCGAGTGGCGCGGGCGCGGGACCATCGAGGCGCTGGCGACGCTTCGCGCATGGGGGCGACTTTAGGAAGGTGCGGGACCCTCACCCGCGCCGCCTGCGGCGGCTTGCCCTCTCCCGCTCACACGCGGGCGAGGGGTCGCGAGTCGCGACGGCCAATAACATGAAGTCGAGGGTTGGCTGGAGGATCGTTCCCGTTGGTCGGGTTGGTGGAGGAGAAGGGCGCACAGCCGTGCGCCCCTACGAAGCAAGAAGAGCGGGCGAGGGTTAAGAGTTGGGCGCGGAATGAGAAGGTAGGAACTGCGCCGCGAAGGTCAGCACTTCATCGGCGACGCGCTCCTTTTCTATGTCGACCGTGATGACGTGGTAGCTCTGCTCGAGGATGAGGGTGCGGACGCGCGCGCTCTGGAGATGTGAGGTCACGAATTTGACGTTGCGATCCATCGGGCAGGTGTGGTCGAGACGGCTGTGAATGATGAGCACCGGCTGCGTGATGCGCGACAGCATCGGACGCACCGCCGCCGAAAGCCTCAAGAGATGGATCGGCGCATTTAGCGGCATCATCCGGAGGCTTGGATGGACACGGCGCGCGGCGGCATCCTGAATATCCGAGCCGTCGCTCGCGACGTAGAGCCGGTTCGCGACTCGACCGAGCATCTTGACTAGTCGCAGCGCGGACGATGCGGCGCGCGGCAGAAAGAATGCGGACGAGAGCATCACGATCCCGGCAACCTGGTCGCGATGTTCGGCTGCGAGCCGTGCGCCAAGCACGGCGCCCGCGGAAAGCCCGACGACGATAATTGGATCGCCGAAGCGGCGCAGATCCTCGAAACCCGCGACGACACTGTCATACCAGCCCTCGGCATCGGAAGCCGCGAGATCCTCGGGCGAAGCCGCGTGGCCGGCGAGCTTCACACCGCGGACGCGTATGCCCGCGGCGGCGAGACGCTCGCCGAGATAGCGCATCTCGTAGGGCGTGCCGCTAAGCCCGTGGACTAGAAGCGCGCCAAGGCCGGAGCCGGGGAAGAAGAAATCGCTGGTGTCAACGCGCGAGGGTTCCGTGGGCGACGGTTCGTCCGGCTTACTCATCGAGTGTGACGACGGTGCGTGGCGCCAGAGCTACGCGCCAGCGGCCTGGCCGAGCTGTTCGCGGTCGATCTCGAGTTTGGCGCGAGCGCGGAGGCCGTCGACGAAGCGGGTCCACGCCTCGGCGCGCGCGCGCGAAAGGTATTCATCGGTAAACGACTGCTCGTCCTTTCTCCATTCTTCGTCGCTGGGTGCGCTGCGCGCGGTGACCATGAAGATGTACGAGTTGCCGTTGTGCTCCATCACGCGGTCAATCATGCCCGGGACGTTGGGCACGGTGCCGGAGGCGTCGGACACTTCGCGGAATTCTCCGAGGCCGGGAACGGCGCGCGTCGAGCGCGCAAATTCGCTTACCTTGGTAACCTCGAGCTTGTTCGCGGCCGCGACGGCCGCGAAATCGCCGGGGCCTTTGATCTGTTCGAGCAGTTTCTGGCCCTGCGTGCGCGCAACACCAACCGCCAGTTGACGCACCAACATGTCGCGAACGGCGGGCTCGATTTCGGCCAGTGGCGGGATGCGGGCGGGCTCCTTGGAGAGCAACTTCATCAGATAGAAGTTGTCGCCATCGGTAACGACGCGCACCTGGCCCGGTTCGAGCTCGAATGCGACTTCAGAGAGGCGATGAGCGGTGGGGGCGGCAGCGATTGTCCCGCCGCGCGCAAACTTGGGGGTCTCGACCGCATCGAGTCCGCGCGACTTCGCGATCTCCTCGAGGTTTCGGCCCTGGTCGGCGGCGGCGCGGTCCTGGTTGAGCGCCTCGCGCGCGAGCTTGGCGCCGGCCTCGGTGCGAAGCGCTTCGATAATTGCGGGTCTTGCCTGCTCGAGCGTGTCTTCGTGCGCGGGCTGGAACTCATCGACCTTGACTACATGGAAGCCGAACTCGGTTTCGACCACCGCGACGTCACCCGCCTTCATCTTGAATACGGATTCCTCGAACGGCTTGATCATCTGTCCGCGCGCGAAGAGACCCAGGTCACCACCCTCGCGCCGCGTCGCCAGATCATCGGAGTTGTTCTCCGCAAGTTTCTTAAAGTCGCGGCCCGCCTTTATCTGCGCGAGCAGACCCTCAGCCTTCGCGCGCGCTGCGTCTTGTTGAGCGGTAGCGGCTCCCTCGGGCACACGTATCAGGATGTGGCGCGCGTGCACTCGATCCGGATAGCTGAAGCGGCTCCGGAGAAACCGCTTGTAGTAACTCTCGAGGTCCTTTTCAGAGGGCGTGACCTGAGCGGCGAGCAACAGCGGCCGGTAGTGGATGAACGCGATGCTCGCTCGCTCCGGCTCGCGGAACTGCTCGCTATTGGTCTTGTAGAAATCGGCCACCTGCTCTTTGGTGGGCGCGATATTGGCGGTGTATAGCGGGTAGGGAATCTCGACGAACGCGAGCGCCACGCGCTCGTTACGAAGGTTGTAGGCGTGGCGGATCTCCTCGGGGCTGGCCTGCACGCCGTCATCGATCATGCGCCGCATGAATTCATTCATCATCTGCGAGCGCATCACCTCCTCGAACTCCGCGGGCAGGTAGTTTTGGGCGCGCAGAATTTCCTGGTAGGTGCGGAAGTCGAATTGCCCGTTGACCAGGAACGCCTGCTCGGAGGTGAGGCGTTTTTCGAGATCGTTGTCGGTGATGCGGATGCCGAGCGCACGCGCCTCCTGCTCGATGAGGCGGCTCTCAATGATGCGGTTGAGGGCTTCGAGGCGGATGTTCATGCCTTGCAGCACGCGCGCCGCGTTGGCGCCGTACATGGACTGGAGGGTCTGGCGCATCTGGTTGGCCTGGCGATCAACGTCTCCCGGAAGGATCGGGCTGCCGTTGACCGTGGCGATCGGATCGACCCGCTCGAAGACGCCGCTGCCGATGCCCCAGAACATAAAGACCAGCACGATGAGGCCGAGGACGACGCGAGTCATCCAGGAGTACGCATGGCGACGCATCACCTCGAGCATGGCGACATCATACTTGAGTGCATTTTTGCGCCGCAATTCGGGGCTTCGCTTGCTTGCGCCGAGGCGCGTCTGTTACCGTTCAAGCTCAGCGGGAATCGCGCGCAAACACTGGCCTTTTCGACCCGCTCGGCACCCATGGAGCGCGCGGAAGAGAAGAGAGGCGACCCGGAGTTGTGGGGGGCTTTGGTCCCCCGCGCCTGAGCCGGGCAGGCGGAGGGCGGACGTCAGGTGGTTCTCAACTCGCTGTTCGGGTGGTTCTCCAGCGATCTCGCGATCGATCTCGGCACTGCCAACACGCTCATCTACGTCAAGGGCGCGGGCATCGTATTGAACGAGCCCTCGGTGGTTGCGGTGCAACGCGACTCGCGTGGGTCGCGCCGCGTACTTGCGGTGGGTACCGAGGCGAAGAAGATGCTCGGGCGCACGCCGGGCTCGATAGTCGCGATACGGCCGCTCAAGGACGGCGTGATCGCGGACTTCGAGATCAGCGAGAGCATGCTTCGCTACTTCATCCAGAAGATTCACAACGGGCGCACGCTGGTGCGGCCGCGTCCGCGCATCGTGATCTCGGTGCCGGTTGGAATCACCGCGGTCGAGAAGCGCGCGGTGAAGGAGTCGGCGGAGTCGGCGGGTGCGCGCGAAGTCTATTTGATCGAAGAACCGATGGCCGCCGCGATCGGCGCGGGACTTCCAATCACGGAGCCGACCGGCAACATGATCGTTGACATCGGCGGCGGGACCACCGAGGTCGCGGTGATTTCGCTCGCGGGCGTGGTGTTCTCGCGCTCGGTGCGGGTGGCGGGCGACAAGATGGACGAGGCGATCATCCAGCACATCAAGCGCAAATACAATTTGCTGATCGGCGAGCGCACCTCGGAGCTGATCAAGATTACGATCGGTTCGGCGTATCCGGGCAACGAGATCCAGACCATGGAGATCAAGGGGCGCGACCTGGTGGCCGGGGTGCCGAAGGTCATCGAGATAACCGACGAGGAGATTCGCGAAGCCTTGATGGAGCCGGTGCGCCAGGTGATCGAATCGGTGCGCATCGCGCTGGAACGCACGCCGCCGGAACTCGCGTCGGACATCGTGGACAAGGGGATAGTACTGGCCGGCGGTGGCGCGCTGCTGCGCAACCTGGACGTGCTGCTGCGCGAGGAGACGGGGCTGCCGGTGACGCTGGCCGATGATCCGCTGACCGCAGTAGTGATGGGCGCCGGAAAGGTGCTCGACGAGTTGACGCTTTTGCGCGACGTGTGCGTGGATTGAGCGCGGGCACGGCGCGCGCAGTTGAAGCCCACCGCATTGGGGACGCCCGCAGGTGAGAGGTTCGTTTCTGTGGCGCAACCGGATTCTTCTAACGAGCGGCGCCCTGCTCGTGCTGTCACTACATTTGATGACGGCGGGCGTCGGACCGACCGACCGGGCCGGGCAGCCGCAATCGGCGATCATCGAAGTGCTGTATCCGTTGCAGGTGGCGGCCGCGCGGCTGAGCGACGGCGCGCGCTCGCTGGTTCGCGACTACCTTGATTTGCTCGACGTGAGACGCGAGAACGTGCGGCTCAAGTCGGAGCTTGCACGATTCACCGGTGAGCGCATCCGGCTCGCCGAGCTCGAAATACAAACCCAGCAGCTGCGCGCGCTGGTGGAGTTGCGCGATGCGCTGGGTCTCGACGCAATCGCGGCGCGCGTGATCGGCAGTGATGCGACCGGCTTGTCGCGCACCATCGTGCTCGGCGAGGGATCGGCCGGCGGCCTCAAGCCCGGGATGGCGGTGGTCTCGAACCAAGGCGTAGTGGGCAAGGTGATCGCGACAAGCCCACACGGAGCGCGGGTACTGTTGATCGACGATCACAATTCCGCGGTGGACGGATTCGACCAGCGCACGCGCGCGCGGGGAATCGTCGCGGGGGTGGTCGATAACGGGCTCATCATGAAGTACGTCGACCGGTCGCGCGAGGTTCGGCCGGGCGATCCAATCGTGACGTCGGGTCTGGACGGAATTTTTCCACGCGGTCTGCTAATCGGGTGGATCAGAACGGTCCATCGCGAGGGTCCCGGGTTGTTCCTGGCGGTGACGGTTGCACCGGCGGTGGAGTTTCGCGGGCTCGAGCAGGTGCTGGTCCTGCGCCAGCAACCGGCGCAACAAGACGGCAAGCTAGGTTGAAAAAGGCATTTTCAACAGCCTGCGACCTCTCTCACGTCTCCCTTTCTCGCGTCTCCGGGGGAGAAGATAAGGATGGCAGCCAGATCCTTCGCCCATGGCTCAGGACAAGGTTTTCACGCAGGGTGTTGAGAATAGGGCCGATGCCAATTTGGTATGCCAGGCTTTTCTTAACACCCTGCTAGAGGGCTAACGCGCTGGTGCGGCTGGTCGCCCTGTACGCCATCGCCGCGGTGCTTGCACTTGCAGTGCAGACCGCGTTGCCGCAGCTGCTGCCGGTGCGCTTCCTGGTTCCCAACTTCATCGTGATACTCGCGGTTGACCTGGGGCTACGGCACCATGGGGCGATCGCGGCGCTGGCCGCATTTGCAATGGGGTATGCGACCGATGCGACGTCGGGCACCCGGCTGGGCCTGAATGCGTTCCTAACTACGGTGGTGTACCTGCTGTCGTACGAGGTGTCGCGCCGATTGCTCGTTACGACCGCGCTGGTCGGCGCGCTGGCGGTGTTTGTCGCGGCGCTGGTGACGGGATTGGGAGTGGCGGCGTTCGCGGGGGGCGGCGCGCCGGTGGCCGCGATGGGTTCGGTTGCGCCGTGGGTGGCGGCGCAGGCACTGATATCGGCGGCGCTGGCGCCGTTGGTGTTTGCGCTACTGGCGAGGTTCAAGCACGCGATCGGATTGCCTGCGGGCGCCGCGCGTGAATAGCATGTTCGAGAGCGCACCGTGAAGTTCCGCGCGCGCAGAAAGAACCAGAGCATCCCGCAGATCGAGCCGCGCATCACGCTGCTGTCCGCGATCGTGGTCGCGGTGTTGTCGCTGTTCGTGATTCGGCTCTACTACTTGCAGGTGCTGAGCCACGACGAGCTCAGCCGCCTCGCCGACCGCAACCGCATCCGCATCCATCGCGTGCGCGCGCCACGCGGGCTGGTGTTCGACCGCAAGCATCGGCCACTGGTCGAGACGCAGCCGTCATTCGATGCGGTGCTGGTGCCCGAAGATACGGACAACCTGCCGGAAGTCGTGGAGCATCTGGAGAATTATCTCGGGCAGGACGGCGTGGTGGAGCGGGTCGCGTCGGCGGAGGAACAGGGGCGTCCTCCGTACGAACCGATCACGGTGAAGGAACGTCTGGACTGGCCGCAGGTGGTCGCGCTCGAGGCGCATCAGCTGGAACTTCCAGGCGTGAGTCTCGAGATAACGCCCGCGCGACGTTACCTTTACGGCGAATTGGCGGCGCACCTGCTCGGCTACACCGGCGAGGTCAGCCGCCGCGAGATGGAGCGCTCCGGCGGATATCGCATGGGCGACGAGATCGGGAAGTTCGGGTTGGAGCGCGTGCTGGAGCCGGACCTGCGCGGAGTCGCCGGCGGGCAGGAGATCGAAGTTGATGCGGTCGGGCGGCGGCTCCGTGTGCTGCGCGAGATTCCAGACCAGCCGGGCGCGAGCGTAGTGCTGACCATCGATCTCGATCTCCAAATGGCAGCGGAGCAGGCGATGGGCGATCGCGCGGGCGCATTGGTCGCGCTCGATCCCAACAGCGGCGAGATACTCGCGCTGGTCTCGAAGCCCGCGTTCAGTCCCGACGTGTTTGGGCGGCGGGTGGATCGCGCCGAGTGGAAGAAGCTTGCGACCGATCCGAAGCATCCGCTCACCGATCGCGCGACGCAGGGAATCTATCCGCCCGGTTCGACCTTCAAGATTCTCGATGCGATCGCGGGCCTGCACGAAGGCACGCTGAATGATTCGAGCAGCTACCACTGCCCCGGCGGACTTTGGTACGGCAATCGAACCTATCGATGCTGGCGCAAGCAGGGCCACGGCAACGTTGGGCTGCATCGCGCGATCGTGGAATCGTGTGACGTGTTTTTCTACCAGACCGGCATCAAGCTTGGCGTCGATCGCATCGGGCGGTGGGCAAAGATGTTCGGGCTTGGCGAACGGACCGGAATAAACCTGGACAACGAGAAGAGCGGCCTGATCCCCACCTCGGAGTGGAAGCGCAAGCGATTCCATGAAAAGTGGTATCCCGCGGAAACACTTTCGGTCGCCATCGGGCAGGGTTACGTCTCTGTGACGCCGCTTCAGATGGCGCAGTTCACCGCGATGGTCGCCAACGGCGGCGTCCGCTACAAGCCGCAGTTCCTGAAGATGGTGGAGGCGCCCGACGGTGGCGTCGCGCGCTTCAATTCACCGGTGGTCGAGGAGCGCCTCAAGCTCGACCCTGAAATCATGCAATTCGTTCGCGATGCGATGGCGGACGTGGTCAACGGACCCGGCGGCACCGGCAGCCGCGCTCGATTGCGAGGCGCGATCGTCGCGGGCAAGACCGGCACCGCGCAGGTGGTCGGCCAGGCTGCGGCGGCAGCGAGCGGCAAGTTGCCGGAGCATCTTGACGACCATGCGTGGTTCATCGCATTCGCGCCCAAAGACAACGCGCAGATAGCGATCGCCTGCGTGATCGAAAACGGCGGCCACGGCGGCTCCGCCGCGGCGCCGGTCGTCGGCCAGGTACTGGAGCGATACTTCCAGCTCTACCCACCGGCGGGAGGCGAGCCCGTCACGCTCGCGTCGAGGCCGACACCGATTCCGGCGCCCGCGGCCGCCGCGGCGACCAGCGCGATCCACCCGGCGGGTGCCGACGATGCTGGGGATTGACCGCCGGATCGTACTTCACTTCGACTGGCCGCTGCTCGCACTCTCGCTTGCAATAGCGGGGCTTGGGATCATCAGCGTGATGAGCGCGTCGTATGGCGGCGCGGACCGCGCGCTGCATCCGCTGGTCATCCGGCAAATGATTTGGATCGCGGCCGGCACCGTTGTGCTGATCGTCGCGGCGCTCTTGGATTACCGCGCGCTCTCCAGCTACGCATATCCGCTCTACGTGATCGCGTTGGTGCTACTGGCGGTGGTCGACGTGGCGGGGCACTCGACCGGCGGGTCGCAGCGCTGGATCAATCTCGGGGTTTTCAAGATCGAGCCGTCCGAGATCGCAAAGCTGGCGATCGTTCTGGTGATGGTTCGCTACCTGCGCGAAGAGCCGCCGCGCGGCGGCTGGAGTCTGCACCAGCTGATCGTTCCGATGGTGCTGATCGCGGTACCGGCGGCATTGGTGCTGAAACAGCCCGACCTCGGCAGCACTCTGATTCTGATCTTCGCGAGCGCCACGCTCATCTTCGTGGCCGGGCTCAAGTGGCGCACCATGACGGTGCTGTTGCTTGCCGCCCTGCTGGCCGCGCCGCTGGCGTGGAGCCACCTGAAGCCGTACCAGCGCCAGCGCCTGGTGAGCTTCGTGAATCCCGAAGCGGATCCGCTGGGCTCCGGCTATCACATCATCCAATCCGAGATTGCGATTGGCGCGGGCGGGACGTTTGGAAAGGGTTACTTGAAGGGTACGCAATCGCGGCTGAACTTCCTGCCCGAGCAATCGACTGACTTCATCTTCGCGGTGTTCGCGGAGGAGTTCGGCTTCGCAGGATCGCTGGTGCTGTTGGGGCTTTACGGCGCAATTATCGCGCGAGGCGTTTGGATCGCGAGACACGCGCGCGAGCGCTACGGCGCGCTGCTGGCGATCGGCATCACGTCGATCATTTTCTGGCAGGTGGCGATCAACATCGGGATGGCTACCGGAATGCTGCCAATCGTGGGCATCACGCTGCCGTTGATGAGCTACGGCGGGTCGTCGATGCTGACCATGATGGCGGCGATGGGAATTTTGATCAGCATCAATACGCGGCGGTATTTGTTCTAGCAGCTCACAGTTTTCCGCTTATCTGCACAGCCGTGGTGCGATACTGTCATATGGAAATGCAAAGGCAGCTCGGCCGCGTCCGGGCGTCGCACGAGGTTTAGCAATGGCCCGCGCTCGCAAACACTCCGATCCGCTCGACATTGAGATCGTCGAAATACACCGCCGCTACATCCAGGTGATGGAAGACATGCGCCTGGAGACGATCAGCGTCGAGACCAAGCAGCGCTATCTGCAGATGATACGCAACCTGACCGAGAAGCTCGAGATTCCGAGCAAGCCGCTTTCGGAAGTGGTGGGTGAAATAATGGCCGAGGCGGCGCCGCTGCTGTTTCAGGCGATGCAGCGTTAGCGCGCCCCGGCCGTTTCGATCGCTGGGTCTCCTCGCTCCCCGAGTTCGCGCGCTCCTAGCCCTCCAGCGAGTAGGCGCTCTCGTTGTGCTCGCTGAGATCCAGCCCCATCTGTTCGGCGTCGGGCGATACCCTGATACCGACCAGCAGGTCGGTAACCTTGAGCAGGATCATCGTGCCGACGAACGCGAGCACGATGGTCGCAAGCACCGCGACCAGCTGAATTCCGAACTGACCCGGATTGCCGAAGAAGAGCCCGTCAGCGCCCGCCGAGTTGACGAGCTTGCTTGCGAAGAGTCCCGTCAGCAGCGCGCCGATGATTCCGCCAACGGCGTGCACGCCGACCACGTCGAGCGCGTCGTCGTAGCCAAACGAGGCCTTCGCGCGCACGGCGAGATAGCAGATGACGCCGGCAGCGGCGCCAATCACGATCGACGACATCGGCCCGACGAATCCTGAGGCGGGCGTAATCGCGACCAAGCCCGCCACCGCGCCGCTGGCCGCGCCAAGCACGGTCGGCTTGCCGGTAAGCATCCACTCGGCCGCGACCCACGCGAGCACCGCCGCGGCGGTCGCGATGTGGGTGGCGACGAATGCCGACACCGCAAGCCCGCCGGCCGCGAGCGCACTGCCCGCGTTGAAACCGAACCAACCAACCCACAACAACGCCGCGCCGGTAACCGTGAAGACCAGGTTGTGCGGTGGCATCGGTTCGTGCGGATAGCCCTGGCGCTTGCCGAGAATCAGCACCGCGGCGAGTGCGGAGATGCCGGCCGAGATGTGAACGACGGTGCCGCCGGCGAAATCCAGCGCACCCATCGTGCGCATCCAGCCGCCCACTCCCCACACCCAGTGCGCGAGCGGATCATAAATGAAGGTCGCCCAGAGCAGGGCGAACACCAGGTAGCCTTTGAACGACATCCGTTCCGCAATCGCGCCGCTGATCAGGGCGGGCGTGATGATGGCGAACATGCACTGGTAAATCATGAACGCCTGATGCGGGATGGTGGCCGAGTAATCCGGATTCGGAATCATCGCGCTGACGCCCGCAAGTCCGAGCCACGCAAGGCTGCCGACGATGCCTCCCTGGTCAGGGCCGAACGCGAGGCTGTAGCCCCACAGCACCCATTGGATCGAGATCGCGCCCGCGAGAATGAAGCTCTGCATGAGCGTTGAGAGCACGTTCTTGCGGCGCACGAGTCCGCCGTAGAAAAGCGCGAGACCCGGGATGGTCATCATCAGCACGAGTGCCGATGAGGTGAGCATCCACGCCGTGTCGCCGGAGCTGACCTGCGGCGCGGCGTCCTCGGCGTGCGCCTCGGCAGCGAATGCGAGAGTAATCGCGGCCAATGCGAGTGCGAAAGCGAGAACCAAATTCCTGCTTCGGGTTTCATCCATTAGTCGGCTCCTCCAAAGTCCCAGCATAATTTGCCGAGCGAGGGTCCGACTTCAAGGATCAAGAGGGTGTTTTCACTGGACTTCGGCTGATCGCAATGCCGCGCGGGCCGCGCGGTTTGGGCAGATAGACACACAAAAAAGGGGCGCCGGTGAGGGCGCCCCCGTCGAACTGCGATGAAGGAGCGGTCAGCGCGTGACCATCTGGAAGTCCGGATAAGCCACATCGCCGTGCTCCCCGAGATCCAGACCCTCGCGCTCCTCGTCCTCGCTAACGCGCAAGCCGTAGATGGCCCTGATTACCTGCCAGCCGATCATGGCGGCGACGAAGACGAACGCGCCAATCGCCACGACGCCGATCAACTGCGGAACGAGTTGTTGCATCCCTCCCCCAAGAAACAAACCAGGCTTGGCTACGGATGCAGCGGGGCAGACGCTCGGATCGGCGAACAGCCCGAGCGCGATCGTGCCCCATACGCCGTTGCCCATGTGCACCGAGACCGCGCCGACTGGATCGTCCACTCCGATTCGATCAAAGAAGAGCACCGAGTACACGACCAGAACTCCGGCGAGCAATCCGATGATGAACGAGCTTTGCACGCTGACGAATGCGCATGGAGCTGTAATGGCGACGAGTCCGGCGAGGCCACCGTTGAGCGTCATACCGAGATCGGGCTTGCGCAGGACGTACCACGCGGTGAGCAGAGCGCTGATCGACGCGGTCGCAGCGGCAGTGTTGGTAGTCACCGCGATGTGCGCAATCGAAGCCCAGTCCGCGGCCATCGTTGATCCGGGATTGAATCCGAACCAACCGAACCAGAGAACGAATACGCCGAGCGTCGCGGAGGTCAGGCTGTGGCCGGGAATTCCGACCGGCCTGCCAGCGGCCGTATACTTGCCGATGCGCGGTCCGAGAGAAATCGCCCCAGCGAGCGCGGCCCAGCCGCCGATCGAATGCACCACCGTGGAGCCCGCGAAGTCGAGCATCCCTAGTTGGGACAGCCACCCGCCGCCCCAGATCCAGTGCCCACCAATTGGATAAATCAGGCCGACCATGATGAAGGAGAATAGGAAGAAAGAGCCGAACTTGATGCGCTCTGCAACAGCGCCCGACACGATCGTCGCCGCGGTGCCGGCGAATACGAGCTGAAAGAAAAACTTCGCCCACAACGGCGTGCCGGTCCAGCTAAGCGCGCTGTAAACACCCTGGTACGCGGCGCCCATCGCGGGACTGTTGTCCGCTCCGCCAACGAACCAGAGACCACTGCTGCCGAACAGGGAATTTCCGTCACCGAACATGATTCCAAAACCCACCAGCAGGAAGGCCACCGACGAGACCGAGAAGACGATGTAATTCTTCGCGAGGATGTTCGCGGCGTTTTTCGCGCGGCAGAACCCCGATTCGACCATCGCGAATCCCAGGTTCATGAAGAACACCAGGAACGCGGTGAGCAGCGTCCAGACCGTGTCCGCGGCAACTTTGGAGTTGAGAATGGAGTCGGCCATTTCCTGTGTGAAAGCTACTGGGGCGCTGGCGGCCACATCCGCGGCCTCAGCCACACTTGCGAGAGCGGCGACGCTGGTTGCAGCCAGCACCGCCAGAAACATGAATCGCGATTTGCCCATAGGTCGATCGCTCCCCACCGCGCCATCGAGCGATCCGCAAGAGGCGATCTAAATGCCGACGCCTCGCGCGGACCTGACGCGCTAATTTCGTTTTCTGAGGATCACGCCCGCCGCGACCCGAATAGTACGTAATACGCCAAGTCCGTTTGCCCAACCGCGCGCACCCGCCGCTTATTTCTCGCAGCGCGAAAGTACCGTGCGACGAAGTGGCGCGAGTGCCTCGCGGCCGAGCGTCGGGGCTGTGCTACGCAAGATGCGCGCCGCCGCGCAGGTTTGGGCCGGTCGGGACTGAAGCGTGCCAGAAGAGTTTTGTTGCGCGGGAATATTGAAACAAGACCGCCGCGGCATTACGCACGCGGCGGCCGTTGCTGCCTCGGTGCCTAGCGGTTGGGCAAGGTGCGTGCTCAGCCCTTGGGCAACTGCAAGATTCGCTCGCCTATCATGTTTTTCTGAACGGCAGACGTTCCACCCGCGATGGTCATCGATTCGGACCCAAGGATGCGGCGCATCCAGTCGCCGTTGGGGGCGAAGGGCGAGCGCCGCTCGATCATCGCGTGGCTGCCGAGCAGGCGCGTCGTGAATTTGACCATGCGTTGCTGAAGATCGGTCGAGATGAGTTTCGAAATGGACGCCTCGGCGCCCGGCTGCTGCCCCTTGAGGCGCTTGGTGAGGCTTCGAAGGCCGTTGTACTTTTTCGCGGTCACCTCGATCGCGAACTGAGCGAGCTGCTGGCGGATGTCGTCTTCGTCAATTGCGGTGTGACCGTTCATCTTCACGCCCCGCGCGACGCCGATCAGCTCCTGGAGCGTCTGCTCGGTGCCGCCGAGGGTCTCGCCGATTCCGAACCGCTCGTGCATCAGCGTCGAGACGAGCACCTGCCAGCCCATGTTGAGCGGGCCGAGCAGGTTGTCCTTGGGCACGTGGACGTCTTCGAAGAATATTTCGTTGAATTCGGAGTCGCCAGTGATCTGCTTGAGCGGCCGCACGCTGACGCCTGGCGCCTTCATGTCGACGAGTAGCGCGCTCATGCCCTTGTGCTTGGGCGCATCGGGGTCCGTACGGACGAACAGTTGGCAGAAATCCGAGCGGTGCGCGATGGTAGTCCAGACTTTCTGGCCATTGACGATGAACTCGTCGCCGTGAAGTTCGGCGCGCATTTGTATCGCTGCCAGGTCCGAGCCGGCGGTGGGCTCGGACATGCCCTCGCACCAAATCTCATCGCCGGAGAGGATCGGCTGGAGGTAGCGCTTTTTCTGCTCTTCGGTACCCCACTGCATGATAGCGGGGCCGGTCATGATGACGCCGAGTACGTTGGAGCCCATCGGAAGACCGAGCCGGCCGATCTCCTGCTGGAAGATGACCTGCTCGATGAAGGTGGCGCCGCGTCCTCCGTATTCCTTGGGCCAGGTAAGACCGGCCCAACCCGCGTGGTAGAGCTTCTTGTGCCACGCCTTGAGGCGCTGCCACATCGCGTCGTCATCGACGCGTTCTTTTTCCTGGCGATTCAACGGCGGCGGCTGGTTGGCCTCGAGCCAGCGCCGGACGTCCATGCGATAAGCTTCCTGTTCGGTCGAGTAGTTGAAGTCCATGGATCGTTGGAGCTCCCCTAAGATTCGATTGCGCGGATCGTTCCGACCCGTCCCAACAATCACTAGCTAGCGTCTAAACACCGTTCGGGGCAAGCGGATGATCGCGAGGCTCATTTCTCGACACGCGCGGCGCGGCTCGCGACGGGCGAGGAAAGCAGGGCGCACAGCCGTGCGCCGCTGCGCGGAGAATGACGGTCGCGATGCGCGAGCGCTGCCTAAGCGGCGACGCCGCCACGACCTCACCCGACCGACGCCTTGTGAGTCCGTGAGCCTCATCTCGGGGGGAGGCGAAAGGCTAGTCCGATGCTGAGGAGCTTGAGGCGGCGGGTGGAGCCGCACGGTCCGCGCCCAAGTCCTTTAGAATTTGTGTCGCGTGCGCGATCGGATCGACGTTCGGATAGACCTTCGCGATCCGACCGTCCGCGCCAATCACGTAGGTGATGCGCTTGTTTAGTCCGATGATCGGAATTCCGTTCGCCGCACCATAAGCCGTCGCGATCTGCTTGTCTTCGTCGAGCAGCAGCCCAAACGGAATCTTGTACTTCGCGATGAACGCCTTGTGCGAGTCGGCGCTGTCGATGCTTGCGCCAAGGACAGTAATGCCCGATGACTCGAAGCGCGTGTAGTCGTCGCGGAACGCGCACGCCTCCTTGGTGCATCCGGGCGTGTCATCCTTGGGATAGAAGTAGAGCACGACATTCTTGCCGCGCAGCTCCGCAAGCGAAACCGGCACGACCTGGTCGCCGACGACCATTTGCGTGGTGAAGAGCGGCGCCATGTCGCCCTCCTTGAGCAAGTCGGCGCGCGCGATGCGGGGCCACAGCGCCAACGTCGCGACCAGGATCACCGCGAGGATTGCAACGGTTGTCAGCAGCATTTTCATCGCGCCACCTCCGCGCGATTCAAGGGTACTTTGCGCGAGCGTCGGCTTCCAGATGTGATCGCGGGCGACCCCTCCAGAAGGGAAAGGTGAAGCCGACAGAAAAGATCAGACGTAATAGAGCCAGCTGCGGTAGTGAGAATCGCGGCCGTGCAGTGCGGCTTGGAAGATTTCCTGCACCTTGCGCGTGACGGGGCCGGGCTCGCCGGAACCGATGCGGCGATCATCGAGTTCGCGCACCGGCGTCACCTCGGCGGCGGTGCCGGTCATGAACGCCTCGTCGGAGATGTACATCAGGTCGCGGGCGAAGTGCTCCTCGACCACGGGCACATTCTGGTCGCGCAGGATCTGCATGACGGACGCGCGCGTGATGCCGGGAAGGATCGATGTGAGCGGTGGCGTGTGCACGATACCGTCGCGCACGACGAAGATGTTCTCGCCGCTTCCTTCCGCAACAAAGCCCTGGGTGTCAAGCAGGAGCGCCTCGTCATAGCCGTTTCGGCGTGCTTCACAGCCCGCAAGAATCGAATTTACGTAGTGCCCCGACACCTTCGCCGCGGGCATCATCGAATTGTGATGGAAGCGCGCGAAGGACGAAGTCTTGAGACGAACGCCTTTCAGCACGCCGTCCTGGCCGAGGTATGCGCCCCACGGCCACGCGGCGATTGCGACGCGGGTTGCGTTGCCGCGCGCGGAGAGTCCCATCTCACCTTCGCCATAGAACGCAATCGGCCGCAGGTAACATTCGGCGAGTTTGTTGACGCGCACCACGTCGGCGGAGGCTTTGAGCAGTTCCTCGCTGCTGTACGGCACCGGCATCTCTACGATGTGCGCGGAGTCGAGCAGGCGGCGGATGTGCTCGTGCGCGCGGAAGATCGCGGAGCGGCCGTCGTCGCACTGGTAGCAGCGCATGCCCTCGAAGACGGCGAGGCCGTAGTGGAGGCTGTGGGTGAGGACGTGCACCTTGGCCTCGTCATACGGCACCATGACGCCGTCGATCCAGATTTTGTCCGTTCGAAGATTGCTCGCCGCCAAGTTGTCACCCTCTCGAAGACATTGTTGGGTGCGGAAACGCGCCGCGCGGGAGCTAAAAGTTAGTCGATGGCAGCACGCGGGACAAGGATGACTGCTTCTGTGCCGTTATGGAGTCGGGATGGACGGGGAGGTCGTGGGATCGAGGCGGCGGCCGCCCCGACGGCGGCGGCGCCTGCGACCGTGGCCATCGGGCAGCGGCCCGGCAGGCGGGTAGTGACGTTCGGGCGGCGGCGCGAATTCGCGGGCAATAGCGGCGGCTTCGGCGCCGTAATTGGGCGCCATCAACTCGAAGAAGCGACGCGCGTCTTCGTAGTACGGACGCCGTCTCAGCCGCCGCGTACGGTGCGAGGGTGCGATCAACTGATCGAAGGCGTCCAGGGCGAGCCGCATCTGTTCGGTGTCTGCCTTGGCGAAACCGCGGCGGCGAAGCTCCCCAACCAGCTCGCGAAGGTCACTCCCGCCCGATTCGCGGCGGCGGCGATGAAGATCGAGGAACAGGGCGGCGAGCAGCACCCAGCGCGGTGGACCGGGACCCTGCGCCGCGGCGGTGGCGCGCGCATACGCGGCGAGGTTTCGCACGGTCGCGGTCTCATCGACGGGCCGCTCATCTGCGGCGACGTGCTCCGCAAGTTCGGGCAGGACAACCTCGAGAAGCCCGAGTTCCACCATCAGCGCGAGTGCGCGCACCGACTCGACGTGAGCGAGCGTGCGGAAGATTTCCTCGACGAGCCGCGGCACCGACGCCTTCTTGAGTTCGTCGCGGTGGCGCACGATCGCGTCGCGAGTCGCGGGTTCGATCTCAAATCCGAGCTTCGCGGCGAAGCGCACCGCGCGGAGAATTCGGATGGGATCCTCGCACACGCGCAGGTCGGGGTCGCCGATGGTGCGGATGAGGCGCGCGTCGAGATCGCCGATGCCGCCGGTGAAGTCGATGACGCGAAAAGTTTCGGGATCATAGAAGAGCGCGTTGACGGTGAAGTCCCGGCGGAACGCGTCCTCCTCGGGAGTGCCGAAGGTGTTTTCGTGCCCGACGAACGGGTCGTGGCTTTCCGCGGCGGCTTCACTCAACTTCCGAAACGTGGCGACTTCGATGTTCTGCGGACCGAAAAAAACGTGGACCAGCCGGAAGCGGCGGCCGATGAGTCGCGAGTTACGGAACAGGTCGCGGATTTCCTGCGGATGTGCGGAAGTGGCGACATCGAAGTCCTTGGGCTTGCGGCCGAGCATCAGGTCGCGCACTCCGCCTCCGACAAGCGCGGCGGTGTGACCGGCCATCGTGAGCCGGTAGAGCACCTTGAGGACGTTGGGATGAACGTCGCGGCGCGAGATCGGGTGCTCGGCGCGTTCGAGTATGCGGGGTTCCAATTCCAGCCGCCGGTTGCGGGCGCGTCGCGGAGTTCGGGCGCCGCGCGCGCGACATCGGGGTCAAGGTAGCACGCAAGCGGCGGGGCTTCATCCGGGGAAAATGTGCTGGCGTGGTCACACGAGGCGAGGCGGGCCAGGATCGCGAGCACCATACCCTAGCGCGCGTTCGATGATCGCGGCAATGTAAAAGAGCGCGCACACCGGCGCCATGCACCGCACGAACTCACCCGGCCACGCGGGCGGCGGCGCGACGGCAAGCACCACGACCAGCGTGTAATTCAACACGCCGCCCCAGTGGCCGAGCCGGCTTTTGAGTGGCCCGCGTCCGGCCGCACCGAGCAGCATCGAGTCAATCGCGTACTGCCCAAACGACAGCACGATCAGCGCAGGAATGTAGGCGGGAATTGATCCAGCGGCGGCTTCGCATGAGAGCGCCGCGAGGACAAACACGACGTCAGCGACACCGTCGAGCCAGCGCCCGTAGGTACCGATGATCGCCAGGCGGCGCGCGATGCGTCCGTCGATGAAGTCGGACACCGACGCAGCCGTCGCGAGCGCTATGTACGGCGCGCGCGACCCGGCGCCCGCCGCAAAGAACGCAATCCATGCGGCGGCGAAGAGCAGCCGCGACGCGCTAAGCGCATTGGCGAGGTGGCGGCGAATCAGGGGCGCCGGCTGTGCACGCGCGTCGCCCGCGTCCGCGGATTCCTCTACAATCGATCCCTTATGCCCGCCAAGGCGCGCCGCTCGATCCAGATCGTCAGCCATGGGCCGTCATGCCTCGACGGCGTGATGGCAGCGGCGGCGGTGGCGCGCTTTTACGACGGTCACAAGGTGGCGACGACGCTCGCCGGGAACAGCGACAGCGACAAGGTGATCCAGGCGCTGCAGCCCAAGGGCGACGGCGCGGACGAAATTTGGATCACTGATCTGTCGTGGACTTCGCCAGCGACGGGACGCCACCTCGGTGCACTCGCGCGCGACGGTGCGCGCATCTATTGGATCGATCATCATCGCACCGCAGTGTCCCGCGCCGATGCGCCCGAGTTCAAGGCGCCGTTCGCGGGCAAGGTGCTGACGGAGAGGTACTCGGCGGCGCTCCTCACGTTCAATTACCTAAAGCGCATGGGCGCGGAAGTGCTGAGCGCGGCCAAGCGCCGCGAGTTTGAAATGTTTCAGCCATTTGCCGAGTTGGCCGACGATCACGATCGCTGGATCCACAGGATTCCCGAGTCGCAGGACTGGGCGCTCGCCGTACAGACGCTCGGCGGCGCGGCGGCGTACCGCGAGATCCTGAAACTCAAGGAACCGACGATGACGCGACGGCTGCGCATCGCGCTCGAGCACGCGCACGATGCGCTGCGCCGAAGCTCGGAGCTCGCTCACGCGACGGTGGTCGATCGGGTGCTGCCGAGCGGAGTCACAATCAGGACTGCCTGCTGCTTCGGATACTCGAGCGAGGTCGCGGCGAAACTCTACACCGGGCAGCAGCGAATGGTCGTCGCGTTGCTTGACCTGCGCAGCCAGGGCGTGAGCCTGCGCAGAAGCGCAGACAGCGATGTCGATCTGTCGAAGCTCGCCCAGTTGTTCGGGGGCGGTGGCCACGCCGCAGCGTCGGGCTTCGCGGTGCCAGACCTTCACAAGGCACCCGCGGAGCGCCTTTCGGAGTTGATAGCCGACAAGATGGAACACGGATCGGCGGCTTCGAGTTCGTAGTTAACTACCGGAAATAACTGAGTTTTCGGGATGGACGGGCGGCCGTTTCTACCCCTTGCCTCGCATCTGCGCAAGCCCTAGACTGACTAGACGTTCAACTGACTGAACGACCAGTATGGCGACTTCAAGAGAAGAACTGATCAAGGAATACCGGGTCTCAGAGATTCTCGACGCGACTCGGCGCGTCATTGGGCGGCACGGTTTTCAGGGGGCGACTATCGACCGGGTTGCGGAAGAAGCGAAGGTTGCGAAGGGAACCATCTACCTGTACTTCGCGACCAAGGAATCACTGCTGCATGCGGCGGTTACCCAGGGTTTCCGTGCGAATATCGCGGAACTCCGCGCGAATGGAACGGCGGCGGAGAACCCGGTCGAACGCATCAAGTCGATAGTCCGACAGCAATTCCGTCAGCTCGACTCCAATAAGGACTTCCTAAAGGCGCTCATCCTTGATTCCAGCTTCGTCAATTTCAACGCGGGCGACCCGCTCGCGCAAGAGCTGCGCGAGCTGTTCATCACGTACCTCGACTTTCTCGCGTCGGTGCTGAAGGAAGCGATCGAGCGCGGCGCGATTCGGCCAATCGATCCGCAACTTGGAGCATTCATGCTCAACGAAATGATCATAGGAACGCTGCGCAGGCGTCTGTTGCAGCTGACCGATTCGCCGCTCGAGGCGGACGAAGAAGCGGTACTGGAATTATTCCTCAAGGGTCTCCAAACGGCTCCATGCAATTGAATAAGTACCCAGCTGCACGATGCGCGGCCGGATTGCTCGCGCTATGTGCGTTTGCGCTCGCGGGATGCCGCGATACGACCGCGGCGGCGGACGCGGCCAACCCGGCGGCATCGTCGAAGGTCATCGTCACAGTCGCCAAGGCTGAGGAAGGAACGCTCACGCGAACCGCCTCGGCGCAGGGCGCGTTGTTCCCCAACGAGCGCACGATCATCGCGGCAGAGGTAAACGGCACGGTCGCGCAAGTCGCGGCTGATTTCGGCGATTCAGTGAAGGCGGGACAGGTTTTGCTCCGGCTCGATTCGCGCGAGTACCAGCTGAGAGTGGATTCGGCGCAGGCGGCGCAGCAGCAGGTGGAGGCGCGGCTCAAGAACACGGGTGCGAATTTCGACCGCGCGGTGGAGCTCAAGAGCCAAGGCGCGATTTCGGGCGCCGAGTACGATCGGATCGCCTCGGCACTGCACGTGGACGAAGCCGACAAGGAGTCCGCCGAGAAGGCGCTTGCGCTCGCGCGAAAGAAGCTCGGCGACACAGTGATAAGGGCGCCATTTGGGGGATCGGTTCAAAAACGCATGGCCTCGCTCGGCGAGTACATCACGCCGGGCAAGGAACTGTTCGAGTTAATCGCGATCAATCCGCTGAAGCTTCGCGCGCCGGTGCCGGAGCGGTTCGTGCCGATGGTGCGGGTTGGTATGGAGGTTACGCTCACCGTCGATGCCACCCCGGGCAAAGTCTTCAGTGGCAACGTCACGCGCGTCGCCCCGGCGATCGACGACGTCACGCGCACGCTGCTGGTCGAGGCGGAAGTCGCGAATCCCGACGGCCTCCTCAAGCCGGGCTCGTTCGCGCACATCACGGCGAACCTCGGGGAGGATCGCGCACTGTTTGTTCCGAAGGCCGCGGTGCTGCGATATGCCGGAGTGGCGCGCGTGTTTGTGATCGAAAACGATGTTGCTCACACCCGCGAAGTGACCACCGGTGACACGTTGGGCGAGACGATCGAAATCAGCCAGGGGTTGAAGGCCGGTGAAACGGTCGCGACCACTGAAGTCGATCGGCTGGCCGACGGCGTCGCGGTCGATCCGCGACACCAGGAAAAGGAAACGCGCTCGTGATTCTCGCCGATCTCTGCGTACGCCGCCCGGTGTTCGCGACCATGCTGGTCGGCCTGCTGGTCGTGGTGGGCTGGTTCTCGTACTACCGGTTGGGCGTGGACCTGTTCCCGAAGGTTGACGTGCCGACCGTCATGGTGATGACGCAGCTGCCCGGCGCCGCTCCTGAAGAGGTCGAGGCGCGCGTCACCAAGCCGCTCGAGGAAGCGATCAACACGGTCAGCGGCATCGATGAGCTGCGTTCGGCGACCCTTGAAGGCGTGTCGCGCGTCATCATCCAGTTCAAACTCGAAAAGCCGCTCGAGGTCGCGGTGCAGGACGTGCGCGACAAGATCGGGACGGTGCTCGACCAGTTGCCCGAGGACACCAAGCCGCCGCTGGTCCAGAAGTTCGACCTCGACTCGGTGCCGGTGCTGACACTTACGGTCACTGGCTACCAGAGCATCAAGGAACTCACCGAGCTTGCCAGGAAACTGATCAAGGAACCGCTCGAGTCGCTGGATGGGGTTGGCTCGATTTTCATCGTGGGCGGCCAGGAGCGTGAAATCCACGTGTTGATGGACTCCGACCGCCTCGCGGCGACCGGAGTTTCAATTCACGACGTGTCCACCGCGCTCGACCGACAGAACGTGGAATATCCCGGCGGGCGGCTCAGAGAAGGCGGCTCAGAAGAGATGCTGCGGACGCTCGGGCGGATCACCAGCGTGGCAGACTTCAACAAGGTGATCGTCTCGGTTCACGACGGACGGCCGATCACGGTGGGCGATCTCGGCAAGGTCGAGGACTCGGTCAAGGAGGCGCGCTCGCTTTCGCGCTGGGACGGACGCAACGCCGTATCGATGCTGGTGCGGCGGCAGTCGGGCACCAACACGATTGCGGTGGTGGACGGAATTTATCAGCGCCTCGAGGAGATCAAGCCGACGCTGCCGGCCGGTGTCAAAGTAGTCATCTCGCGCGACATCTCGGATTTCATCCGCGAGGCAGTCAACACCGTGCAGGATCATCTCATCCTGGGCGGAGCGTGCGCCGCGATCGTGGTGTTCTTCTTCCTCGGGTCCTTGCGTTCGACGCTGATCGCGGCGGTGGCGATTCCGGTGTCGATTGTTTCGACCTACTCGCTCCTTCTCTTGATGGGATTCACGCTCAACCGCATCACGCTGCTCGCGCTGACATTGGCAGTCGGAATTGTAATCGACGATGCGATCGTGGTGCTCGAGAACATCTACCGCTTCATGGAAGAGAAGGGGATGGATGCGATCACCGCGGCGAGGGCCGCGACCGCAGAGGTCGGTCTCGCGGTGAGCGCGACCACGCTTTCGTTGGTCGTCATATTCCTGCCCGTCGCGTTCATGCCCGGCGTTAACGGCCGCTTCATGAATTCATTCGGCCTCACCATGGCGTTCGCGATCATGGTCTCGCTGCTGGTCGCGTTCACGCTGACGCCGATGCTCAGCTCGCGGTTCCTCAAGCCGCCCGCGCCGGGCAAGAAGCATTCGCGCGACTGGCGGGCGGAGAAATGGATCGAGGACCACTACGCGAACGCGCTCGAATGGTCGCTCGACCACAGGTGGGTGATCGTGCTCGCCGCGATTGCGCTGGTCGCCTCCATTCCTGTGATCGGAAAGATGGTTGGCGGAGCATTCATGTCCGACGACGACTCCTCGGAGTTCGCCGTGCGCATCAAGGCGCCGCCCGGGTACTCGCTCCAACGCATGGATGAGGTCGTCCGCCAGATCGAGGGGCGTTTGTGGACGATTCCCGAAACCCGCCACCTCCTCACACTGGTCGGCGACACGAGCGGTACCGGCCGCGTCACCGATGCGCAAGTCATCACGAAGCTAGAGCCGCTAGGCGTGCGCAAGCGCAACCAGAAACTGGTCATGGCGGACGCGCGCAAGCTGCTGAGCGGATTCCCTGCGCTGAGATTGAGCGTCGAGGTGCTCAAACCTTGGGATCAGGGTTTCTGGCGAAGCGTGGACCTGCAATACGAAGTGCGCGGTCCCGACATCGACACGCTGCGCAGCTATACGTCTCGTCTGCAAGAGCAGCTCGCGAAGATGCCGGGCGTGGTTGACCTCGACACGACCTACGAGGGCGGCCTGCCCGAGTTGCAGGTGCACATCGATCGGCAGAAGGCATCGGACTTGGGAGTTGGGGTCGGCGAGATTGCCAGGACGATGCGCACCATGGTGCAGGGCGACGTGGTGACGCGGTACCGTGAAGACCAGGAGACTTACGACGTCCGCCTGCAGCTCGAGGAGGCCGACCGCAACAATGCCGCGGTCATCGCGGGGCTGACCGTGCCGTCGACGCGCGTCGGACAAGTGAGGCTCGACAACGTGGCGTCGCTGGTGCAGGGCACCGGTCCGGCGCAAATCGATCGGCAGTCGCGTCAGCGGCAGATTTCGCTGCTCTTCAACGCAGCGCCCGGAGTCGCGATGACTGATTTGATGACGGCGGCGGCCAAGAAGGGCGCGGAACTTCGCCTGCCGCCGGGGTACACCGCAAGTTTCGGCGGCCAGACCAAGTTCTACCGCGACATGGTGTACGGATTCACCATCGCGTTCGTGCTGTCGGTCATCTTCATGTACATGGTGCTCGCCGCGCAGTTCGAGAGCTTCGTGCATCCGATTACGATCATGCTCTCGCTGCCGCTGGCGGTACCGTTTGCACTGATCTCGCTGCTGATATTCGGCGAACACCTTGCGATGTTCGCGCTGCTGGGCATTCTGTTGTTGTTCGGCATCGTCAAGAAGAACTCGATCCTGCAGATCGACCAGACGCTCAACCTCGTGCGCGCGGGCCTGCCGAAGCGCGAGGCGATCCTCACGGCCAACCGTCAACGCCTGCGCCCAATCCTGATGACCACGGCAGCGCTGGTTGCCGGCATGATACCCGTTGCAGTCGGCACTGGCGCCGGCGCGATGTCAAATCGGCCGATCGCAATCGTGGTAATCGGCGGTCAAACGCTGTGCTTGCTGATCACATTGCTGATCACGCCGGTTGCATACTCACTGTTTGACGACGGCGAGAACTGGGTGCGCCGAAAGTTTCGCCGCTCGCCCAAGCTGCGAGTCATTGAGCCAGCGGAAGAGCCGCATCGCCACGCCGTCGATTAGCGTTCAAGCGGACCGCGGTTTCGCGCCGCCGCCCGTCATCTGTTAGCCTTCCCGACTCAAATCAAAACTTCCCGCGAGCGGAGATTTCCGCCGGACGGGCACAACTGCGAATCGAAAGAGACGACCATGATGGAATACGCGCTGGTTCTCGCGATCGGGCTTGCCGCGGGAATACTCGGTGGGTTCTTCGGTGTCGGCGGCGGAATTCTGATCGTGCCCGCACTGGTACTGCTGCTGGCGGTCGATCAGCACACGGCGATCGGAACCTCGCTCGCGGCGCTGCTGCCGCCGGTGGGGTTGCTCGGCGCGTACGAGTACTACAAGCACGACAACGTAAACGTCGCATACGCCGCGCTGCTCGCGGCGGGAATTTTGCTCGGCGCCTATTTCGGCGCGAAGATCGCGGTGGACATCGCCGGCCCGATGCTTCGCAAGGCCTTCGCGGTGTTCCTGATTTTCATTTCGATCCGTCTTCTGATGCGATGACCCGCGTGCGCTGCGCGCAGTCGCTTGCCCCAAAGCGGCGGGCCGCACTACAGTCGCGGCGTGGAGAAGAAACTCGAGCAGGCGCTCAACCTGCTGCTCGAATCCGAGCGCGCCGGCGTGGTCGCGCTCGATACGCTGGTCGAGCAGGCCTCGCACGACCAGCTCAAGCAGTTCCTCGTGGGCGCGCGCGCGGAAGAACAGAAAACCGCGGATCAATTGGAGGGGCTGATCATCGGCGCGGGCGGAAAACCCTCGACCAGGACCGGACCGTTCGCCGCGAAAGTCTCCGCGCTCCCGCGGCTTCGCGAGCGGCTCGACCTGATGTATCGCGGACAAGAGTGGGTCGCGCGCAAGGTTGAGGAGGCGCTCGCGGTCGCGCCGAAGCGCGGAGCGATCCGCGAGTTTCTCGAGTCGATGGCCAAGCGCCATCGCGCCGAGGTCGAATGGGGACGCGCCGAGGTTATAAGATTGCTCGGCGCCAACGGCAGCTAGTCCGCGGATACCGAACCAAGACACGCGTCACGGAGACGATTCATGGACCTCGGCTTCAGTCCCGAAGAAGAACAGTTTCGCGATCGCGTCCGCACATTCCTGCGCGAGAACCTGCCCAAGGGCTGGAGCGACCCCGGCTTCTCCGTACCACAGGAGATGGATCGTCTCGAGTTTCTGAAGCAGTGGCAGCTTCGCCTCTTCAACGCGGGGCTGCTGGGACTTGCGTGGCCCAAGGAGTATGGCGGTCAGGGCGCGAGCCAGGTCGAGATGGCGATCTTCAATGAAGAGATGGCGCGACATCGCGCGCCCGCGCCGCTCAACGGGCTGGGGCTTTCAATGGCCGGCCCCACGATTGTCACGCATGGTACCGACGAGCAGAAAAAGCGCTACCTCAAGAAGATCCTCACGTGCGAGGAAATCTGGTGCCAGGGATTTTCGGAGCCCAACTCCGGCTCGGATGTCGCGTCGCTGAAAACCCGCGCCGAACTCAAGGGCGATTACTTTATCGTCAACGGACAGAAGGTCTGGACCACGCTCGCGCACATCTCGGACTGGTGCATGCTGCTGGTGCGCACCGACCCTGACGCGCCCAAACACCGCGGGCTTTCGTACCTGCTGGTCGACATGAAGACGCCGGGCATCACGGTCAAGCCGCTTCGGCAGATGACCGGTGAGTCCGAATTCAATGAAATGTTTTTCGAAGACGTGCGGGTGCCTCGCGAAAACCTGGTCGGCGGGCTCAACGAGGGCTGGCGGGTCGCGATGACCACGCTGATGAACGAGCGCGGGACCTTCGCGCTCGCGAGCGTCACGCGATTCCGGATCACGTTCGATGAGATCGTGGAACTGACGAAGAAGCTGAACCGCTCCGGCTCGCCGGCGACCAAGGATCCATCGGTGCGGCAGAAGCTCGCGCAGTTCTACGTCGATCTCGAGATGATGAAGTACACGGCGTACCGGACCTTCTCAAAAATTCTCAAGGGCGGCACTCCGGGTCCCGAGGGATCGATCTCGAAGCTCGCGTGGTCGGAGCTCAATCAGCGCATGCACGAGTTCGTGATGGAAATCGAGGGGCCGGCGAGCCAGCTGGTGAAAGGATCACCGCACGCGATCGAGTCGGGACGCTGGCAGCATGGATTCCTGCGCTCGCGCGCGAACACCATCGAGGCGGGCACCTCGGAGATTCAGCGCAACATCATCGCGGAGCGCGTGCTCGGTCTGCCGAAGGCGCGCTAGCAAAGATGATGCGGCCGGGCCGAGCGATCGCTCTGGCCGCGCTGATTTTCAGGCCGTCACGACCGGCGCCGGCACTTCAACCATTCGCGCGGTGGTGTCGTTGTCGTACTCCAGATGCAGCGCGCGCACGATCATGCCGTGCATCCGCCAAAGCCCGATTACGTAGAAAAGTTCCAGGATTTGTTCGTCGGGAAGATGGCGCTTCAAATCCGCGAACGTCGCGTCCTCGACCAGGTTGCGGCCGACCAGCTCGTCGGTCGCCTGCATCACCGCCCGCTCCTGCGGCGTGAACTTGTCCGACAGCGCCCATGACTTGATCGCGTCGAGCTTGTGGTCCGGCACGCCGACCATCCGCGCGACCTTCAAGTGCTGCGAGTACTCGAACTTGGAGTCGCCGACGATTCCGGTGCGAAGGATCGCAAGCTCGCGCAGCTTCGGATCGAGCTTGCGGCCCGGCGCCAGCAGCGCGCCGAGCGTGGTGCGCGCCTGAAAGAGCAGGTCGGGCACCAGCGCGAACGTGGTCCAGTAATCGCCGGGCGTGCCGGTCGCAGTGCCGGGCTGTTTGACCGGATCGCGATCGCCGAAGAACTGCTTGTACAGCTCTTTGATCTCCGGCGATGCCTCGGCGAGGCTTACCTGGCGCAGACGTGGCATGGTGACCTCCTGATGGTCGGCGGCGCATTGCGACGTGTGCCGCACATGGTTCCGCGAGACCTTCGCGTACCATCCGCGCAGCAGTCAATCGGCCGCGCGCCGGTTGCAGAGCCGTTGAACCGTGCCGTACTTGCAGCGCAGGGAACGCGGCGTGATAATCGCACTTCCCGGTGGACGCATAGCTCAGCTTGGTTAGAGCACTTGCCTCACATGCAAGGGGTCGCAGGTTCAAATCCCGCTGCGTCCACCAAATTCCCCAACATTCTCAAGGAATGACCGCAGCATAGATCACCCGCGCGGTGATCTGTTGTGTCAGTTCTGTGTCAATCCGCGCCGAAGCGCGAACGGCGGGAGTTCGTGATGCCGTACAAGGACTCTCGCCGTCAGTCCGAGTATCAGCGCACGTGGCTGCGCCGGCGCCGACGCGAGTGGCTCGACGATCACGGTCCCTGCGTTAGATGCGGAAGCACCGAGAATCTTGAAGTCGATCACATCTCCCGGCGTTCGAAGATCGCGCATCGCGTTTGGAGCTGGAGCAAACGACGACGCGACCGCGAGCTTTCTAAATGCCAGGTCCTTTGTAAGCCGTGCCACCTGGAGAAGTCGCGCGCAGAGCTGTCGAAGCCGCTCAGGCACGGGACTCTCCACGGCTACAACCACAGGGGATGTAGATGCGATGCGTGTCGCCAAGCAAACCGCGAGCGGTACAATCGCGTGCGCCCCGAAATCAAACGGCGTTCGCGTTCAGCAACGCAGAATCGGCAGGTCCGATCGTCGGGCGAGACGACTAGCACAGTTCTGACACAGCGCACGCAGAGCCATTGGGGGCCAGCGGCTTCATGCGGACCGCTTGCTTGTCAAGCAAGAGTCGCTGAGGCGCGCGGCGACAGCATCACGGGTGCTCAGATCGCGTCGCGAACTGGGCGCATCGATCATAACCACGTCACGTCGGGGTTGCGTCCGTGAGCACGTTGGGCATCAAGCAGGCGCGCACCAGCCTCTACGCGCGATCGACATCCGCTCTGCAAATTCGCGCACGGAAGGTTGGCCGGTACGTCCGCCGTTTGCGCACGGTGATGCCGTGGCTGGAGGCGAGCGACATACCGGCTGCGAAGGCGTGGGCAGAACTTGAAATCTTGGGTGCCCGGCTATTCGCGGAGCTGACGAAAACCCCCGATGGATTCATGAACGCGAAGGGCGAGCCGCGGCGCCTGCTCAGCGAATTTCGACAGTTGCGCCAGGCACAGCTCTCGTTCGAGCGCGAATTGGGGATGACGCCACTGGCGCGAATGCAGCTCAAAGCCAGTGGGACAAGGGCCGCTCTCGATCTCGCAGCAGCGATGGCAAAGGCCGAGGACGCTGAGGTGATCGATAGGCCGACGGGAGCCGATGATGATGGGCGCACCGGCGACGGAAACCAGTAGCGTGACAGGCGTTGCGCCGGATACGGGGTACAGGCCGGGTCGCGGCGAGATCGCGGCGTTTCACCGGCAGGAATCGCCGCTGCGCGGCAAAACTGAGGCGTTGACCAGGGCGGCAGCCGATACCCGCACGGAGCGCGCCGACCATTGGCCACTCGACGCGCGCGAGGGCAGAGGCGTCTTCGCCCGTCCGCACGGTCTGCGCCACGAAGGCCGGACCTATCGGCTCGAGATACGCAGCAGTCGGCGCGGTGCCGGCTGCTGGATCATGATCAATGGCGGACTCGTTGTTCACGGCGCAACCGAGCCGATCGCGCTGGCCAATGCGATCAAGGCGATCGACTCCGACGTCGAGTTTGTGCGCGACGAGGCTGGGAGACGGCTCGCGTGACCCTACACGACTTCTGTTGGCGCTGGTTCGAAGGCATCTGTCGGCATGTACCGCGCGACTCCGGGCAGTTGCGAGATCTTCTCGATGAGCGGTATTCGCCGCGTCAGTGCAGTGCGTGCCTACGCGAGGCGAAGAGAGCATTCAGGAGCGCGATGGAACGGCTGCGAACCAAATCGCTGCCGTCGGCGAACACTGAGACGGAGATCGCGGCATGAGCAGGGCAGCGTCGAGTACCGCTCCTCGGGTTCGACGTGGCGCGGTTCGCAACCGCCGACGGCGGCACGAAAGTGGCGGGACGACCCTCGCAGGCCGCAAGGATGACACCGAAAAGTTACGGTTCGATTTGATTCCCCCCAGCGCAGAGAAGGCCCTTGCCGAGATTCTGACTTTTGGTGCGCGCAAGTACGAGGACCGTGATTGGGAGCAAGGAATTACGTGGGGTCGTGTGTACGGGGCAGCCCGTCGGCACCTGAATGATTGGTGGAACGGTGAGGATAACGATCCCGAGTCAGGGCTGAGTCACTTGAAACATGCATTATGTAACCTTGCGTTCCTGATTGAATTCTTCGACACACATCAGGAGCTTGATGACCGAATTCCACATTCCGCAGCGTGACCAGTGCCCACGGATATTGCCATTTCCATCGGCACCTTCAACGAACTCCGCGCACGCGCGATTTCATCCAGAGACGCGACTCGCGTTGAAGCGAATCTTTGAGGACGCTCACGAGCGAGAGTGGGTGGTGCGGCGAGGGGGACTCGAATGACGACGCAGAAGCTCACGCAGTGGCGCCGCGACCCAGTCGCCTTCATCCGCGAAGTGCTCATCAATCCCGAGACCGGCGAGCACTTCCAGCTCTACCCCGCAGAGGAGCGGTTCTTGCGGGCGGCGTTCACGCCTGATCGTGGGGGACGTCTGCCGTTTCCTGAGATCATTTTCTCAGCATCGAAGAAGAGCGGCAAAACCACGCTCGCGGCGATGGTGATGATCTATGTGATTGTCTGCCTCGGCGGACCCTACGCGGAGGGCTACTGCGTCGCGAACGATTTTGACCAAGCCCAAGGCCGCGTGTTTCAGGCCGCGTGCCGGATCATCGAAGCATCGCCGCTACTCAGCGGTTCAGCAAAGACGACTGCGAACAAGATCGAGTTCCTTTCGACGGGGGCCACGATCACAGCAATCGCATCCGAGTATGCGTCCGCAGCGGGCGCCAATCCAACCATCACCGTGTTCGACGAGTTGTGGGCCTACACCTCGGAACGATCCCGACGACTATGGGATGAGATGATCGTTGTTCCGACGCGCAAGGTGAGCGTGCGACTAACCGTAACTTACGCCGGATTCGCCGGCGAATCGGAGTTGCTCGATTCGCTGTACAAGCGCGGGCTGCAAGGCGAGGAGATCGCGCCGGCGCTCTATCGTCAGCGCGACCTGCTGATGTACTGGTCGCATGAGCCGGTCGCGCCTTGGCAGACCCCGGAGTGGATCGACCAAATGCGCGCACAGCTCCGGCCCAACGCGTTTCTGCGCATGATCGAAAACCGGTGGGTCACTTCGGAGTCTAGCTTCGTTGACATGGAGTGGTGGGATGCCTGTGTCGATGCCGACGCGCACCCAATCTTAGCCGATCCTCGCCTATCCGTGTGGCTTGGTCTCGATGCCAGTGTGAAGCGCGACAGCACCGCGATCGTCGCGTGCACTTTCGACCGCGACGCGAAGCGAGTCCGTCTTGTCTGGCACCGGATATTTCAGCCGTCGCCGAACGATCCGATTGATTTCGAGCAAACGATCGAGGCGACCCTGCTAGAACTCCGGTCGCGCTACAACGTTCGCGAAGTGAAATTCGATCCGTATCAGATGCAAGCGTCGGCGCAGCGGCTTCGAGCAGCCGGTGTTCCGATGAACGAGTTCGCGCAGTCCGTTCCGAATCTCACCGAGGCGAGTACGAATCTCTACGAGCTGATCAAGGGCCGCAACATCGTTGCCTATCCCGATGACGAAATACGACTCGCGATCTCACGCTCCGTCGCGATCGAGACGTCACGGGGATGGCGCATCGCCAAGGAGAAGGCGTCGCATAAGATCGATGTCGTTGTCGCGCTCGCGCAGGCCGCGCTTGGCGCCGTGACGGGCGGCCAGAATGTGTCGTGGACGGAGGAGTACTATCGGCGCGACTTGGAGCGCATCGGAAGCATAGTCGATTACACCGGCAAGTGCCGTAAGTGCCTGAAGCCGCTTCCCGAGCCCAATGGCGGCCAAATCTATCAGTCGCGCGGGCTCAAGTTCTGCTCGCTCGCGTGCTCCTGGTAGTCGCAGGTTTTCACCCTATCCCCCCAGGGGGCTACCCAGCGGGATTGCCTCCCTCTCCCCCCTGCGATAGGCTTTCTCTTGGCTGGCGTAAGTCCTGAGTTCCCTCGTCTGCGGATGCAGGCGCTACATGAGGTCTCAGGGTGCCGGCTTTATCTTTTTCGGGACACGGAGTTTCACATCGATCCCGGCGGAGCGGAGTTGGTTGAGGTACGACCATTGGCCGTGGGCGTAGGCTGCGTAGATCGACCCCGCGACAAAGTCGGTCGCTTGAAGCTGTGGGAGATGAGCGGAGTCTGCCGCGTCGATCTGGACCGAGCATCGAAGATCGCCGTTCTCCATGAATAGTTCGATATATTCTCTGAGCCTCGACGTGGCTCGGCGATTTCGGGCGTCGATGGTAAGCAGGATGCGTTTGCCCTCCGCCGACTCGTCGAACAGTCCACCCTTCTCCATCGCAAAGCGCACGGCGTAGTTGTAACGAATCTCCTCGCGGCGGCTAGCCAGGCGCGCATCGATCCAGCTCTTCTGGATGACAGCGGCTGAGACGCCAACAACTTGCGCGCGCTCCCTACCAATCTCGCCAATCACGCGACGTCGTAAGGCATCGTTACTGTTCGACCATTTCAGCTCGCTTTTCGATGTGCGGCGACCCAGCACCTTCCGTCTGGCACGCTTGATCACCCGTGAGAGGACATGCCGGCCACGAAGATGCAGGATCGCGACGACAAATACAGGAGTGCTGTTAGGTGAACCGCCCAGGTCACCGCTTTCGTCGAGGTAGAGAAACTCGCCTGGTAGGAGATTAGACACCCGCGCGCCTCATCGAACACAGGTCGTTAGAGATAGGCGTGCTGCGGAGACTGGATGGCAGTCAGGGTTGCGCTTTGCTTCGCTGGGCTTGGTAGAGTTCGAGTTCGGCGCTTTAGAGGAGAACCGTCCGTCGGAATCCACATCGTTACGGCGCCGAGGTTTGATGGAACTCTGCATGCCAGCCGACCCGCCAACCCGGAGCTTGCCAGCCCGCCCATCCTGGTGCCGGCGTTTCCTCGACGGTTGCGGACACGCGCATGACGCCGTCCGGGTCGATGCTGCACCCCATGGTGGTCACCGAATCGTCGTAATAGCTCCCGAGCCAGGTGTGTCGGACGGAGCTCATCGTGACACGAATGGTCGCACTGTTCGGTCCGTCGCTGGAGACTGCCTTGGTTTGGTAGGTGACGCCGTCCTCATAAAAGCCTGGAACCGCATGCCCCGGTTGTCCGAAACGATCTATCGATTCAGCTCTGGCGAAGCGGAGGGCCATTTCCGAGCCAATCTGCGAATAGCAGAACGTATAGACCTTATTGTTCCACGTCCCCCGTATTACCCACTCCGGCATTCCGCCTCGCCAGTGCGACACCGTCTCTACAGAGTCGAGCGATTTGACTTCCGCCGCCCAACAGCCGCGAAACACTTCGGGCAACGGAATTTCGAGAGTCGCTTCGCTATGCTCGGCTGGCACTGAACTGTCAGGATTTCGTGCGGGCGAAGTCTCGGCTGACGGCGCCCGTGCCCCAACGGGCGGTGCAGCTTGCAGCGATGGTGGCTCTGACTGGGAGCTCGAAAGGCGCGGGGGTTCGGCTCGCACGAATCCAACGCGAGCGGACGGCGCCGCGAGCACGGCGATCGTCGCGATGAATGCCGCCTTGACGAAACCGCTATTCATCGAAACTATTCGGAGGCCGTCAAGCTAAACTCCCAGTCGCCGCGGTCCGATTACACATTTCGGATGATCTTCCTTCACCGCGTCTCGCCCGCTGAACCGCTGCAATTCAACGCGAAACCGTGAGCAGCGTATCCGACTACTTGACTGCCTCGAATGTAGTATTCGCGGTGACAGAGCGCAGCGCCTTCAAGGTTTTTCTGTGGATAGACGTAAACCTTGGCACCTGAGGGTGCGGTCATTTCGCGCTCCGGCATGCCCTGAGACGCGACGAGTTCAGATGCGCTGCGACCAACCCATTCCTGAGTGTGGCCTCTGCTGAGCGCGCACGCCGAGGCCATCGCGGCCAAAAGCGCGACCGGGATCAGCGTTCCTCCCCGGCGTCTCATTCGAGGTCGCCTCGATACCACGCGGCTTTGAAAACCGACCACTCGACCCTCACGCTGCGACCGATGCGGCGAAGACCGTGATCGGGCGTGAGGCGGCCTTCGCGTATCCAGTGATACAAGGTCCAGCGCGAATAGCCGATGAGGTCGGCGACCTCTCGGAGTGTCAGGTAGGGTCGTATCGCTTCGTCTGCGACAGATGCCTCATCACAGACCGGCGGCACCGACCGAACCTTCGTCCGCCCTTCGGCGAGCGCGGCGTAGATATTCTCGAGCTCGCCGCCTCTGGTCGTCCGCCGCACTAGCGCGCGGCTCCCAACGCTGATTTGTGCGCGATATGCGCCGCAACGGCAGACTCCGCCAACGTTCGACTCCGGGTCGGTGCCGGTTCTCTCGGGGTGCGCTTCGCGAGTTCACGAAGCAGACGCGCATCTAGATCGATCGTGATCCAGGAGTCAACGGCGAACCGTTTCACAGTGGCGGTGAATCCGCAGTGGGCGCAGGACATGGGGCTCTCCAACGCGAGCTCAAGGTCGTCCGGGTCCGAAACGATCGCGCCGTCCGTTCCGATCGCTGTGGCCCAAACTCCTACGTGCAATTTGTCCGTGTTGTCACATTGTGGACAACGGTAATCCGCCGCGTCGTGAAGGCGCGGCCTGGCGCAGCCGCATCGGCTGACGGTCATCTGTCCGCATCGTGCGTGTGAATACTCTCCGGTCTTGCGTAGGATGCGCCGCGCTTCGTCGGGTAGTTGAAACTCCACGTCGAGCGCCGCGATCGCTTCATCAAGCGTAGGGAACGTGCGCGCGTACTCCGTCGTACCCGAATTCTTTGTCACCTTCGCGATAAAGTGAGTCATAAATCCTCCCGCTGGTTGAGGCCATTAGCATGCGTGCCGTCGATCACACGAGCACGGCTCGTGGAACTCCTACGCCGATCGCGGCGTTGACTGCTGCGATCCGCTCGGCGATGAGCCGGCCTGCCGCGTCCGCCTCGCTCTCGCCGTAATTCCCCGTCGCCTGCAGGACGCGCAGAAGTCGGCGAAGCTGCGGTGACAAGTTGACGATGAGGCCCCGTCTCGATCCAGGCTCCGTGCGCGGTGCTGCGGCGCCGATAGTTGCCTCCAATGCTGGCTGTGTGCATTTCATGTTGAACCTCCTTCCAACGTCCAGCTATCTACAGCCTAGCCCCTTCGTTGTCAAGCAGACACAACCAAGGGGCTAGCATATAAGCCCCGGCGCTGTTAGGTCTCTAAGTTGTGGCCGACGAGATCAATCGCGCGTTCTTCCAGCGGAAGGGGCGGAAACGCTGGAAGGGGCTATCGAAGCTGGAGGTCGGAGAATTGATGAGCCGCGCCTCCAAGACATACTGGAAGTCCTTATCCGCGGAGCAGCGCAGCGCGGAGATGAAACGGCGCGCCAAGGTCCGCAAGGCGCGTCGGGCCAAGCGAGCGAAGTCAAAGTCGTGAAGCGTCGATCCTCGCTGAACTCGGCGATGAGCAGGGAGTTTCGCAGACATGGGCACTCTAAGTGATCTGGACGATCTGGACCTTGAAGCTAAGGAGCTTCTTAGGGACGCAGGATACCTCTGGGACGACCATCTCTATGCCTTCAGACGAACGCGCGGTGTTGATCGGCAGACAACTGAGGAATACTTGGCGTCGAAGCCGGTCGTGATCGCTTTCGAGGAACTTTACGACCATCACCTGGTCGGCGGAGATTCCCACTCCAGAGAGGAACAACCAACGGCCAGCGAACGTCTGGCGGCCCTTGGATGGTTGCGCGAGCGCGTAGCCGAATTCGCAAAGCTCTAGCGAGCGCCGCTGACGGCACAGTGCTACGGCTTCTGCCGATCTTGGGTCTGACTCATGACGCGATCGGTTCGCGGGAGTGAGACGATGGCGCAAGGCAAAGAAGACCGACCGTCTATCCTAAGCGTCGACGAGCCCCACGATCCCGAAGACGCGTGGGAAGATGCGCTCGTCCGCGGCGCCGACAGGGGGCTCGCCAGGCTGCGCGAGCGCAAAAAGGCCGAGAAGAAGGCGGGCTATTCATCGCTACTATTGACGAAATCCCCGTCCCTGTTCCCGGTACAGTTCTCGAATACACGCGATGAGCGCATTAGCCTGCACGGCGTTGAACGCCTCGGGCTCAAACCCGCAAGCCCAATCGACCATATCGTCGTGCTCGGGGTGATCCGGACTGGCCAGCGCATCTAAGAAATCCGAGTAGCTATCTGAACCGCCGGAATCCTCCGGAGGGCAGGCGCGCTGCCCGGCGACACAGTGCGGCAGCCAGCCGCCCACCGCCGCGGGGCTCACATCTTCGACCACGATCCGATGCTCCCAGTTGTCGCCAAAATCGTAGATGTAGGTGAACTGCATTCCCTTAGAAAGGAGCATACCTAGCGTGTACCTTCGTTCGTCTGCGTAACCCTCCTGCGGACCACGCCGATCGTCTTCGGGGATCTCAAAGCGCCTACCTTCTATTTCGAAGATGTGCAGATGGCAGTCCCGCCAACCCATCGCAGCTTGGATGACCGCATGCAGCTCGGTGAGGGTAAGCGATGAAGGCACGGTGATGCGCCGCCAGATTTCGGGGGCGATGCCCAAGAGCTGAATCTTCAATTTAATGGCCTCGCTCACCCTGATTTCTTCTCCAAACTATGGCGACGACGCAGTTGATTTCAAATCCTAACTGCGTTCGCTGCACACCCCTACGGGAAGGATTTGTGGTTAAGGTCGCGCATCACTGCAGGTTGATCTACTTCGACACCATAGACCTCAGCCTCATAGTCGGCCTTAAATGGGCAATGTACGACCGCCTCTACGCGGTACCAAGGCCCATCCCAAGCTAGCGCAAAGTACTCGCCGACGACTGGCAGCCGGGCAAAGGTTCGGCCTTCGTTCCACCAATCTTGCGCGCCTGGCTTGGGGACATGGACGAAGACGTAAGTTCCGCGCCTCCGCGCCGTTCTGTTTATACTCTCGTTCGGCATGCGTTGAGTCCTCCCGCTTTCTTTCATCGCACGCTATCACAGCCTCGGCGGGGCTAGCACTTCGTGCAGCAGTCGCACCCGGGCCATCCAGACCGGTCCAAAGAACCGCGGAATCGCGCCTTTACCCCGACCGTGACCTATCGCGCCTACGGCAGAATAACAATCCAAGGTGTGATGCCAGTGCAGACGTTGAACGCCAGTGACCTGCCTTCGATACAACCTGATCGTTAGATCGTCGGGCAATAGTCACAGGTACGATTCCCTTACATTTCCACATATTCACTGAGATTCACTGAGAACATAAGCGGCTATTATACTTCGCCCTGATGCGCATTAGAGTGTCTGCCTGTGGATAAACGGTCGCGGAACTACTTGACCGCGACAACCAGCCTCCGGCATCCTAGAACGCACATTCGCGGGGAACCATAAGTCGGACCCGGCTGAGAGGCTGGGCCCGACTTTTTCTTTTCCGGCTCGGCCAGGGAGAATCGCATGGTCGAGCAGTCCTCAACTTTCGTAACGCCTGGCGAGGCGTCAGAAATCCTCTCGGCGCGCGGTCTGGTCCTCACGCCCGACGGCATTAGAGCCGCCTGTGATCGCGGCGAACTTGCGGCCCTTCGTACACCTACCCGTCGCAGATTGATTTCGATGGCGGCCCTGAGGGCCTTTGTCACCGCGCGGCTGCAAAGGCAAAGCGAGCAGCGGCGATGACGCCACGGCATGATTTGCTCGCGCTTCATACGCGTGATCGCGAAGCGGTCGACGCCGCGATTGCGAGTCGTGACTTCGTGCAGCTTTCCGAGCTCACACGCGCGCTGCTTCGGAAGCTAAAAATCACGAGACAAGTTCTGGTGGTGCTCAAGCGAGATCGAGGACGTCTCGTTGCGTGATTTCAGCAAAATCCCTCCGTCGATCTGGACGGGCAATACCGGCAAGCAAATCCGGCGGCTCCCCCGGCGGCTCCGGCGCGACTGCCAAGTTCTGAGCTTTTATCTCCTGACCGCCCCGAACGCCAACCCACTCGGTATCTACTACCTGCCGACGGCGACGCTGTGTCATGAGGTCGGCATTTCGCCGCAAGGAGCATCGAAGGCCCTTCGAAGTCTCTCCGAAGTGGGATTTGCACACTACGACGCCGCGTCCGAATTCGTATACGTGCCGAATATGGCCAAATTTCAGTTGGGCGAGCGACTGGACCCGAGCGATAAGCGGGTCACATGGATCCGGCGCGAGCTTGGGAGGCTTCGCAACTGTCCGTTTCTGCGTGATTTTCTGAAGCAATACGCCGCCGCCTACCACCTCGAAGACGTGTGCGTCGACGGCGCTGATGCAAGCCCCTCCGAAGGGGCTTCAATGGGGCATCGAAGCAAAGAGATAGAGATGGAGATAGAGAAAGAGAGAGAGCTTTCCCCCCTCAAGTCCCCCCAGGGGGACGCAGTCGCTGAGATCGTCGAACTCTGGAATCACACGATCACTCGGCTTCCCCGTGTACTCAAGTTGACCCGCGAGCGCGGGCGCCACGTCGCCGCCCGTCTGCGGGAGTACTCAGTCGATCAACTCGGCGAAGCCATTCGCCGATTGGACGCATCTGACTTCGCAGCCTCCGGTGGGTGGGCGACTTTTGACTGGCTGATGAAGAGCGCGACGAACGTCGCGAAAATCACCGAAGGCAATTTCGACAACAACCGCAACGGAGTGCGTCCGGTTGCGCGTCCTGCACCGCCGACTTCGGCGGAATACACCAGAGCACTTGAGGAGTCATGAGCGGCGACGCTGAAATTCTTCGACGAGTCCCACCGCAGGATTTCGAAGCAGAGCAAAGCACGCTCGGCGCAATCCTGCTCGAGCCGGCGGCGATTGAGATTGCGGCGGAGATCGTCGAGCCGAAGGATTTCTACTCCGAGAGCCACAGGTCGATCTTCGGCGCGATGCTCGACTTGCGGCGGGCTCGCATATCGATCGATCCGGTCACACTTGTGTCGCAACTCGGATCGCACGCGCAGGAGATCGGCGGGCCGCAATACATCGCGCAGCTCGCCGCATTTGTCCCTAGCGCGTTGAACATCGCGGACTACGCGCGCATTGTGCGCGACAAATCGACCCTGCGCTCGTTCATCACGACTTCGACGCAACTCGCGAGTGACGCCTTCGATGCGACTGACGTCGACGAGTTTCTCGCGGGAGCGGATTACGACCTCGCGCCCGTGCTGTCGCGTAGCACAGCGCCGCCCGAGCCGTCGAAGGATGCTGCGATCGATCAGGCGCTCTGGCGCATCGAGCACGGCAGCAAAGACTTGGTGCGTACAGGCATCCCAGCGATCGACGCAAACTTTGACGGGTTTTCGCCCGGCAGCCTCAGCATACTCGCGAGCAGGACGAGCAGAGGGAAAACCCAATTAGCCGTGAATTTTTCGATCAACGCTGCGCGCGATGGCAAGGGTGTCGCGTTCTTCTCGTTGGAGATGTCGCTCGACGAAATCTGGCCGCGATTTCTGTCCTGCGAAGCGGACGTGAATATTTTTCGCGCGCGTCACCTCGGCTTTCGCGACAATGAGCGGGCGCGAGTCGATGCCGCGCGTGCGTCGCTGAAGGAGATGCCGCTGGCAGTACGGTACCGGCCTGGCCTTCCCCCGCGCGATCTGCGCGTCGAGTGCAGGCGAATCATACGCGACCTTGCTCCGCTCAAGCTCGTCATCGTCGACTATCTGGGGCTCATGCGAGGCGACGTTCGACAGCGCGAACGATGGAACGAAATCCGCGAGGCGGTGATCGCATTGAAAGACGTCGCGGGGGAACTGGGTGTCGCGATGCTCGTTTGCTCGCAACTCAATCGCGAAGCCGTCGATGACCAGCGCCCGACGCTGCGGCACTTGCGCGACTCGGGTGCGGCAGAGGAACACAGCAGCAACGTGCTGATGCTTTGGCAGGCACCGGCGAAGACTTCATGGACGCCTGGCGATGACGGCGCGCAAGAAATCGAAGTGTTGATCGAGAAGCAGCGCAACGGCCCGGCGCCACTCCGGATTCCGCTGCTTTTCAACAAACGCTCAGGCCGATTCACCGACTCTGCTGCCGCGGAGAATCGCAACGCGGCATAGCTCATGGCTGACGACAACCTCATCAAAGTAGACATAACCGCCGAGACAATCGGACTGCGTGACGGACTCTCGCGGGCGAACGCCGCGATGCAGCAATTCGCGGCGGAGATGAAGGCGAGCTTCGATAAGGTCGCCACAGATACCGGCGAGGGAGCGGGCCAAGCCAAAAAGAGCATATTCGATTTCGCCGAGGCGCTCACCGTGCTCAAAGGCGGGCTCGGCGAGATCGTCAAGATCGGCGCCGGAGTCGCGCTAGGCGGAGTCGCGCTAGGAGTCGGCAAAGGGCTTCTTGATATCGGTCGCAAGCTATTCGATCTGAGCACCCTCGCGGCGCAGACCGCAGAGGAATTCGACAACCTCAGCCTGATGACGGGCATTTCGGTCGGCAATCTGAGCCGGCTGCAATTCGCCGCCGAATCGACGGGCGGTAGCCTTCAATCCGTAGTCGTCCTCGCCCGGACGCTTGGAATGCGGCTTGCCGAGATCGAAACGAGCGGCGTCAGTAAGCGCCTGGGCTCCTCTCTCACACTCCTCGGACTCTCCCCGGAAGACCTCAAGGATACCTACGGCACATTGCTCAAGGTAGGCGACGCGATCGCACGCACCGGCGGCGTGAGCGCCCAGATGCGCGGCGCGCTAACCGATGTATTCGGTCGCGGCGCGACGCAGATGCTCCCGATGATCGCGAACTTCAAGGCGCTGAACGAGGAAGCGGAGCGTTGGGGCCTCGTCCTTGATTCGAACGCTCTGCCAGCGGGCCGTGCCCTTGATCGAGAGCTTGATCTGCTCAACGGCCAGTGGCGCATCTTTAAGGTACAGATCGCCGAATTGCTCGCCGGCCCGATGGGCGGCATCATCCAGTCGTTCAACGATCTAGCTTTCGCGGCACGCGGCGCGCTCCATCCCGTCCAGAGCCTCATCGACCACCAGCAGAGATTGGCCAACCTGCGATCCGCCGCCGCATCGCTCGGGATCAAACTGGGTGCCGCGTCCGCGAGCGGCCTGTTTGGTGACCCACTCGCCGGAGTAACGGAAAAACAGCGGAAGGAGATCGAGGCGGAGGCAGACTTCTGGAGCCGGGCGGGTTACAAAATGCCGGCGGCGCCAGGTGGCGGCGACACCGAAGCAGTGGCGAATGATGCGATCAATGCCCAGCTCTTAGCCAAGTTTGCGGCGACGGAGCGGCTCAAGCTCGCGATAGCTGGCGACACCGCGGAGGCGCGCATCGAATCGGCGCGCCGCACCTTTGAATTCCTCTCGCAATTCAACGAGGCCGAGGCCAGCGACGATGCGGCCACGGCGGAGAAAAAGAAAGCCACGATCGACGTGGCGCAGGCACAGCTCATCTCGCTGCGAACCGCCTATGCCAAACAGGGCAATGAGCGACAGATCGCGTCGGCGTCGTCGCTCGCACTGGCCGAATTGGGCATCGAGCGCGACAAACTCGCTCAGAAATTCCAGCTCGGGCAGATCGGCGCCAATGATCGGATCGACGCACAGATCGCATTCGCGAATCAGGAATTTGAGATCGAGGAAAAAGCGATCAATCAGCGGCTCGAAGCGGCCCGCAATGAACCTGCCAAGTACGCGGCGATACTAGACCAACGCAAAGCTCTCCGTCTCAAGCATGAGAAGGAGATTCAGGCAATCATCGGGCAGTCTGAAGTTGACCAGCAGGCTTTGCAAGCCGCAACGCTGTCCGGAGATCAGCGACTTGCCGTGGCGCGCATCAGCCTCGTGCAGTCGCGCATAGCCATCGCGCTCGGCCTCAATCAGATCGGCAGCGCCGAGGCGCTCGCGGCGGAGATCGCTGCGGAGAACACGCTCTACGCGATTCGGCTCGATGCGCTGAATCGGGAATTGAAGAACATCGCGGCTGGCACTGCTGCGCATAAGCAGAAGGTCGCCGACATTGAGGAAGCCGAGATCGCGCATCAGAAGCGGATGATCGATCTCAACGCGGAGGGCGCGCGGCTGTCCGCGGCGGTGTGGGAGCGCGGCTTCGATTCAATCGCCGATGCGTTTGAGACCTCGACTAAGGGAATTATTCAGGGTACGCAGACCATCGGCGCTGGGTTTCGCAATATGTTCCAGTCGATCGCGCTGGAATTCATCAGCTCGGGCGTCAAGGACATTCTCAAGGGCAATAAGGAAGGTGTGCTGGGCACCGGCATCTTCATAGGCGGCGTGAAAGGGCTGCTGAAACCCGTCGCTGCCAGCATAGGCGAGGAATTGAAGGGTGTGTTCGCGCCGATACAGGCTCAATTCGGCACGCTACTTACGGGGATGTTGAGGAGCGCGATGTCTTGGGTGCGCTCTCTCATAGGCGTGTTCGGCGGCATCCTCCCGTCGTTCTCCGCGATAGTGCAAGGGATTTCGAGTTTGTGGAGCGCGATAACCTCGATCGCCTCGGCGGGTATGGCTGCGCTGCGGGCTATAGGCTTGGCGATGACGTTATCGAAGGCGAAGGAAGCAGCCGCAGCGATGTTCTCTTGGGTAATTCAAGGCGTACCGTTCCCGTTCAACTTGGTAGTGGCTCCCGTAGCGGCTGCGGCGGCCTTCGCCGGCACGATGGCGTTCGGCGCCGAGCGCGGCGCACTGATTCCAAGTGAAGGGCTATTCGCGCAACTTCATCCGAAAGAACTCGTGTTGCCGGCAACGATTTCTACGAGGCTGATCGACTTCATCAACGGCGGCCAACCCGCGGCGGCGCCGGTGAGCGTGAATTACACAGTGCATTTCCGGGGCAACGCGGGCAAAGATTTTCAACAACAGGTGCGACGCCACGCTCGCGAGATCGGCGACATAGTCGCCGCGCAGATTCGCGACAACCGCCGCGAAGGAAGGCGCGCATGAGCGATCCGAAACAAACCGCGGAGGAAATGGTGATGACTCAAAACGACCTCGAACAAACACTGGGCGCAGAGAACGCAATACTCAAGCGCGCGATCAACGGAGCGGCTCTCGCGCTCGAACGCATCATGGAAAATCCGCAGCTCCCCGATGGGGTGCGCTTCAATTTTTTGATGGGCCAGGTCACGAACCGAGCTGTAGGAGTGCGCAGCACCGTCGGCTTGCTCAAGGGCGACGTACCGCCGAAGGTCACGCCGAAGCCGGAGTCGCCGAATTTCGAGGTTAGGGATCAAGCCGCGGGCGCCGAAGCTGCGCAGGCTGCTGAGTCGGACAAGATCAATATCGACAGAACCGTTCGGCGGGAAGGTGACAAGTGGTTCGTCTACTCCGAAGACGGCGACAAGAAATTGGGCGGACCTTACGACACGCGCGAAGAAGCTCTTCGGCGCCTCGCCCAGATTGAGGGCATCAAGGAGAGCACGAAGTTCGACCTGCGCGCTGGTGATGTCGCTCGAATCGCGCTTCTCGCGAAGCGGGTCGGCAGTCGCGGTGTCGGTGTCCGGGGCGTGATCAACTTACTCAAGGAGGGCGTATGAACGCCGAGATCCAACGCAAGAATTCCGAACTACAAAGCGCGCTCATGCGGCTGTTCAACTTGTGGCCAATCAACCAGTGGAGCCTAGTGCGCGACGAGGTCAACCGGCTCAACTACGCCAGCGGGATCGACGTGGCCCTAGAACTTGTCGAAGAGTACGAACGACGCGCGCCGGAGCTTCAGCGGAAGTGGCAAGCCGAAGCCGTCGCCGCGAGCCAGCGCCTAGAGGAGAGTGTGCGCGCCTCGAGGCTTGCGAGCCTTCGCGAACAAGCGCGCGCGAATCTGATCGGCGGCGCTGAGGCGATAGCGCGGAGCAGAGCTGCTGGTGTCGAGTTGAAGCTCGACGAGCGCGGGGCCATCCTGGCCGCGCCCGCCGGTTCGATTGCGCTGCGCGAGCGCCTGATGATCGAGGCGAACGCGGACGAGATTCGCGCGGAGCTGTGTCGCCGTGCGCGATTCGAGGTGATCGTCGAGGCCGAGGCCGGTGGAAACGGAGCTGACGAAAGTGTCGCTGCGGCGAACTGAGAGCGTCGCGAGCGCAGGGTGCCGGCGCGTGCTCACGGGCCCGTTCAGCCGCGTCGGCACCCATCCCAGGACGATCCGATGAAGCAGGGGCGCACAATGACAGTCTTCGTCGATGACGACCAGCGCGCCCGTGAGCGGATCGTCCTCGACGAACTCGCCGCCCTGATCGAGTGCGATGTCAAGCTGACCACGATTGCAGCGGTCATCGCGACACCCGCAGCCAGCGGGCGATCATACCTATTCACAGACTTGGCGCCAGACGCCGATCTCAACACAGTCTGCCCGCAGCGCGTCCTTGTCGCGTTGCTCGGGCTCATCGCGCGGTTCGTTGAACGCCTGCCCAAGAACGGTCACGGCCATCTCGACGTTGAGACGTTCGAGAACCTCAAGCAGATGCTCGCCGGGGTTGTGCTCTGCGATGGGCGGCACGAGGCGAGGAACTGAGTGAGCCGGGATCACATAGGCAGTACCGACGCGATGGCGACTCCAACCCTCGAATGCCTCATCGCCGAGCCGACGCTTGCGTTCGAACTTCCGCGCGACGCGATCGTGGGACGTCTCGCCAAACTCGGCGCGCTGCAGGCCATCCTACTCGCCGCGCTCGCCGGACGGACCGAAGCGCCGGCGACCGCCCGCGATGATCGCCTGATGATGGTGGACGAGGCCGCCGCGATGCTCGGTGTGACGAAGGATTGGATCTATCGGCGCGCCAAACGCCTCGGAATTGCGGTGCCGCTCGCGGCAGGAACGCTCCGCTACTCGCGCGCAGCTATCGCAGAAGTAATTCGGAACCGTCGTATGTCGACGGTTGCATCGCGACGACGGCTACGATCATCGGCGCGTGCAATTGACACTCTAGGCCCTAGGCTGTAAGAATAGTGATATGAGGGTCGAAGGAGGTCTATAGCGATGAGCAAAGAACTCCGCGGACATGGAACCGTCTACAAGCGCGGGAATGTTTTTTGGATCCAGTATCTCGTTCATGGACGGGTCTACCGAGAATCTTCGGGCTCGCCTGACCGAAACGTCGCATTGAAGAAGCTGAAAGGCCGCGTCGGAGAGGCTTCCCATGGCGTGGTCATCGGGCCGGTTGCTGAAAAAGTGACGCTAGGCCACATGCGCGACGCCCTGCTCACCGATTATCGACTGCGGGAGAACCGAAGCCTGTCGACCGCCGAGCACTTTGCCGACAACCTGGTCGACTACTTCGGTGAGGACGCCCGCGCACTCGACATCACCCCGGAGCGAATCGAAAAGTACGCGCAGACGCGGCAAGAGCAGGGGATGGCGAATGCGTCGATCAACCGCGAAACGTCGTGCCTACGGCATATGTTCGTGCTCATGGTGAAGGCGCGCCGACTGAGCCGCGATCACGTGCCGGCGGTGCCGCGACTGGAAGAATCGGCGCCGCGCCGCGGCTTCCTGGAACCCGCAGAGTTCGCCGGCCTCCGTGCTGCGCTACCCGACTACCTCAGGAACCCTGTGACGTTCCTTTATCTCACAGGATGGAGAAAAAGCGCGATGCGCACGCTTGAGTGGATGCGCGACACCGAACTCGAGCGCGACAAGAATGGCGACATCACGGGGGGGCATCGTTCGTCTGTCGGCGGAGAACTCCAAGAATAAGCGCGCATGGACGCTGAGGCTCAAGGGTGAATTGCTCGAAGCAATCCGCCGAGCATGGGGCGCCAGCGATGCCGAATGTCCGAATGTATTCCAGAACGGCGGCGAGCCGATCGGCGATTTCCGCAAGGCGTGGCGTGCCGCGTGTCAGTCTGTCGGCCTTGAAGAGCTTCTCGTTCACGACCTGCGACGGTCGTGCGCTCGAAACCTCGTCCGCTCCGGCGTGCCCGAGGTAATCGCGATGCGAATTACGGGTCATGTGACTCGCTCGATGTTCGACAGGTACAACATCGTCAGCGATGACGACGTTGCTGATGCGATGGAACGAGTCTCGGAATACGTCACCGCCCGCGCAACGGAGGCTACCAAGATAGTGCCGCTCCCTCGCCGAGCAGCCTAATCTCGCTGTGTCACTTTTGTGTCAATACCGAGGATGAGCCAGCCCAACTCACACCAGGTCGAGGCCGAAAAGCGCGGCCCATTCCTTGGGTTGGCTAGTCGTCCATTGCCGTCCGTGCAGCTTGAAATTTCCCTCACATGCAAGGGGTCGCAGGTTCAAATCCCGCTGCGTCCACCAAACAAACTCAAGGACTTTTCGCTAGTTTAGCCGCGCGCGGTCGGGCGACTGTGCCCAATTTTGTGCCCCATCGGCCTCAATCCCTGCGTTTGGAAGCGGCTGTGGCTGCCGACGGTCGACTCGGCGATGTCGATCCCGAGCATCAGCAGCTCGGCGCGAATGCGCGGCGCTCCCCACGCGGGTTCTCGCGGCTCATCCGCCGTATCAGGTCTCTGATCTCGCCGCTGATCCTCGGACGACCACCGCGGCGGCGGCACTTCCAGCGCCAATACGCTTGGAATCCTCGCCGGTGCCAGCGGATCACCGTTTCGGGCTTGATGATCGTTATCGCATTCAGAATCGACGGGAAGAGTCGGTACAGCCACACAAAGAGCAGGCGATCCGTGTTTCGTAGCCCTGCTCGGACCGGGGACTTGCGGCGCAAGACAATGAGCTGCTGGCGCAGGACGATGTTATCAGCCTCAAGTCTCACTCGCGACTTGAACCGGGCGCACAAGATGAGCAGGAGCCGAGTCAACAACGCGACCACCGCGCGTTCCGGTAGCACACCTCCGAGGCCGCGTCACTCCGGACGGGGTTTTCGGTAACCACAATAAAGTGTTTACTGTAAAGGCTCGGATTGTTCCTTTCATCTAGATCCGGGAATGAGCCCGGGTCTTCTGTTCGAGAGTTTCTCGGCAAACACTTATGGAGGGCAACAAATGCCCAGCAAATTGTACGTAGGCAATCTGGCCTACTCGGTTTCCAATAGCGATCTGGAAGGACTGTTTTCACAGGCAGGTCAAGTGCAAAGCGTCGCAATAATCATGGACAAGTTTTCCGGCCAATCGAAGGGCTTCGGCTTTGTCGAGATGGCAAGTGCGGATGACGCTGCCAAGGCGATACAGCAATTCAACGATACGGAGCTCAAGGGCAGGAACATCAAGGTGAACGAGGCTAAACCCCGCGAATCGAGCTTCGGCGGTAGCAATCGCGGAGGCGGCGGCGGTAGTGGCAGCGATCGCCGTCGCGATCGCTGGTAAAAGTGGTATGCGGCAGGCTTCGGCCCGCCCGCCCTGTTTTGAGAATAAACAAAGCGAGTGTAATGAGCGCTGATTACAGTCCCACACCCAAGCCAGGGCTGGAGACCCTCCAAGCCTAAAATAAGGTGCGGCCTGATAATCAATTCAACTGGAGGACCAATTGGAAAAACGCCTCAGAGAACGAACACGTAAACAGAAGCAGTTGGACAAGCAACAGCGTCGCCTCAAACGCGCCGCCGAGCGGCGGCTGAATCCACAACCGGCGGCTGGTAAAGATGCCGACTTGGCGGAAATGATTCCCGGGCCGCAGCCCGGCCAGATCATCTGACCTGCCAGGACCTTCTCGAGGCTCGCTCTCGGCGACTTCACCAAGCCGAGAGGCAAATTTGAAGTATTCAATCCTTCGCGCTTTTAAGCGCTCGCCGACGGCCCCCGTTCGAGACGCTGAGGAGCCGATTCGCGCGGAATTGTTCAGCATCGAGCGCCTCGAGCAGCATGCGGAGAGCCTTGCAGCTGCTCAGCGTGTCACGACGAGGCCGGGCACTAATCGACGGCTGCCGAAACGGCTGCGCGAAAATGGTCGGGCGCTTCTCGAAGGGTATCGTGCCATCGCTGCAGCGATCCGTGAGGAACACGGAATCACGCCCGCCGCGGAATGGCTGGTCGACAACTTCCATGTCGTAGAGGAACAAATTCGCGAGATCCGAGACGATCTTCCGAGTGGTTTCTACCGCCAGCTGCCCAAAATTGCAGAAGGACCTCTTGAAGGCTATCCCCGCGTATTCGGAGTTGCCTGGGCCTTCGTTGCGCATACCGACAGCCGCTTCGACCCGCAGATGCTGTGCCGGTTCATACAGGCCTATCAGCGCGTGCAGCCTCTGACGATCGGCGAACTCTGGGCCGTTGCGATTACACTTCGAATCGTGCTGGTCGAGAATCTCCGGCGCTCGGCCGAGCGGATCGTCAATGGTCGAGCTGCGCGCCAGGAGGCCGACGCTCTGGCCGACAGGCTATTGGGAGTCGGCAGTCGCAAGGCGGAAACCCCGGAGACTGCCCTGCGAGGCCTCGACCAGAGACCGTTGCCGACGGCCTTTGCGGTTCAGTTGGTTCAGCGTTTGCGCGATCAGGATCCAACCGTGACACCGGCGCTCCTTTGGCTGGACCAACGTCTTGCAGCCCAGGGAACGACCGCCGATGACATCGTCCGCCAGGAGCATCAGTGGCAGGGCGCGATGAACGTGACAGTGCGTAATGCGATCACGAGCATGCGCCTTATGTCCGCGGTCGATTGGGCGGACCTCTTCGAGAGTGTCAGTCTCGTTGATGCGGAGCTCCGCGCCGAAAGCGACTTTGCCGAAATGGATTTCGCGACTCGAGATCGCTATCGGCACGCGATCGAAGACCTCGCGCGAGGATCGGGGCATACGGAACTCGAGATCGCACGATCGGCGATTGTGGCCGCCAAGCGCGCGGCAGCCGAGCCACCGAGCGGCGACGATGCAACCGCACGCCGCGAGCAGGAGCCCGGCTACTACCTCATCTCGAATGGGCGTCGGGCCCTCGAGACGGAGATCGGATTTCGGGTTCCGATGAGACAATGGCTCGTTCGCGCCAACGCGGCCGCGGGAATTCTGGGCTATATCGGAACCATCGCGATCATCGCAACGCTTATTTTAGCGCTGCCGTTGCTCACTGTGGCGGACTCCGGTGTCGGCGGATGGGCGCTCGTCATGCTGGCGCTCCTGGGCTTCGTTCCAGCGTTGGATGCGAGCGTGGCCCTGGTGAACCGCGGCGTCACGAATTCCTTCGGCCCGAAGATCCTGCCTGGTCTAGAGCTTCGGGACGGGGTGCCGTCGAGTCTGCGCACCATGATCGTCGTGCCTACCCTTCTAACCACGCAAGCAGAGATCGAGGAGCAGATTGAGCGCCTCGAGGTTCATCATCTCGCGAGTCCGGATGGCGATCTTCGTTTCGTTCTGCTCTCGGACTGGACAGACTGTGCAACCGAGAGTGCCCCAGGTGATGATAAGCTCCTGGGCGCAGCCGTCGCGGGAATCGAGCGTCTGAACCGGCTGTACGGCGCAATGCCGGACGGGGATCGATTCCTCCTGCTCCATCGTCGGCGGATCTGGAACGAGGGGGAGAGAAAGTGGATCGGGTGGGAACGCAAGCGCGGGAAGCTACAGGAGCTGAATCGATGGCTTCGCGGAGCGACTGACACAACCTTCCTGCCAACCGGCTCCCGCCTCCCGGTCGCGCCTCGCGGCGTCCGCTACGTGATCACTCTCGATACGGATACGCGACTACCACGGGGAGTCGCCAAGCGACTGGTTGGTAAGATGGCGCATCCGCTCAACCATCCGACGCTCGACCCACACTCCTGCCGCGTGATCGAGGGGTACGCGGTGCTTCAGCCGCGAGTGACGCCGTCGTTGCCGACGGGTCGCGCCGGATCGCTTTTCCAGCGTGTATTCTCGAGCGCCAGCGGCATCGACCCATATGCGGCTGCCGTCTCCGACGTTTACCAGGACCTCTTCGGCGAAGGTTCTTATAGCGGTAAAGGAATCTATGATGTGGACGTCTTCGAAGCGGCTCTCGAAGGGCGGGTTCCCGACAGCACGCTTCTAAGTCACGACCTTCTGGAAGGAATCTTCGCTCGGGCCGGACTGGTCTCCGACATCGAGGTCGTCGAGGAGTTTCCCTCACGCTATGACGTCGCCGCGGCGCGGCAACATCGGTGGGCGCGCGGCGATTGGCAATTACTTCCCTGGATCCTTGGCCGGGGACGCGACTCAAAAGACGGCTCGGGCAAATCGGCAATTCCGTTGATCGGCCGCTGGAAAATGATCGACAACCTGCGCCGAACGCTGTCGTCGCCGGCCGCCTTTCTCGCATTGCTGGCAGGATGGGCTCTCCCTTCAACCTCCGCCAATCTCTGGAGCGTCTTCGTACTCGTCACGATCGCGGTACCTGCGGTGCTGCCTCTGCTCGCGGGGATCGTGCCGCGACGGTTCGGGATATCGAAGCGGAGCCATTTGCGCGGTGTGGGTGCGGATCTCGTTGCTGCTCTGCTACAGGTCGCGTTTCTGGTCACGTTTCTCGCGGATCAGGCGTGGTTGATGACGGACGCCATTGTGCGAACGCTGTTCCGGCTCTTCGTGAGGCGCCGGAGGCTGCTCGAGTGGGTCACCGCCGCTCAAGCGAAGTTCCGCGCCCGGCTCGATCTTCGCGGATCGTATTGGCGAATGGCTGGCGGCGTCGCTCTCGCGGTTCTGGCCGTCGTCATCGTCGCCTGCTTCGGGCGTGGTTCATGGCCGATCGCGGCCCCGTTCCTGATGCTGTGGATGCTATCGCCGGCGGTCGCGCGATGGGCGAGTCTTCCGCCGCCCATGACGGGCCCAAATCCGCCCTCCGAGACGCACGCGCAGACACTTAGGCTCATCGCCCGCCGCACATGGAGCTTCTTCGAGACATTCGTCACTGCGCAGGATCACATGCTTCCGCCTGACAACTTCCAGGAAGAACCGAAACCCGTGCTGGCCCATCGGACATCGCCCACCAACCTCGGATTATATCTTCTGTCCGTGGCCGCGGCGCACGATTTCGGCTGGCTGGGTACGCTCGAAACATTGGGGCGGTTGGACGCGACTCTCACGACGATGAATGAACTCGAGCGCTTCCGCGGCCACTTCTACAACTGGTACGACACGCAGAATCTTCGTCCGCTGGATCCGAAATATGTCTCGTCTGTCGATAGTGGAAATCTAGCGGGACATCTGATCGCTATTGGCAACGCAATGCGGGAGATGACCGGCGGTCCGGTGGCGGCGCCGAGATGGCGCACAGGGATCGATGACGCGCTGGAAATCACGCGCGAGTGTATGCGCCTGCTCGCTGACAATCGGCGGACTCAAACGGTAACTCGCAAGCATCTGGATGACGCGCTCGACGCTCTCACCGTTTCGCTGCGAAGCGCTCCCACGACTCCGGCAGATGTTGCCGGGCGGCTGGCGGGGCTCGCGCTTGACGCCCACACGGCCACCGACATTGCGCGGACGCTGAACGAGGAACGGGGCGACGATGGTAGCGCCCAAGTATTGAACTGGGTAGAGGCGGTGCGGGCGTCGATCCTGAGTCATCAGCGCGACGTCGAACAGTTCATGCCATGGGCGAAGCTCGCAGGCGACGTCACGCTCATCGCAGCGGAGCAGGCGGTGAACCGAGACACTTCTCTAGAGGAGGCGCTCCGCTATCTGTTCGAATCTGTCCCGACAATTGCCGATCTGCCGGATCGCTGCGAAAGGGCGATCGGAGAGCTGACACGCTACCGATCGGAGCTTGTACGCCAAGCTCCGGGAGAGGTTGCCTCGCTCGGGCGAGCCGACGCCCTGATTGACGCCTTCGAGCGTTCCGCGAGCGCCGCACGCGCGCTCGAACGTCGCCTCGCGGCGCTCGCGGAAATAGCGGGCAAAATGTTTGCGGCAATGGAGTTCGGCTTGCTTTTCGACCCGGCGCGGCAACTTCTCGCGATTGGGTACCGAGTCGCGGAGGGCAGCCTCGATCCCAACTGTTATGACCTGCTCGCCTCTGAGGCACGCCTGGCGAGCTTCGTCGCGATCGCCAAAGGAGACGTGCCGGCGCGCCATTGGTTCCGCCTCGGGCGCGACCTGACGCCAGTAGATCGTGGTTCCGCGCTGATCTCATGGTCGGGTTCGATGTTCGAGTACCTGATGCCGTCGCTGGTGATGCGCGCACCGGAGGCGAGCATACTCTCGCAGTCGAATCGCCTCGTCGTCCGCCGGCAGATCAAGTATGGCGCCGAGCTTGGCGTGCCGTGGGGTGTCTCGGAATCCGCATACAACGCGCGAGATCTGGAGCTCGCCTATCAGTACTCGAACTTTGGCGTCCCTGGACTGGGGCTCAAGCGCGGGCTCAGCGAGAACGTCGTCGTTGCCCCTTACGCGACGGGCCTGGCCGCGATGGTCGATGCTGATGCCGCGGCGCGAAACTTCTCTCGCCTTGCGACGGCCGGTGGCCTTGGCCGTTACGGCTACTATGAGGCTCTCGACTACACTCCGATGCGCCTCCCGGAGGGTGAGGAAGTGGCGATCGTTCGTGCCTATATGGCGCATCACCAAGGGATGACTCTGGTCGCGATCGACGACGCTCTCCGGGACGGAGCGATGCGCGCCCGCTTTCACGCCGAGCCAATCATTCAGGCGACGGAGCTCTTGCTGCAAGAACGAACTCCGCGCGACGTTTTGGTTGCGCGTCCCCGCGCCGAGGAGGTGAAGGCGGCAGCCAACATCCGCGAGATCGTTGCGCCAATGCTGCGACGGTTCCGATCCCCGCACGACGCAATTCCGCGGACGCACCTTCTCTCAAACGGCAGGTACGCAGTGATGATCACCGCAGCGGGTTCCGGTTACAGCCGTTGGCGGGACCTCGCGGTCACGCGTTGGCGGGAGGACGTTACCTGCGATTCCTGGGGCATGTACGTTTTTCTGCGCGATGTGCATACGGGCGAAGTATGGTCGGCGGGATATCAACCGACCGGCGTCGAGCCGGATAGTTACGGGGTGGTGTTCTCCGAGGATCGAGCCGAAATCACGAGGCGCGATGGGACGATCACGACAACACTCGAGATCGCGGTTTCGTCGGAGGACGACGCCGAGGTTCGCCGCGTATCGATCTCAAACCTCGGAACCCGCTATCGGGAGATAGAGGTGACCTCCTACGCTGAGATCGTCCTGGCGCCCCCAGCGGAAGACGCCGCGCATCCAGCCTTCTCCAAGCTGTTCGTGCAGACCGAATTCGTTGCCGACGTGGGCGCTGTAATGGCGACGCGGAGGCTGCGGTCGCCCGGCGAGGCGCCGGTCTGGGCGGTCCACCTTGCCGTGGTAGAAGGCGAGACGGTGGGCGACTTGCAATTCGAGACGGACCGGGCAGCGTTCCTTGGGCGGGCGCGAGGGATCCGAACTCCGATATCCGTGATCGACGGCCAGCCGCTCTCCAACACGGTCGGCGCCGTGCTCGATCCGATCTTCAGCCTTCGCCGCCATTTAAGAATTCCGCCGGGTGGCCGGGCGCGCGTCGCATTCTGGACCCTGATTGCTTCCTCCCGAATCGAAGCGCTTGACCTGGCGGACAAGCACCACGACTTCACTGCCTTCGAGCGCGCGCTCACTCTGGCTTGGACGCAGGCTCAGGTGCAGCTACACCATCTCGGCGCCGGTCCCGACGAGGCGCATCTCTTCCAGCGCATCGCCAATCACGTTCTCTACGCCAACCCGACGATGCGTCCTTCGTCCGAAGTGCTCAAGCGGAGCGAGCGCGGACCTTCGACGCTATGGGCCCACGGAATCTCCGGCGACCTGCCGATCGTGTTGGTCCGGATCGATGAAGTAGAGGATCGAGAGATCGTTCGGCAATTGGTCCGCGCCCACGAATACTGGCGGATGAAGCAACTCGACGTCGATCTAGTGATTCTGAACGAAAGGCATTCGTCCTACGATCAGGATCTGCAGGCCTCATTGGAAGCGCTGGTCCGCGCGAAACCATCGCGGCCGCACGCCGACGGAGAAGCGGCGCGGGGAGCGGTGTTTGTTTTGCGCTCCGATCTGGTCTCGGTCGAGGTGCGAAGCCTGCTCCAGAGCACCGCCCGGGCGGTGCTCCTCAGCCGCCACGGAAGCCTCACTGAGCAGGTCAATCGCTTGGAGGAATCGCAAACCGCCACCGCGCCGCCGCCGCGACGCGAGCCGGCGCCGGCGATCGCGCCGCCGACGGCCACGGTGCCACAAGCGAGTCTTGAGTTTTTCAATGGTCTCGGCGGCTTCGCCGCCGACGGGCGGGAATATGTCACGATCCTTACCGAGGGCCAATGGACACCGGCGCCGTGGGTGAACGTGATTTCCAATCCCTCGTTCGGCTTCCAAGTGTCAGCCACCGGCTCAGGTTACACATGGTCGATCAACAGTCGCGAGAACCAGATCAGTCCGTGGTCGAACGACCCCGTCTCCGATACTCCGGGTGAAGTATTCTACCTTCGTGACGAAGACTCGGGCGTGCTCTGGAGTCCTACAGCTCTCCCGATTCGTGAGGTCTCGCCATACATCGTCAGCCATGGCCAGGGCTACAGCCGTTTCGAGCACACTTCGCATGGGATCTCGCTCGAGCTTCTGCAATACGTGTCCCCCGAGGACTCGATCAAGATTTCCCGGTTGAAGATCCGAAATCTCTCGGCGCGATCGCGGCGTCTGTCGGTCAGCGCGTACGTGGAGTGGGTGCTCGGCGCGTCACGCGTCACTTCTGCGCCGTTCGTCGTCACGGAAATCGATTCGACAACCGGAGCGATGCTCGCGCGTAACCCCTGGCGCAGCGATTTCGGCGGTCGCGTCGCCTTCGCCGACCTCGCCGGAAAGCAGACCGCTTGGACCGGTGACCGGACGGAATTCCTCGGCCGCAACGGCACTCTGGATTCTCCGGCCGCACTCGCGGGCGCAACGCCGCTCTCCAATCGGGTCGGCGCCGGACTCGATCCCTGCGGCACCCTGCAAACTCAGCTTCAGCTCGCGCCGAACGGTGCGGCCGAAATTGTCTTTTTTCTCGGCGAGGCGGCGACGAAGGCGGAGGCGCTTTCTTTAATCACGCGCTATCGAACGACGGACCTGGATTCGGTCTTCCACGCGATTATCCGGCAATGGGACGACATCCTCGGCGCGGTTCAAGTAAAGACGCCTGACCGATCGATGGACATTCTGATGAACCGCTGGCTGCTCTACCAGACACTTGCGTGCCGCGTGTGGGCGCGATCGGCGTTCTACCAGGCAAGCGGCGCATACGGCTTTCGCGACCAGCTACAAGACGTGATGGCGCTCACTGCATCGAAGCCGGAAGTTATGCGAGAGCATCTGTTGCGCGCCGCCGCGCGGCAGTTCGCCGAGGGCGACGTTCAACATTGGTGGCTTCCACCGTCAGGAAAAGGGGTCCGCACGCGGATCTCCGATGACCGGATATGGTTGCCGTATGCAGCAGCCCATTATGTCGAGGTCACAGGCGATGTCGCAGTGTTGGACGAGATTGTTCCCTTTTTGAAAGGGCCAATCCTCCCTGCCCACGAACACGAATCGTACTTTCAACCGATCGTCTCCGACGAACACGCCAGTCTTTTCGAGCACTGCGCTAGGGCCCTCGACGTGAGTCTGGCGGTAGGTAACCACGGCCTGCCACTAATAGGCACGGGCGACTGGAACGATGGGATGAATCGGGTCGGCGAGAAGGGTAAGGGCGAGAGCATCTGGCTTGGTTGGTTCCTTTACTCCACGCTTTCGGACTTCGCTCACCTCGCCGATGATCGCGGCGAGGAGGCGCGCGTCGCGATCTGGATCCGGCACGCGGCCGCCCTCAAGCAATCCCTTGAGCGAAACGGCTGGGATGGCGACTGGTACCGGCGAGGCTACTTCGACGACGATTCACCGCTCGGCTCGGCTTCGAATAGCGAATGTCGAATCGATTCGATCGCGCAATCGTGGGGAGTGATCTCCGGTGCCGCCGATCCGGCTCGCGCTGCAACCGCGATGGCGGCAGTGGACGAATACCTCGTACGCCGGAATGAAAAACTGATCCTACTCTTCACACCGCCGTTTGATCAGGCGCCGCTCGACCCTGGTTACATCAAAGGATACCCGCCTGGAATCCGGGAAAACGGCGGCCAGTACACGCACGCTGCGATCTGGTCGGTGATTGCCTTCGCGATACTGGGCGAGGGAGACAAAGCGGGCGAGCTATTCTCGATGCTGAATCCCATCAATCACGCAAGCACGCGCGCCGGCATTCATCGCTACAGGGTGGAACCATACGTCGCCGGTGCCGACGTATACGCCGTGCCCCCGCACGTCGGACGTGGTGGATGGACCTGGTACACCGGCTCGGCCGGATGGATGTACCGGGCGGGCCTCGAGTGGATACTCGGATTTCGTTTGCGCGGCGCGACACTGGTCATCGATCCGTGCGTGCCGAAGACTTGGCCACGCTTCGAAATCGTCTTCCGATACCATTCCGCACGCTATGAGATTGCGGTCGAGAACCCACACGGAGTCAGTCGCGGAATCACCTGCCTCGAGCTCGACGGCGAGGCTCTATCGAGCGCCCGGCCCCTTATCCCCCTGGTTAACGACGGAGGGGACCATCGGATACGCATTATTCTCGGACGATCGGCTAGAGCTCGAGGATAAAAGCAGATGCCGAGTGCTTTCTCCGCCAAGGAGAATAAGGCGTTGGTGGCGATCTGCTTCGCTTGCCAAAAGACAACGCCGACCGCGTTAATGATCAGTTTGGCGGGCCGCGAAAATGGCAGACTCAAGTACTATTCGGCTTGCCTATCGTGCGCAAATGAAGGCTGGCGGCCGCCGGGTTTCAGCGGAGTTTATCAACCACGTTACGAATAACGCATCTTCTGCCGATGCCGTTGGTCGTCGCGCTCCCACTCTCGGCCCAAGCTTACTCAGCAGAGTCAATCATTGAAGTCTACTCGGCATCGACTCCAGCCATCCTTCGACCGTCGCAACCAGTTCCTTCAGGTTGGTGAGCCGTTCCGCGTTCGTCGACGGCGGCATCGACGCCGCCTCGGCGCTCAAGATGTCGTATGCGGGACTGACCAAGGGACTCTGGCCTGCCCGATTCTTGTACCAGTTGATGAGTTGGTCTCAGTCACCGTACTCGCCGATCACCTCGCCGCAGACTGGCACGGTCTGGCGCCGCGCGTACCACGATGATTGAAAGTCCGGCGATATCGTACACGATGTTGTCACCGACGTTGGGGATGTCCTCCTCGCGGCAGGCCATCTGCCACACCCGCTTCCAAAGCCGCTCAACCTCCAAGTCGAAGAACTCACGCGAAGTGTAACTCTCGATCGGAATCTCAGACGGCGGAAGTTCGAGTCGGCGCTCGCGCCTTAGAACGTCAGGGACGCGATGCGTGTCGCCGGCGATTAGCCGCCGATACGTGAGCGGCTGCGATGAACTGCGCGGCGGTTTCTCGCCCAGCGTCATTTCTTAGTTTCCCTTCGGCGCGGGCCCGGAGTGGCGCGGTCGCGCGCACATCGCACCCTCCGATCCACCCGCAGAGCTGCGGATCCGCAGAGTGGATGTCACCCGAAATATAAGTCCCGTCGGGACGGAAGAGCCCGGTCATTCCATCCTTCTCGACGCGGACATTACCGTCCTCTTGAAGATCGTACACGGCGCCGCTCATCGGATGTCGAATCGCCCGCATTGCCAGATCGTCCTCACGCGGAGAATAAGCCAAGCCGCCCGCTACTGACCTTTACGGCCGACCGTCATCCACAATCGCGCGAAGGCGCCCCACACGCCATGCTCCGAGCCGGACCTTTGCAGCTATTGGAATGTACGATGTTACTCTGCTAGGAAGTGACTGGCAGCGATTCAGTGAACGGCGGTAAACACATGGTTATCAATGTTTCTCTCCGGCTGATCGCAGTCATCACGATTTGCCCCGTGGTTGGTGGGTGCGCGGGCATGAAGGCAGGGGGCGGTGACGAGCGCTGCCAGCTGGATGCGGCGCTGATCTGCGCGCAATCGTCGCAACAACCGATGACGATTAACGGACAGCAGGCGGACAGCACGATGCGGGAGCAGATGGGTTCACGCACGATCGATGCGACAGTGCCGATCCGGAACCAATCCGGAGAAGTCATTGCCAATGCCGCATGTCGAATCAATGCGCAACACAACACGGTGGTCTATGCGAGTGGTTCGACTGCGGGGCGGCTAGTGGACAAGGATCTCGACTACCTGCGGCAGGCCGGATATTGCAAGCAGTAGCGCGCGGTCGAATGCTGATGCGCAATTCGGCTTCGTGGGGCGCGTCGGTGGCAGCCGCACTGCTGTGCGTGATTGGCGGGTGGGGATGCGCGCCGGGTGCGAGGACATCACAACCGTCCGCTACGACCGGCACGCCCGCGGAACAGGCCGCGGCGGATATTCCGGAGCCGTTGCGATCAGCTGCGGCGCGGACCAACTATTACCGCGCAATGGCGGGCGTTCCGCCGGTTGAGGTTGACCTGTCCCTCAACGCCGGCGCGCAGAAACACGCGCTCTACCTGATCAAAAACAAAGTGCGCGCGTATCATTGGTACGTTTCCAACGGCAAGCTGGGCGCCGGACAACTTCCCTACGGCGCGCAGGCGGAGTCGCCCGGCAATCAGTGGTACAGCAAGGAAGGCGCAAAGGCGGCCAAGGACGCGACGGTCCTGATGGGTGCGCAGGTACCCGCTGACGGCGTCGCGTTCGTCGACCAGATCATGTCGATGCCGTTTAACGCTCTGGCCGTACTGTACCCGCAGTTCGCTGCAATGGGGCTCGGCACCTATTGTGAACACGATGAGTGCGTCGCGGTGGTTGCGGAACGCTTCGGACTCGACAAGGGCAGCTTTGTGAAGGTGTACGCCGATCCCGTAGCGGCGCGGTGGAACCCCGCCAATGGACCGGTGCCGCAAGGTCCAGCGAGACTGCGCGAGCCAATTCAGTTTCCGCCGCCGGCTGGGAGCACCACGCTTCTCGCCGATCACGGCAACGGCACTCTCGACGCGTTGGTGAGTTGCGAAGGCTACCGGGCACCCAGCGGCGCTCCGATCATCCTTGCGCTGGGCGAGGGCCTCGGCGAAGACGGATTGGTGACCGCCAGCAAGCATTCGCTCTCCGACTCCACGGGACCGGTCGAGCATTGCGTGATCGACGCTGCCAACTATCAAAATCCGAATGGCGTGATGCAGGACTACGGGCGCCGGTGGCTGAATAGCGCCGGTGCTATCGTGATGATCCCGCGCAAGCCGCTGGTAACTGGCGAGCGATATGCCGTCTCGATCACCGCCGACGGCGGGACCCGCGCTTGGTCGTTCTCGGTGGCGCCGGCGGGCGCGCCCTAAGAGCATCTGGGAAGGCAATCCGCAATGCAGCGCTGGGCGTTGGCCGCGTGCTTCGCGGTTGCGGCATCAGCCGCGGCATCGTTTCCATCGATGCGAGCGTTGACCGAACCGCGTGCCGAGTCTTCACCGGCAGCGCCGGTGCAGACAGCCCCGCTCCCAGACTGGCTGGAGCGGATGAACTCGTACCGTGCGATCGAGAAACTTCCGCCCGCCGCGGAAGATGCGTCCCTGACCGACGCATGCTTCAAGCACGCCCGTTACGTTCTCGAAAACCACAGCGATCTAATACGCACGGCGCGTAATCTCGGGCACCAATCGCGGCAGGAAGACCCGGCGAATCCATGGTTCTCAGAATCCGGCGCGAAACTCGCCCCGAACCTGGACATGGCGTGGGGCTGCGGCGCGTTGAACACCGGACGGAATATCGAACGATCGATCGCAAGCGTTTTTCACCGCTTCGCATTGCTCGACCCAAAGCTGACCGTCGCCGCTCTCGGCGCATACGAAAAAAACGGCTGTTGGGTTATGGCGATTCGGCTGCCCGTCCCGATCGGTCCGCCGAAAATATTTGACGATCCAGTTGAATTCCCGCCGAACGGTTCGACGCTGCCGCTGGAATCATTGTCGGGCGAATGGCCGGACCCGCTTTCGAGTTGTCCCGGGTATGGCGAACCTGCCGGACTTCCGCTCAGCGTGCAGTTCGGCCGCCTGATCGACGCGCAGCTCGCGTCGCATTCAATCACCGAGAACGGGCGACAAATCGAGCACTGTGCATTTGACGCCAGAAGCTACGTCAATCCCGACGCTGCGGGTCAGGAGTATGGACGTTGGGCGCTCAAGCGATTCGGTGCGGTTGCGCTGGTTCCGCGGGAGCCGCTTCATCCGGGCGCGAAGTACGACGCTGCCTTCACGACCAAGCGCGGCAAGACGTTCACATGGTCGTTCGCGGTGGACGAGACCAACGGCGCTGACACCGCTGCCCGCTCTGCTACATCGCATTAGCTACGGACGCACATCCGGCCACCGAAAACGGCGCGGAGCGTTCAGCGCTCCGCGCCGGATATGCGATGCGATTCGCGGGATGCGGTCGCGCGTATCAATAGAAGTTGCGCAGCACGTCCACAATCGCCCCCGCTCGCTCGTTCATCAGAACCAAATCGTTGCCGCTCCTGAACAGCCGGGTATTCAGCGGCAGCGGTCCGGCGCAGCGCGCAAACGTTGAATCGATCGGCTGAACTTTCTTTTGGAGCCCAGGCGGCAAAGTGCCGCGCTCCGCGAGCTGCTTCTCGAGTCCCGGCGGCAGATGGCCGGTCTTGTCATATTTCTTCTGAAGACCCGGAGGCAGTCCCTTGCCGCCGTAGTTGCCGCGCGCGTAGCAGCCCTTTAGGTGCTGCTCGCGCCGCGGGTCGAAGAACTTACCATGGTTTTCGCCCCAGTCTCCGCCACCGCGATGCTCCTTCCACCGATCGTAGTTGCGCACGCCACGCAACCATTGGTCCGGATTGTCGCGCAGACTGTCGCGCAGGTTCGGATGATTTTTCAGAAATTCGTGAAACTCCTCGTGGTTCTTCAGATAGCTCCGGTCGTTGACCAAATTGGGATTCCTCGCAATGTCCTTCGCGACCTGCGGGTGCTTGTCGAGGAAATTGTCGAAGATAACGACGCCGTGCCTGCGCAGTTCGCTCGCCGATGGTCTCTCGGCATGTGCCGCCGCAATCCAGCTGTCGGCGGTCAGGTTGCCGTTCGAGAATTGCGGCAACGAGACTGGCAGCATGGCTGCTGTCAGCAGTGTCAACGCAACTAGCGTTCTTTTACGCATGATCTGAGCCTCCTGCCTGCCTCTACAATCGTTAGACGAAAGCGAACGCCATGCCAATCATTGACCGGCGGCAATGGCGTGTTTGCGGGGAGATTTAGCGTGATTTCTGTCCGTGAACTGCCAGATCGCCCCGCTATGGTACGCGATGCAACCCCATTTGGTGCGTCCCGCGTGACGTCGGCGCGGGAGTCGACATTCAATCGATTGCGAGACTCGCAAATGACACTGCGGAGCCTGTATCCGGCTCCATCGCGATGTCGTACTTGAGCAGGCGTCCCGTGCGTCCGCGCAGCAGCTCGAGCTGCGTGTACATCGGCGCGAGACCGCAGATGCGCCGCGCGTCGCGATCCTTCGCGACGTCGCCGAAAAAGCCGTCCGGGTCACCACGCTTGATGTACTCAATAAGCGCGTGGTCCTCGCGCCGAACCCGCCCCGCAAACTCTTCGTCGACTGCCTGCGCATCGCCAAACTTTCTTCCCACGTGTGCGAAATCTACGCCGGCGACAATCAGCGCGTTGCGCTGGTCGTCGGCGAGCGTCGCGCGAAGTGCATCGATAAATGACGCGACTCGTGGATCCGCGGACGGCCGTTCGCCGGCCATCACCATTTGACGGAACGAGCTTAGAAGAATCGGAACGATCTGATAGCCGCGCACGCCGAGCGTCCACGCCAGGAACAACGCTTGAAACTCAATCGAGTGTTCGTTGCGATGAAGGATTTCGCCGGCGAACAGATCGCCGCCCCGGTAGCGCCCCGACAGGCGCTCGATGAAATCGCGATCGGTTTCGACGTCACCGAGCGGCGTCGCGTAGTCCTTGCGCGTCGCGGTGAATAGCTCCGGTCCCGCGCAGTAATGCGAGGTGCCCAAAATCACGACCAGCTCGGGCGGCTGGTGTGCGGAAAGCTCGCCGTATGCATGCGCGTACGCACAGCCGCCGCGCCGCGGATCGATGTGCGGCGCGATCAGTCCCGCCAGTTTGCCGCTGGCGCGCTTGCTCCGCGCGCGTCCTGGTCCGGCCGGAGGATCGTAAAACGCCGCCAGCTCGGCGCGCAGCAGCGCCGGATCGGCTTCGTAGCAGAGACCGGCCAGCGCCGCCGGGCGATTGGGGCTCTTAAGGAATGCATCGCGAATGCGCCGCTCGCGCTCGGCGAATGCGGGGGAATCGAGAAAATATGCGCGGTCGAGAGTCTCGATCAGCTCTTTCAGATTGTCGAGCGGAAGAATGTCGCCGAAGCGCCGCGTGAATGCAGCCTGGATGTCGCGGAGATCGTTCGCACCATCGAACAACGTAACAAGGAAATATGCCCCCATGCCGAGCATCACCGGCTCTGGCGCGAGACCTGATGGGTCGCGCAGACAGATGAGCGTTTGGTCCTGCTGCTCGATCGGGAACGCCTCGACCGCGCGGATCTTCGGTTTTTCCATTTTCGCAGCCTGCGATCGCGGATCGAGCAGGCCTCGCGTTTACAGATGGTAGGTGCTCTGACACACTCCGGCAAGGAACCCGCGCCGCATCGGATCACGTGGTGCGGCGCCAACCCGCATTTCGCCGCTCAGATGTCAGAGCGCCATAAGAGCCGCGCGCCGCTTCGGCGCACTCACGGTCAAGCAGCGGCACGACCCGCGCGCCTGCGCTATCGCGTTACTCGCGCGAAAGAGGTGCGCCCCGGCCACTCCTTCAAGTTTCTCCTGCCGGTTCGCGGCGAGGAGGAGGAGTGCTTTCTGATCAACTTTCGCGGCCACTTTCACGCCTTTGTGAATCGGTGCCGGCACGTTCCGATGCCGCTGGATTGGGTGGACAACCAGTTCTTCGCTGAGGAAGGCCGCTACCTGATGTGCCAGACGCACAACGCGTACTACCAACCGGATACGGGCGAATGCGTAGCGGGACCGGCGAGCGCATGCGGGAAGTTGCTGTACCGCGTGCCGCTTGAAATCAAAGATGGCGTGATCTACGCGCGCCCGCCGGAAGACGAATTCGAGGATTAGATGAGTGCGCCGCGATGGCGGCGCGCAAAAAAATACCGCGCCGTCAAAAGCGCGGTTTACTCGTACTCGTCGCCGAAATGTGCGCGCACGATGCGCGCCTTCAGATACTCGAGCGTGCCGAGATCTTCCACGATGTCGCCGCCGGTATCGTAGAAGAAAAGTTCGCCGCTCTTGGTGCGCCCGACCGCTATGATCCATTCCAGATCGTCGCGGTCCTCGAGCAGATAATTGATGGTTTGGCCCACCCCGCGGCACGGAATGATCGTAATCTTCGGCCGAGGGAGCTTTTCCTTTTCCTGCTTGGGCATCGCTTAGACCAACCCTCTGGTGGGAAGGTGCCGGAAACCGACGCTTTAGATTAGGGATGGCCCCTGATCTAAGTCAATACCGCCCTCGCCGCGATCTCGACGTGATGTGTGTTCGGAAAGAAATCGAACGCGCGCACTTCCTGCAAAGCGTAGCGATGGTGCGATAACGCGCGTAAATCGCGCGCGAGTGTCGAGACGTCGCACGAAACATAAGCAATCGTACGCGGCGCCAGCCGTGCGATCGGCTCGATCAACTCGGGCGCGCCCGTGCGCGGCGGATCGAGAATGACAACGTCGGGCCGGTAGCGCGCACGCACCAGGAACGGCGCTATCTCAGCCGCCTTCATCGCGACAAACTGAGTATCACCGAGTGAAAGCCGCGCCGCATTCCGTGCGGCTGCCGCCGTCGCGAGCGCGTCGGCATCGACACCCATCACATGGGCGCCTCGTCGAGCGGCCGCGATGCTGAAATTGCCGGCGCCGCAGAACAGATCGAGCACTCGCAGCTCGGGCGCCGCCCCGCTCATTCGCATCACGGCCGCGACCAGCTTCAAGTTCTGCTCGCGATTTACCTGGCTGAACAGGTCGGCATCGACCTCGAGCGCGGCACCGGGTTCAATCTCGAACGTCACCGACGCATCGCCTACAATTTCCCGCTCGCCACGCGCACGCAAGATTACGCCGGCGAGTTCGCTGCGCTCCGCAACCAAATTCGCCACCGTAGCGCGATCACCGGCTCTCAGAGCCTTCCTGAGGTGCGCGACCAGGACGATGCGGTCTGCGCCGGCGGCGATTTCAATTTCGTTGATTCGCCCCGGCAACGCCGCGGCCAGCTCTTGAGCCGGGCGGAGCTCGAAGCCTGCGACCATACACCGTTCGATTGCGACGAGATGATTCGTGCCTGCTTGGTAGTATCCGAGTGAGTCTTGCGCGCCGACCTTTAGCCGCACGCGCGACCGGTAGTTGAACTCCGCGGGCGCCGGTTCAACCAATCCGTCCGGATCGATTTGCAGGTCGAGCGCGCGGCCGAGTTCCGCCGCGATCAGTGCGCCCTTGAGCCGCACCTGCGCAGGATACGCGATTTGCTGCCAGTCGCAGCCGCCGCAGCGCGGAAGATATTCGCACGGCGGGAAGCGCCGATCTGCCGATGGTCGCACCACGCGGGTGATTCGCGCGGTCGCGTAGTCGCGACGCTCGGATTCGATTTCGACCTCGAGCAAGTCGCCGGGCACTGCATGCGCCACCATGATCGTTTTACCCTCGATATGGGCGATCCCGAACGGCCCGAAGGAGATACCGCTGATTTCAACTTGGGGCATGAGGCTCGCTGCGCGATGCGTTAGCGTGCGAGTCTATTGTGCGCGCGGGTCGAACGCCACGCGCCGAGCAAGACGGGCGTGGCGGTGGCGCGCTCCTGCAAACTATAATTGTGATCTCGCACGCGGGCCGCGTGAGCAACTCTGTTGGCAATCCAGTCGGAACTTGACGCGCTGATTGAGCGAAGTGTGCCGCGCGAAGACGCACGGCGGCTCAAGCTGTTTGCCGATTCGCTGTTTTCGCGGGAGCCGCGCGACGCGAGTGCGTTCCCATCGGCCGCCGAGCGGCTGGCGATCGCACGCGCCGCCTGGGAGCTCTTCGAGATTCGCACATCGCCAATGTGCGTACGCGTGCAAAGCGGGCGGGAAGGAATCACCGTGGTCGATGCCGTGATGCGCGACTGCCCGTTCATCATCGACAGCCTGCTCGAATATTTCAGATCGCTCGACGCGGCGGTGCGCAGGATGCTGCATCCCGTGATTCGCGTCGCGCGCGACCGCGCCGGCCGCGTCACAACCATCGAGCAGGCCAATGCGCTTGAGCGGGGCGAGTCATTGGTGCACGTGGAACTCGAACTCGTTGTCGAACCGGAGCGAATCGCGGCGATCCAACGCGAGATCGAAAGCATTCTCAGCGAGGTGCGCTTCGCGACGGATGATTACCAGGCGATGACTGAGCGAGCGCTCGCGATCTGCGCAGAGATCGCATCACAGCGCGAGCTCGTGGAGGTGCGCGAATTTCTGCGATGGCTCGCGGACGGCGGCTACGTGTTCCTGGGATACTGCCGCTTCACGACCGAAGCGCCCGACGGTGCGCGCGCGCTCGTAGCCGATCCGGGCTCCGAGCTCGGCGTGTTGCGAGGGGAGACGATCGATCGGTTCGGCCCAGCTCGTAGCTATGAGGCGATCGCGCCGCCGGTCAGCGCGTACGTTTTCGAGGGACCGCCGCTGTTGGTGGCGAAGACGCGTGCGGAGTCGCACGTTCACCGCCGCCGTCCGATGGACAGCATCACGGTCAGGCGCACAGCGGCAGACGGCAGCGTTGCTGGATTCGATCATTTCATCGGACTGTTCACTTCGAAAGCGTACGGCCAGGAAGCGCAGCGCGTGCCGATATTGCGCGCGAAACTCCAGGCGGTGCTCGATACGGAAAAGGCGCCGCCCGGTTCACACGATTACAAGGAGATCGTCGCCGCGTTCAACAGCTTCCCCAAGGACGAGCTGTTCCGCGCGTCCATCAAGGATTTACGCCAGCAGTTGCGGTTGGTGCTGGATGTCCAGTCGGCGGACGACGTCCGTCTGCACATCCTGAGCGACACGCGCCACGGCGAAGTGGTGGTGCTCGTCGTGATGCCACGCGATGCGTTTTCCGCCGAAGTGAGACTGCGGATCCAGGAGGCACTCGCGCGGCGGCTCGGCGGCACCCTGGTGTACTACTACCTTGCGCTTGGCGAGGGTTACACCGCGCGGCTGCACTTCTGCATCGCGGCGCCCCCGGTTACGGCCGCGGCAATCCGCGAGCTTGAAATCGAAGTGCCGCGCCTCGCACGGTCCTGGGAGGCACAGTTGCGCGACGAGCTCCACGAGCGGTTCGGCGCCACTGGCGGAAACGACATCTGGATGCGGTGGCGGCCGGCGTTTCCAGCCGATTACAAAGCACACACCGGTATCGAGCGTGCGATCGACGACATTTCGCAGATCGAAGCGCTCGCCGCGGCAGGACGCGACTACCACGTCGCGGTCGTAACGTCTGCCGAGGCGAACGCCGCGCAGAGCGAGATTAGGATTCTCGGGCGCGGTGAGTCGCCGATACTGTCCGACCTGATGCCGACGCTTCAAAACTTCGGCATCAACGTGCTGGCCGAAGACGCGCACGAGTTCGCGCCGGTCGTGGGAGGGCAACCCGCCCGAGCCTTTGTGGCGGCGTTCCGCGTTGACGGGCAAGATCGCCGGCCACTGGCGAACCTCAAGGGCGCGGGGTTGCTCGCCGGCGCGATCACTGCGGTGCGCGACGGGTGTGCCGAAGACGATGCGTTGAACGCCATTGTGCTCACTGCCGGGCTCAATTGGCGCGAGACGGCGTTGCTGCGTGCGTACCTTGCCGTGGCGTACCAAATGCGGCTCGCTCCAGCGCGCCCGACTCTGAGGCGCGTGCTGCTTGCGTACCCCGATCTCGCGCGCCTGTTGGTGGAGTTGTTCACCGCACGCCTCGATCCGGACGACGAACCGCCCGCCGAACGCATCGCAGCCTTGCGCGCCGCGTACCTTGACCGTGTCGCTGCGATCGAAAACATCACTGAGGATCGCGTCGCGCGGATTCTGCTCTCCATGGTCGAGGGAACCGTACGCACCAACTATTTCCGCGACGCGAGCAACCCGTCACGTTACATCGCGCTCAAGTTCGCCAGCGGGCGAATCATGGGTCTGCCCGGCGCCGCGCCGCTTTACGAGATCCATGTGCACTGTCCCGGGATGGAGGGCTGTCACCTGCGCGCCGGCAGGATCGCGCGCGGCGGAATTCGCGTGAGCGATCGCCCCGACGATTACCGGACCGAAATCCTCGGGCTCATGAAGACCCAGAGCATCAAGAACGCGATCATCGTGCCGGTCGGCGCCAAGGGCGGCTTCATCGTGAAGGCGCGTCGCGGGCAGACGAGCGGACCAGCCCAAGTGGCCGCCGCTTATGAAACCCTCATAAACGCAGTTCTCGATCTCACCTCTAATGTCGTGAACGGCGCGATCGCCGATCCTCCGCGAGTGAAGGTGCTCGATGAGGACGGCGCGTACCTCGTGGTCGCGGCGGACAAAGGCACCGCGACGATGTCCGATACCGCCAACGCGATCGCGCAGCAGCACGGATTCTGGCTGGGCGACGCGTTCGCGTCGGGAGGGCGTCACGGCTACGACCACAAGCGCATGGGGATCACCGCGCGGGGCGCGTGGGAATCGGCCAAGCGACATCTGCGAGAGATGGGTCGCGGGCCGCTGAGCGGCCAGCCGGTGGTGATGGTTGGAATCGGCGACATGTCGGGCGATGTGTTCGGCAACATGCTTGTGCAGTCGAACCACCTGAAGCTGGTCGCCGCTTTCGACCACCGCCACATCTTCATCGATCCGAATCCTGACCCGATCCCGAGCCACGCTGAACGCAAACGCTTGTTCGAGCTACCGCAGTCGCAATGGTCCCACTACAATCCTTCGCTCATCAGCACGGGTGGCGGCCTCTATCGCAGAGGACAGAAGCGGATCGAGCTGAGCGCCGAGGCGCGCACGGTGCTTGGATGCAGCGACGCCGCGCTGGACAGCGAGGCTCTGGTTGGGGCGATCCTGCGTGCGCCGGTCGAGCTGCTGTTCAACGGCGGCATCGGAACGTTCGTGCGGGCGAGCGATGAATCCGACGACGAGGTCGCCGACCACGCCAATGATTCTTGCCGTATCAGCGCCGCGGAGCTTCGCGCGAGCGTAGTGGTCGAAGGCGGCAACCTGGGCTTCACGCAGCGGGCGCGCATCGAGTACGCGCTCGCTGGCGGGCGAATCAACACCGACGCGATCGACAACTCGGCGGGCGTGGACACCTCGGATCACGAGGTGAACCTGAAGATCTTGATGCAGCCCGCATTGGCGCGCGGCGAACTGCAGCTCGATGAGCGTAACCGGCTGCTGTTCGACTGCACGGGCGAGGTTGCGGCGCGCGTGTTGCGCGACAATCGCGATCAGGTGCTCTCTCTGAGCCTCGAACAGGTGCGAAGCCGCGCGCTACTCACCGACTTTCGCGATCAGATCAAAGCGCTCGAGGAACGCGGCGCGCTGCTAGCGCACGAAGATACGGTGCCAAATCGCGAGGCGCTGCGCGACCGTCGCGCACGCTACTCCGGACTCACTCGTCCTGAACTCGCGGTGCTGGTCGCGCACTCCAAGATCGACCTGGTGCACCAGCTCGAGGCCACGCCGTTGCTCGACGATCCCTACTTGATCGAACGATACCTCCGTCCGTACTTCCCACCTGCCACGCAAGAGCGTTTCGCGCGCGACCTGCCGTCGCACGGTCTTCGCCGCGAGCTTGTCGCAACGCAGGTGGTCAACGCGCTGATTGACTTGATGGGATCGACGTTCGTACCGGCGCTGATTCGCGACTTCGGCTGTGACGTGCGCGACGCAGTCTGGGCGTGGCTTGCGGCTGTCGACATCGTCGGTGTCCTGGATCGCGCAGAGCACATCAAGGGGCAGGCGCCAGCGATCTCCACCGACGCGGAACTCAATGCGATGCTTGCGGTGGAGCGCTGCGCACGTCTCGCGACGCAGTGGGTGCTCGCCAACGGCGACCGCACCAGCGACGTCGGCGCGGTAGTCGGGCGCTACCGGCCTGGCTTTGTACGGCTCACCGCAGAATTTGAGCCGGTGCTTGCATCAACCGAGCGCGAACGATTTGAGCGGCGGTACCGCGAGCTTCGCGCGGCGATCAGTGAGGGCGATCTTGCGCACGAACTCGCGCGGTTGGATCTGAGTGCTCATATGCTGAGCGTCGTAGGGCTGGCTCTATCGCGCGGCGCCGACCTCGGCCTCGCGGCGGAGGCGTATTTCGGGCTCGCGGAGCGCATTGATTTCGCGACCCTCGAAGCCGCCGCCGATACGGTCGCCAGTGACGACCGTTGGGAACGCCGCGCGGCGCGCGAACTGCACGGCGATATCAGCGCCGCTCGCGCCGCGCTGGCCGCAGCGGTGCTCTCGACTGCCCGCGATGGGGTTGCGCGTGCGACTCACGCGCTTCTGCAAGCGCGTGCCGCGGCGATTCGCGACGTGGATCGATTGACCGCGGAGTTCAGAATGCTTGCGACGCCGAGTCTCTCGGCACTCGAAGTAACGGTTCGAGCGCTGACGCGGCTTGCACGACGCGCATAAGGCGCCGACAAGCGTTCAAGGCGACCCGGTGAGCGTCGCGGCCGGGGCGTCTGCAATCCGGCTTTGCGGGCGGCTTCCGTTCTCAGCGGCAATGACGCGCAAGTCTTCGTACAGACGCACACCCGCAGCCATGAAAAATGCCGTGGTCGCGAATGTCACGCTCACCGCGAGAATCTCCAGCACAAAGATCGCCGTCCACACAAAGCCCGTGAGCACTCCAACCGGCGCGAGCACTATGACGAGCACCAATCCGGCCGCATAAGCCCACGAGTTGTAGCCCGACCACACCGCCAAAAACACCACGATTCGCACGGCCGCCTTCATGAATCGTCCGCGCGTGAGTTCACGGCTGTGCAGCAGCGCGTGCCAGCTCCGTTTGTCCTCGAAGACGAGCGCGTACTGCGCGAAATAGAGCCAGACGTTCGCCATCACTGCCGGCACAAACAGTATGATCAATCCCACAAACATTGCGATGTTGGTTGCGGGCGCGAGAAGCCGCGGCAGCATGAACGCGACCAGGATTACCACCACCTGCAAAATGATGATCCACAGAAACGAGGGGAACAGCGCGATCGCGCGCCGATAAACCTGGATCGTCTCTGCAACCGCGCCAGGCACCTGTACGCTGCGGTGCGCGCGATCAAACGCGCATAGCGAGACCAGATTCACAGAGAGCGCGATCACCACCGCAAGAACTTGAAATGCCCTGATGAGCCAGATTGGCAGCGCAGACTCGGCGGGCGCGACTTGCGCGGCCCCGGGCGTGTGCGGAATCTGCACGAGGTGCGTCGCGATGTTGCGCACGTTCGGATCCGTTTCGCGGGTCAGCCACTCATGTAAGTTTATCGCCTCGGGCAGCAGGCACAGCGACGCGGCGATGACCAGTGGCGCGAGCGCGAGGCCAAGCGTCATCCAATTGGCGCGCAGATCGTTCACCGCATTGGCGAGATAGATGAAGCTGGATTTGAGCCGCGTCGAGTCCACAGCGTTAGCGAAATTGGCATCCCCTCCGTTTCGATACAAGCCTCGTCCATGTGCGGGCCGGCGTCACGATTCTTACGCCGCGGTGCGATGCTATACTTCGTGGTCCGGACGCAGCGACGCCTTCCGACTTGGAGAAGTGCCATGGCAGACAGCGAGCGCGCAGTGCAAATAGAACTTGAGAACAAGATGATCCGGCGGCTCCGTTTTCTGGTGGACCTTACGTTCGCCACGCTCGCGCAGGATTGCGGCCTGACGCTCGAGCAGGCTTGGGAACATGTGCTTGCGTTGAAGGGCGCCGCGATCGCAATGTTTCCGGGCAAGGAAGACACCTTCGATCTGATCTACCTGCCCCGATTCTCGCGCCTGCTCAGCGAACGCTTCGGCGCCAACTAACCACTCGGCAGGCGCGCGATGAAGACGCTTAGCGGACAGATAGCGCGGCCCGACGGCTCACTCGTCCGCGGTGAGCTGACGTTTGGCGAATGCATCGTGCAGATCGAAGCGACCGACGCGCCCGCCGGCGACTACATCATTCCCGGCCTCATCGACCTGCAAGTGAACGGCTCGCATGGGATCGACGTGATGCGCGGGTCGCCGCAGGAGTTGTGCGCCCTCTCTCGCGTGCTTGCTCGTGAAGGAACCTCGGCATGGCTCCCAACCGCGGTGACCGCGCCGCTGGAGCGAATCGAGCGCGCGGGTACCGCGATCGCGCAGGCGCAAGAGTCGCAACGCACCAACGCCGGCGAAGCTGCGATTCTCGGGATGCACCTGGAGGGGCCGTTCATCTCATCGGCGCGCCTGGGCGCGCACCCGAAGCTCAACATCGATCCGCGCGGCGATGCGCTCGCGCGGGTGCTCGCGCTGCGCGCATTAAAGCTGATCACGCTTGCGCCCGAACTGCCGGGCGCGCTCGAGGCGATCGGCCGATTCGTTGGGCGCGGCGTGGCCGTTTCGATGGGCCATACCGACGCAACGATGGATGAGGCTCGGTCGGGAATCGCCTCCGGCGCGCGGATGTTCACCCACCTGTTCAACGCGATGCGTCCGCTCAATCATCGCGATCCCGGCGTGATCGCGGCGGCGCTTTCGCCGTCTCTCGCGTTCGCGGCCGTGATACCCGACGGCGTTCACGTCCACACCGAGATGTTGCGAATGGCGCTTCGCCTGCGCGGCGCGGCGGAGATGATTGTTGTGACCGACAGGGTGGCGCTCGCGCACGCGCCCAAAGAGATCGTGGAGCGTGCCGCCGCGCGCGGAGTCTCCGTGCGCAACGGTGTCGCGAGACTCGACAACGGCGCCATCGCGGGCGCCGTGATTTCGCTGCTCGACGGCGTGCGCATCATGGTCGAGCAGGTCGGGGCGAGCGTAGGCGAAGCCGCGATGATGGCGTCAACCAACCCGGCGCTGCTACTTGGAATCGCTGATCGCGGGCGGCTCGAGGTCGGCGCTCGCGCCGATATGCTGGTGTTGGGCGACAAACTACAGTTGAAAGCAGTATTCGTCGGCGGACGCGAACTCAGCCGAACGGCGCGCGCGCCCGCTGGCGGCTGCGGCCCGTAAGCTCGGACCATTCGGAGCACACCAATGCCATTGAACAAGGCCTGCGTCGGAAAGCAGTATCCGCCGATCACCACCGATGTAACGGTCGAGGCTGTCCAGAAGTACGCGCGTGCATACAACGACGACAATCCCGCATTCTTCGACTCGAGCCGGGCGGGCGGCATCGTCGCACCTCCGATGTTCGGCGTGACTGTCATCTGGCAGTCCGTGCTCGCGGCGGTGGGCGACCCCGAGGTCAAGGCGGACTTGCTGCGTCTCGTGCATGGCGAGCAGGACATGGAGTTCCTCGGAGTGATCCGCCCGGGCGATCGCATAACGTCCACGTCCAAAATCGTCTCGATCGAGACCAAGTCGAGCGGCGAAACGATGCTGATCGAGCTGCATGCGCAGAACCAGCATGGCAAGCCGGTGCAGAAGACACTCTTTGGCGTGTTCATCCGCGCAGGTGGCTCTCGAAGCGCCGGCGGCGAGCAGGCTCTCGAGAAACCCGTGCGCCGAGAGCCCCTGGTCACGGTGCCGCAGACCATCGACAAGGATCAAACGTACCGCTACGCGCAAGCGTCGGGCGACCAGAATCTGATTCACACCGACGAGGCAGTGGCGAAAATGGCGGGGCTTCGCGGCATCATCGTTCATGGCCTCTGCACCATGGCGTTCACGTCGAAGGTCGTGATCGACAAGCTCTGCGCGGGCGATCCAACGCAGCTCAAGCGTTTGCGCGTCCGCTTCTCGCGTCCGGTGCTTCCGGGACAGACCATCACCACCAAGGTTTGGGCGGACGGCGAGCGCGACGGGCGCAAATTGTTCGCCTACGAAACGTTCAATTCCGAGGGCCATGCGGTCATCCGCGCCGGAATCGCCGAAGTCGCAGGTTAGGACGCGTTCCTGCGCGTTGGCCGCAAGCACTAGCAGGGGGTCGAGAAAAGCCTCGAGTTCCATGTTCGCAGCGACTTTGCCCTCAACACCCTGCGTGAAAGTTGGCTGCCTTCCTAATCTTCTCCCCCTCTGGGGGAGACGCGAGAGAGGAAGCAGGCTGTTGAAAATGGCTTTTTCAACAGCCTGCTAGGTCGTGAGCGCAACTCTCACTCTCGGTCTCTCTCTGTCGTTAAGCGGCGCCTACGCCGCGATGGCGCAGCAGGCGGAGGCGGGAGTGCGACTGTTCGTCGCAGACGTCAACGCCGGCGGCGGTGTTCGTGTCGGCGGGCGCAGATACGAACTCGCGCTCTCGTTGCACGACGATCAAAGCGACCGCGCGCGGTGCGTCGAGATTTATCGCAAGCTCTGCGTCGAGGAGCCCGCCGATCTGCTGCTCGGGCCGTATTCGAGCGGCCTCGCGCGAGCCGCGGCGCCGATCGCCGAGCAAGCGCAGCGTGTTTTCATCAACCACGGCGGCGCGGCGGCGGACCTCTATAAGCACGGTCATCGGATGGTCGTTGGCGTGTTGAGTCCGGCAGAGGAGTATTTCGCCGGCTTCGCGCGGCTGCTCGCGACGCTCAAGTACTGGCGCAAGCGAGTCGCGATCGTCACCGCGCCGACCGCCTTCGCGCGGGAAGTTGCCGATGGCTTGGAGAGCGTCTGCGCGGAGCGCGCGATTCGGCGCAAGGGTGTGCGCGTCAGGCTCAAGTATCGCGGCAAGTTCGACCTCGAGAAGACGCCGCAGGTACTATTCGCAGCGCTGCGGCGCAATCGCGTCAATGCCCTCGCAAGCGCCGGTCCATACGAACACGATATCGACGTGATGCACGCGATTACCGCCTCGGGAATTAACCTACCCGTGCTGGCGTGTGTCGCGGCGGGTCTGGGGAGCTTTGGCGCCGAACTGAGCACGCGCGCAGACGGAATCCTGGGTCCCAGTCAGTGGGAGGACCAGGTGGACTTCAATCCGGAAGTCGGCCCCACGCCGACCGAGTTTGCACGACGCATGCGCAATGCCGGCTACGGTTCGCGTTGCGACTACCCGGCCGCGCAGGCGTACGCCGCGGGACTGCTCGGACTTGCGGCGCTGAATGAGGCGGGCTCGCTAGACCAGCAGCGCATTCGCGCAGCTTTCTCGGAGCTTCGCACGATCAGCTTCTACGGTGATTTCGCGATCGATCGCGTCACGGGCCGTCAAATCGGACACAAGGTCTTGCTCGTGCAGTGGCACACAGGCCGCAAAGTAATCGTCGAGCCCCAGCAGCATGCCGACAAAGGCGAGCTGGAGTTCCCGACCGGACTTCGGCTTCTCATGGCGGGATGGCAAATGCTCAAGCTCAAGCGGCGCGAACCCGAGGCGGACGAGATCGGGGATCCCGGGGCAGAGGATAAGGATGAGCGCGGTCAAAGTTGAGCTGAGCGGCCGCAAATTCGTCGCGATCGGATTGATGTCAGGAACGTCGCATGACGGCGTCAGCGCCGCGGTGATTGAACTCGATGATCGCAAGCGGCCGCGGGCGCGCGTTCGCGCATTTACCACGAAACCCTATTCACACAAGTTTCGCGCCCGGCTAATGGAGGCATCGATCGGCACACGAGTCGGCGCGGGCGACCTATCAGCGCTGAATTTCGAACTGGGGCACGCATTCGCGCGCGCCGCGACCGCGGCCGTTCGCCGCGCATCAATCGCGCTGTCGAGGATCGACTTCATCGGCTCGCACGGACACACGTTCTTCCACTTGCCGCCGCGGCGCGCACGCGCCGGCCAGACGCCTTCAACGCTCCAGCTTGGCGAGCCGTCGATCATCGCCGCCGCAACGGGCGCGCCGGTAGTGTCGGATTTCCGTCCCATGGACATCGCATTGGGCGGCGAGGGCGCACCGCTGGCGCCGCTCGCACACGTGTGGTTGTTCGCGCATCCAAGGCTCGGCCGCGTGATCCAAAACATCGGCGGTATCGCCAATGCGACATGGGTGCCCGCGGGCGCGCAGGTTGGCGAGCGCCGCATTATCGCATTTGACACCGGGCCTGGTGTGATGCTGATCGACGCTCTCGCGTCGGAACAGTCGCGCGGCCGGCTCAAATTCGACCGCGACGGATCGCTCGCTGCGCGCGGGCGAATCAGCGAGGCGCTGTTAAGTACGCTCATGTGCCACCGCTATTTCGGGCGACGGCCGCCTAAATCGACCGGCCGTGAGGAGTTTGGCGCAGCCTATTTGCAGGAAGTGAAGCGTATCGCACGGCGCGCGCGAGTGTCCGGCGATGACCTGATAGCAACTGTGACTGCCCTCACCGCGCGTTCGATTGCCGATGCGCTACGGAATTTCATCAAGCCCCGAGGGGCGGTTGATGAGCTGATTCTGACCGGCGGCGGCGCACGCAACCCGACGCTGCGCAGGATGATCGCGCACGAACTTGCCGATGTGCGTGTACGACTAGCGCGACAAGTCGGTGTGGATGGTGATTCCTTGGAAGCCGTCGCATTCGCGATTCTCGGCTACCAGATGCTGCGCGGCCGCCAGGGGAACATTCCCAGCGTCACCGGCGCGCGGTCACCCGCGGTGCTCGGCAAGTTGACGCTGCCGCCCAAGCCACGCGCACGCTAGACCATTCGCGGGTCGTCGGGCGGCGCGGCACCCGCCTCTCTTGCAGATTCGATCACTGCGGCGCGAAACACGCCGTGGCTCATCGTCGAATCCGACGCGATCGCGCGCGCGTGGTAGATCCGCACGCGCGCTTCATGCGCTCCCTTGTCAGCAGGTGCGGCGGCAACCGCCCAGTCGATGAGGTGCGAGGCGAGCACGAGGTCTTGCGCGGCGAGCTTTTCCAATGCGCGCGCGACAATCTTTGCGGCGCCGCCCGCGAGCGCGGCGATCTCGCGAGCCTGCTCGCGAAGCGGCGCCGGCTTAAGGTGTGAAGGCACGCCGTCGTGCCAGCCGCCCTCCAACCGCCAGATGTTACGCACGATGAATTCCGGCTCGTCGTAGACAGCTTGCAGGTATGGTTTCGCCGCGAGATTTGGCGGCGGCTTCACTGCGTGGATGACGTCGTCGAGCGACGCGCCGGCGTTCATCAGCTCAATGGTCTGATCGTGAAGACTCTGCAGGTAGTCGGCGGTGTCGTTCAGCACCTGGCGCACCTGCAGCACCCCGAAGACCGGATAGCCGTGACCGGGTAGCAGAACCGTCGCTCCCGTCCTGGCCATCGCGCGCAGCGCCTCCGCCCACTCGCGAGCATAGCGCTGCACCTTCTGTGGATTCCCGGCGTTGGGCGCGGCGCCAATTATCAAGTCGCCGGTGCACAGAACTTTCGTTTGCGGGATGAACACCCAGCAATGATCATCGGTCTCGCCGCGGCCGTGATGGCATTCGAAGCGATGGTCGCCGGCGACGACGTTGAGCTGATTGTCGAAATAGGTATCCGGATAGACGTACTCGGTCGGCCACGCGGCCGGGCGGTTGAACTGCCGCGTGTTGATCACGTTGTTGTAACCGGCCGTGCGCTTGTACCGATCGAAGCGCGCGGCGACCGCGCGATGTCCAACCACGCGTGGACGTGCCACGCGGTTCTGCTGCGCCTCGGCGGCAAATGCCGGCATCCCGCATGCGTGATCGACGTGGCCGTGCGTGTAGATCGCGGTGTTGACGCGGTCGGGCCAATGCCGGCGTACCATCTCAATCGTGCCGCGCTGATTGAAATAAGCACCGGTATCGATGAGCACCAGGCCCTCTGCGGTTTTTACGGCGGTGAAATTTCCGAGCCAGCGGAAGAAAACCACGCCGTCGGCAACTTCCTCAGACTCACCGGTGGGCTGTAACGGATGATGTTCGCGCGGCGACAACTCACCGGAAAAAAGCTTCTCTCCACGCTCTCGAATCGTACCCATTGCGATGCGGTCGGCCGCGATTATCCACCCGCCCCAACGCGCGCCGCAACCGAGGTCAGTTGTCGAGCGGATGAATGTCTTTGATGTGCTGAATCTTGCGGTGATCGACCCAGTGGTAACGGCCGTGCTGATCGATCAGACGGCCCTCGATTCCGGCGGCGCGCGCACCCACCATGTCGATCGAGTAGATGTCGCCGGCGTAGCGCGCTTGCTCGGGCGCGACACCGAGCCGATCCAGAGCCAGGTGGAAGATGCGGGGGTCGGGCTTCTCCACCCCGACGACGTGCGAGTCGATGATCACGTCGAAGAATTCGGCAAGACCGTAGCGCTTTGCGTCCGCCTCCACCCGCCCGTCAGCGTTTGAAACGATCGCGAGCTTGATTCCCTCCGACTTGAATTTCGCTAAAGCCTCGTGCGTGCCGGGCCGCACTACTCGCCACAGCATGAGTTCATTGTTGAGCTGAACAAAACGTTCGCCGAGGTCGCGCACACGTTCAGGCAGCACGCCCGCCGCCTCCATCCAGCCACGAAACAGATGCTGATAGGCCTGGTTCATGTCGCGCTCGCCGCCGTGCAGCAAGTACCGATCGAGCGCCGCGCGGCCCGCGTACTCCGCGTGTTCCAGCGCCAGGGGGTCGAGCTTCAACCCATCACGGCTGAACTCATGCGCGAGAAGTTCGAAGTCGAGAAACGCGAGCGTCCCCCCGAAATCGAAGAGCAGCGCCTTGGGGGGCGTGCGCTTCGCGTGGCGTCGCTTGGTGGCCATGGTGTGCAAAGATTAGAGGAACCGTCGCATTGAGACTACGCGCCAATGGCGAATTTTCGCCGCTAGCGACGGCGTCCTCCTGAATGTCGTTTGCTCCCACCGCGTTCAAAAAGATATGATTTTTCAGGATTTTTCTGCGCGCTTGCGCGCCACCAGCAGAGGGAAATTTGTTCACCGGAATAATCGAGGATCTCGGCACCGTCGATAGCATCAAACGCGCTAACGGCGGCGCGCGCATCGCAATACGTACCACGCTGCCCGGCGCCAGCATCAAGATTGGCGACTCGATCGCGGTTAACGGCGTGTGCGTGACGGTGATCGCGAAGGGGCGCGGCAAGGTCGCGATGGACCTCTCAGCGGAAACGCTCAGACGGACGACGCTCGGCGGCCTTGGCGCCGGTCAGCGCGTGAATCTGGAGCGTTGCTTGACGCTCGACAAACTCATCGGCGGTCATCTGGTGCAAGGACACGTCGACGGAATCGCGAGGCTTGTTTCGATCACGCCCGAGGGTGACTCGAAGCTCTACGAGTTTGAGGCGCCCGCCGCGCACGCGCGCTATCTAATCGAGAAAGGTTCTGTCGCTCTCGACGGCGTAAGCCTCACCGTGTTCTCGATTGGCGAGAACCGGTTCTCCTGCGCGCTCATCCCGCACACGCTCAAAGTGACGACCCTCGGCCTCAAGCGGCCCGGCGACGCGTTCAATATGGAAATCGACATGCTCGCGAAATACGTGGAGCGGATGCTCATCGAGCGCGGGCAAAGTCTCGCCGCCACAAGCTAGCGCGAGAATCATGCAGGTAGCGCGCAATATTGCGGAACTCGGAGGGCCCTCATGAGCCTGATGCAGATTCCGCGCAAGATCGAGTACGCATTGCGCGCGATGATCTACCTGGCGGACCGTCCCGAGGGTGTTGCGCGCGGCGCGGAGATTGCCCGCCACGAGCAAATCCCGAAGTACTATCTTGAGAAGGTCATCCGCGATCTGATGCGGCGAGGTCTCGTGCATGCGCGCCGCGGCCCGGGCGGCGGCTACCAGTTGGCGCGGCCGGCAGCCACCATCTCGTTTCGCGACATCATCGAGGCGGTGGAGGGGCCGATCACGCTTAACGTGTGTACTGACGGCTCGAGTTCATGCGCGCTCCAGCCGACTTGCCGGATGTTCCGCGTGTGGGAGAAGGGCCAACAGATTCTGCTCGAAATGTTCTCAGATACGACGCTGCAGGAGATTGCCCGCTCCACTCCAACCGGCCCATCACGCCTCGCGGCCGCAGGCGCACAGCCCGTGGCGGCTTCCGAAAAGCATTAGGCAGTTGGTAAGCGCGCATTGTCCCGGCGCGAAGCCGAATTCACGTCGAGTGACAGGTTGCGTATCGTGAACGGCGAGCCCCTGACAGCCGCTCCTGGAGCGGCTACTGGCGCTGACGGCCGGAGCGCGGCGGCGCTTTTCTCCGAGAAGACCTTCTACCTCGAGGAATTCTACGGCAAGAGCCTCCTGCTCGCGCTGGTGCCGCCAAGCGGCGAACGATTGAGCGAACTCGACTCGCTCGTGCGTACGCTGCGCGAACTTCGCCGCAACCAGACGCGCTGCATCGTGATCGTGTCCCCGCACGGAATGCCGAAGCTGCTCCGGCGGATGGGCAGGCTCGCGCCGCCGTCGCCGCCGCCGGTCTTCAACCCGGCAATCGGACTCCGCTCGCGGCCATATCCGCCGGACTCGGCGGTCGCGCAGATTTGGGACCGGCTGCGCGCCGGATCGATCGTGGTCGCATCAACCAGCACCGACGATCCTGAGGACCTGACGGTGTTCGCGCGCGAACTCGCAAGCCGGCTTCGCATGTTCAAGCTGATCTTTCTCGACCGCCACGGCGGCCTTGCCGGCGCCGGCGGCGAACGGCTGGCGTTCGTTGAGATGAAACGCATCGCGCGCGTGATGCGCCGCGTGCGCGGGCGGCTTCGCCGGGTGATCGTGCGCGCGGCCGAGCACGCGCTCAAGAACGGAGTGGGCTCGGTCAACCTGGTTGCGCCGCGCGACGTCTATGAGGAGCTGTTCAGTTTCCTCGGCGCAGGAACCCTGTTCACCGAAATGCAGTACGGATGGGTGCGGCCGGTGTCGATCGACGACTTCGAGGAAGTCGAGGCGCTGATCGTGCGCGCACAGAACGAGGGCTTCCTGCTTGAGCGTACTACCGGCCAGATCGCGCGCCTCTTGCCGTCGTGCTTTGGCTACCGGATCGGCGACGAGCATCTCGCCGGTATTTGCTCGCTGTTAACTGAGCCGTACCATCGAGAGCGCGCGGGGGAGCTGACTGCGCTTTACACGCTGACGCGCTTCCAGGGCGAGGGGGTCGCGGTGGAGCTGGTAAGCGAGGTGCTCAAGGAAGCGCGCGCGCGCCGCTTGCGATACGTATTTGCCTGCACCAGCGAACATCGCGCGGAGCGGTTTTTCCAGCGGATGAAGTTCCGGCGCACCCGACCCGACCAGGTCCCCGCGGCGAAGTGGCGCGGATATGACCGTGCGCGCATCGCACGCATCGCGATCTTTCGCTACGACCTGTACTGATCGGACCTGTCATGAGCCAAGCGCAAACCCCGGGCGGCGAAGGTGTGCACCGCGGACGCTGGACGCCGAATCGCGCGATTGCGGCGATTGCCGCGATCGCGGTGCTCGCCGCCGTGCTGCTCCTGAACCGGCTCGGCGCCAGCGACGTGTGCAACGGGAACGAGGCGGTCGAAGCCGTCTTCCTGCAGCGGATGGTGGAGCACGGCGAGCTTCTCTTTCCCCTCCAGAACGGCACCACGCCGATGTACAAGCCGCCGCTCTTTCATTGGACCGGCGTTGCGCTCGACCGTCTGCTCGGCATCCGCCAAGTCACGCCGATGGACTTGCGGCTGCCATCCGCGCTCTACGGTCTTGGGGGTATCGTTCTCGCGATGGCTTTCGGGTTCCGCGTGTTCGGCCCGACCGCGAGCGTACTCGCCGGCCTCACGCTGGTTGCGTCTTACCAGTACATCGCGCTCGGACGATTTGGACGCGTCGACATGACGCTGACGTTTTTCATCGCGCTGGCGCTTTTCAGCTTTGCGTGGTGGTTGCCAAGCCGGGAAGCGAGCAAGCGCGGCGAGCGCGCCGACAATGCGTTGCTCTATCTGTTCGCGTTGGCGCTCGGCCTTGCCGTTCTCACCAAGGGCCCCGTCGGCGCGATCCTTCCGCTGTTGGCCGTCGCGGCATTCGTCGTCGTCGATCGCAGGTTCGATCTGATCCGCGCGCTGCTCGAGCCGGGACCTGCGCTACTCGGCCTGGCGATCGCGTCGAGTTGGTATCTAGCCTGTTTCGTGGCCGGCAAGGACGCGTTCCTTAATCGTCAGCTCGACGCGGAGAACTTCGGGCGCTTCTTCGGTGCGCTGGGCACGATGCCGCCGTGGTATTACGTGAAGCCGTTGTTCTTGAATTCGGCGCCGATAAGCGTGCTCGCTCCGCTTGCAGTATTCGCCGCGCTGCGGACGGCGCGGCGAAGCGCGTTGTCCCCGACCGGCTCCACGAGCGAACGAACGCGCTCGGCGCTCCTTCTATTCGCTCTCTTCTGGATCATTGCGGTCCTTTTCTTCTCGATAGCAGCATACAAGCGACGCGCGTACTTGTTGCCGCTGTGGCCCCCGACCGCAGTTTTGCTCGCGTGGTGGGTAGTGAGCTGGGACCGTTGGAAATGGGGAGGCTATCTGCGAACCGCCTACGTGGTCGCGGCGCTGGGGCTCGTCGTCTTCAACTTCGGCTACATACCCGAGCGCGAAGTGCGCGCATGCGCGAATCTGACCTACCGCCCGGCCGCTGATGAGATCAGGCGCGTGGTGACACCCGACGACACGCTCTATGTATACGGCTTCAAGGAGGAACTCGCGCCTCTGCAATTCTACCTGAGGCGCAAAGTCATTCGGCTGCAGGGCAGATTGGGCGATGCGGCTGGTAATTACGTTTTGATGCCGGCCGACGCCTGGGAGCGCAGTCGCCACGATGCGCTCGGCCTCGAGCCGGTCCTCACCTCCACCTACGGCAATCGAAAACTCGTGCTGGTGCGACGCGGCAAAACCTACGCCCAGCGCGCGGCCACTTCATTGCCGCGATGACCCGCTGCGCGCTTTGGGCGTGCGCCGCGATCGCGGCTGTAGCGGCCGTGCTCACACTCCACGACCTTGGCGGGGCGGATATTTGCTTCGGCAACGAGGCGCATGACGGCATGACCGTGCAGCTGATGGTCGAGCAGGGCGAGCTCTTGTCTCCGCTCCCCGGCGGCATCGAGCCAATCGCGAAGCCGCCGCTATTCCATTGGACCTCGACAGCCCTTCACACCCTCCTTGGAATTCACAAAGTTACGCCGCGGAGCCTGCGACTGGCGGCGGCGTTGTACGCCGTCGCGGGTGTGGTGCTCACCATGGCCTTTGCGTGGTGGGCGCTTGGACCGCGCGGCGCAGTGCTCGCGGGCCTCGCCCTGGTTGCGTCGCATTACTACATCGAGAAAGGCCGCCTTGGCCGAGTCGACATGACTCTGACGTTCTTCGAATCGCTGGGAATATTCAGCTTCGCTTGGTGGCTCGATGGCGGTGGAGTCGCCGAGGGCTCGCCGGCGCCGACGGGCTCTCGGCGTTCTCTGATGCTCTACCTCGCGGCGCTCGCGCTTGGACTTGCCGTTCTCTCCAAGGGCCCGATCGGCGCGATCATTCCATCACTTACAATTTTGGCGTACCTGGCGGGAAGGCGGCGTTGGAAAGATCTGCGCGCATTGCTTCGTCCTGGTCCGATTGCACTCGGATTGATCATCGCGTCGAGCTGGTACGTCGCGAGCTATCTGACCGGCTATTCGCAAAACCCGCGCCACCAGTTGGCAATCGAAAATTACGGACGGTTCGTGGGCGCGCTCGGCACGATGCCACCGTGGTTCTATGTCGGTCGGGCAGTGATGCAATCACCAGTGATCAGCGCGATCGCCGTCATCGCGGTTTTGCTCGTGCTAATTCCGGTCCTGCCGCTCGCTCGCGAACTACGCAATTCTTCCAGTGGTCGAGTACGAACGAGCGTCCAGCTATTGGCAACCTTCTGGGCAGTCACATTTATTTTCTTCAGTATCGCCGCCTACAAGAGTCGAGTTTATCTGCTCCCACTGTACCCGTCAGCGGCGATTCTGGTTGCGTGGATCGTCGATCGCGCTTCGGAAATTCGTTGGGGGGCGCGACTGCGCGCCGCCTACGGGGTGGTCTGTTTCGCACTCGTCGTGGGAATTTTTTTCCACCTCCCCTGGGCAGCCAAGCGCGCGTGCGAGGGCCGCGAGCCGGCGATCGCGGCACAAAGAGTGAATGAAGTGGTTCCGCGGGATCGGCCGCTGTATCTCTTCGGCTTCTCTCGATGGGCGTATGAGCTGCAATTCCATCTCCACCGTGACACCGGGTACATCCGCCGCCAGGCCGCAATTCGGTCCGGCATCTACGTGCTGCTGCCGGCCGAGCGATGGCAATCTCTGGCGAGGCGCCTTCCTGCGAACGATCCGGTGCTGATCTATACCGACACCGAGCCGAAGGTCGTCGTGGTCCGGACTCGCGATCGCCCCTCGCCGCCAGGGTCAGCCCCAGCGGCGGCGCCGAATGCCGGCGCGCGCGAGCCTTAGCAGGGTGCGGAAAAAGCTATCCAAGGTACGATGCGTTCAGCAACCACGCTGGCACCCTGCATGAAAACCTTGTCCCGAGCCGTGGGCGAAGGATCGGGCTTCCTTCCTCAAGCTTCTCCCCCTGACCAGGGGGAGATAACAGAGAGGGAGCAGGCTGCGAAGCCTTTTCCCGCAGCCTGCTAGCGCCGCCGCCTCAGTGCCGCGTAGCGGAAGCAATCGGTCGTGTGATCGTTGACCATGCCGACCGCTTGCATAAGCGCGTAGCAAATCGTAGAGCCGGCGAACGAAAATCCCCGCCGGCGAAGTTCCTTGCTCATCGCGTCAGATTCTGGCGTGCGTGCTGGAACCTGACGGATGAAGCGCCACCGGTTGACGCGCGGCCGCCCGCCAGCGAACTGCCAGATGAAGCGGTCGAAGCTCCCGAACTCGTTGCGAACCGCGATGAAGGCGCGCGCGTTCTTGATCGCTGCGCCAATCTTCAGACGGTTGCGCACAATCCCGTCATCCCGAAGAAGCGCATTCACCTTGCGGCGATCGTAACGCGCGATCTTCGCGGCGCTGAATCCGTCAAACGCAGCGCGATAGGCGGCGCGCTTCTTGAGGATCGTCTCCCAGCTGAGTCCGGCCTGCGCGCCTTCCAGTATCAGGAACTCGAAGAGGCGCCGGTCGTCGTGTACCGGCACGCCCCACTCCCAGTCGTGGTAACGGATCGCAAGGGCGCTTCGCGCCCACCCGCAGCGTCGCGGCTCTCGGCGGCGTGATGCGGCCTTGCGGGCGGCCATCGCGTTCGCAAACGGCAGCGACGCGCTTTAGGTGTGCATCTGCGCAGAGCGCGCCGATTGCAACATGATGGCGGCAAGGGCGGTCAGATCATTGTCATCGTAGTAGTCGAATTCAATGCGCCCGGGCTCCTTGCCGCGACGGCGAATGATGCGAACCTTGCGTTTGAAGGTGCGTTGCAGACTTTCGGCGAGCGCCGCGACGTTAGCATCAGCGCCGGAATGGCTCGACGCGCGCCCACGGCGCCTCTTTCGGTGCGCGCTGGCGATCGCTTCGGCGCCGCGCGCGGAGATGCCCTGCTCGACGATTCTGCGCGCGGCGGCGATCTGCTCCTCAGCCGACTTGAGTGCGAGCAGAGGGCGCGCGTGCCCAGCCGTCAGCTCACCTCGCGCGATCATGTCGAGCACCGGCTCGGGTAGTTCCAGCAGGCGAATCGCGTTGGACACATACGGACGGCTCTTGCCGATGCGCGCCGCGATATCGTCGTGGCTCAGAGCGAAGTTGCCTGCGAGACGTTTGAGCGCCGAGGCCTCTTCGACCGCGTTAAGGTCTTCTCGGGAAAGGTTCTCGACCAGCGACATCTCCAGCGCCGCGCGATCGTCGAGTTCGCGCACGATTATCGGTACGATCTCCAGCGCTGCCGCTCGCGCGGCCCGCAGACGCCGCTCGCCGGCGATCAATTCGAAGCGCGCGCCGTCCGGCGTACCACCGTTTGTACGCATCGGTCGTACAATGAGAGGCTCGATGATGCCCTGGCTCTGAATCGCTCGCGTCAGCTCCTGGAGCCGCTCAACGTCGAAATGGCGTCGCGGCTGGAACGGTGACGGCGCAATTTCTGATGGTGTCGCCGTTAGCAGCCAGCCGGCGGCGCTCTCGGACCCAGTCGTGGGCGCAGGCACCGCAGTAACCGGTGTCGTACGTTCGATTAAGGCATCAAGTCCGCGTCCCAACGGTCGTCGATTCATCGTGTCACCCTCCCCCTCTTCACCGCCCACCTCATGCGTGGCTCTCAACCGCGGTCTCGCGTGCAAGGATTTCGTGGGCGAGGCGGCGGTAGCCTTCGGCCCCCGACGATTTGGATTCGTACTCGAGTATCGATAGCCCGTGACTCGGACTTTCCGACAGCCGCACCGTCCGCGGGATCACCGCATCGAATACCTTGTCGGGAAAATGCTCGCGAACCTCGCGCGCAACCTCGTGGCTCAACCGATTGCGCGTATCGAACATCGTAAGCACCAACCCTTCGATCTGAAGCGCAGGCTTGAGAACCCTGCGCACGCGGTTGATAGTCGCGAGAAGCGAAGTGAGCCCCTCGAGCGCGTAGTACTCGCATTGCATCGGCACCAGCACCGAGTCCGCCGCAACGAGCGCGTTCAGCGTCAAAAGACCTAGCGATGGAGGCGTATCGATTAGAACATAGTTATAATCTTGGGAGACAGCTTCTAGAGCAGTCGAAAGGCGCCTCTCCCGGCGCTCAGCAGCGGCAAGTTCGATCTCGGCTCCAACCAGATCGCCCCCCGCCGGAGCCATCCAGAGCCAGGGCCGAGCTGCGCGGATGATCTCCTTCAGTGGGCGCGTCTCAAGCAGTACTTCGTAAATCGTCTCATGAGAACGTCTGAGGTCGCCGGCTGCGCCGTTGTACGACAGACACGACGTCGCATTGCCTTGTGGGTCAATGTCGATGAGAAGAACGTTGCGCGAAGTTTGTGCGAGCGCCGCGGCGAGATTGACGGTGGTTGTGGTCTTACCGACGCCGCCCTTTTGATTTGCTACCGCAATGATCCGCCCCACCACCAACACCCCCTCGTCCGCCGCGTCAGCATTGCGCCGCGCGTTTCACGTGAAACCAATACGCCTAGACAACTTGTAAGCCGGTTGGCGATAGAAATCAATTCACCGGGTGAATCGACCACAAAGCCGTTGGGCCCGTGGGTGTTCGGCGAACACTTCCGTCATGGCTATTTGCGCCAGACCAGGATTGCACGCTGGAGCGCGTCATGTCCCCGTTGCAATTCGAACGCATAGCGGAAGTATTCGTTGAGTCCGGCGCGTTGCGCGGTTTCCTGATCAATCCTCTGCGCCGCGCTGGCGTAGATGATCGCGACGCCACTTGCGCGCAGCGCGAGCCCGGCGATCGCAAAGAAGACCTCCGGCTGGCCGAGGGCGCGAGTCATCACGACGTCGCACTCGCCCGCGAAGTCCCCCGGCGATATTCGCCGCGTTTCAATCCTCACGTTTCGAAGACCCATTTCTGCCGATACGGCCCTGAGGAAACTCGCTCGCTTCTGACGTGACTCGATCAAGGTGAAGCTGGCTTCGGTTGCGGCAGCGAGGACCAGCCCCGGAAATCCGGCGCCGCTGCCGACATCGAGAACTGACTTGCCCTCGTCGAACGCACCGGACAGGACGCCAGCGTTGCCAGACCGCGACAGCGCCAGCGGAGTGATGCTGTCGCCAAGGTGGAAGGCTATCTCGAGCGGGTCGTGGGGTTTCGCTGTCAGGTTCGTCTTCGCACCCCATGCGGCGAGCGCTGTGGCGAAGACTCGAATCCGATCTCTGAAGTCGCGATGGAGTCCCGCGATCGGGCGGACCTCCAGCCAGTCATCAACCCAATCGGCCACCTCGCGCCCGACTGCCGCCGGATCCTCCGGCGGAAGTGCGGGACCTCTGAAACGTTTCACGTGAAACGTGGTCTGACGAGCGGTCACTGGCCTGGGCGGGAGGTGCCTTCGCGGGCGGCTTTTAGATGGACCGCGAGGAGCGAAATTGCTGCAGGCGTGATCCCCGGCATCCGAGCCGCCTGGCCTAACGAGCCGGGCCGTATGCTCGAGAGCCGTTCGCGAGCTTCTGTGGACAAGCCGCTCACGCGCCGGTAGTCAATCCACTCCGGAATGCGCGTATCCTCCAAGCGCCGGAACCGCTCGACAGCCTCGGCTTGCCGCCGTACGTACCCCTCGTATTTTAGATCGGTTTCAAGTTCGGCGGCTTGGTCTTGTGTAAGCATCGGTTCGAGCCCCGCAAGTGCCATCATCATCTGGTAGTCCAGCTCCGGTCGCTTCAGAAGCTCGCAGGCCTGAGTGCTGCAGTTGATAGGCGCCGATCCGTGCTCTGCGAGTCGACGATTCACCTCGTCGCTGGCAGGTACGAGGGCGGCCGACATCCGTTCGAGCTCCCCTTTGACTGCGGCGGTCTTTTCCCGCACTCGTGCGACTGCGCCAGCATCCAACAGCCCCAGCCGCTCGCCGATCGGCGAAAGACGGCGGTCGGCATTGTCCTCGCGCAGGAGCAGGCGATACTCGGCGCGCGAGGTGAACATCCGATATGGCTCGCCGCCGATTCCGCGCGTAACCAGGTCATCGATCATCACGCCGATATAAGCCTCGTCGCGGCGCACGACCAAGGGAAGAGCGCCACGGACGTGGATGGCGGCGTTGATTCCGGCAATCAGCCCCTGCGCCGCCGCCTCTTCGTAGCCGGTTGTGCCGTTGAGCTGGCCTGCAAAAAAGAGCCCTTTTATCAGCTGGGTTTCGAGGCTCGGGGCAAGCTGCGTCGGGTCGGAAAAGTCGTACTCGATGGCGTAACCCGGACGCATGATTTCGGCGTGCTCAAGACCCGGAATCGAGCGCACCATTTCGATCTGGACGTCGAGGGGGAGGCTGGTGGAGAGGCCGTTGGGATAGACCTCAACGGTGTCGCGGCCCTCGGGTTCGAGGAAGATCTGGTGGCGCGTCTTATCACGAAACCGCATCACCTTGTCTTCGATGGACGGGCAGTACCGAGGCCCCTTGCTTTGGATAGCACCCGAGTACATCGGCGACCGATGGATCGATTTGCGAATGATGTCGTGAGTGCGCGGCGTCGTATGCGTCAGATGGCAGGGGATCTGGTCACGTTCGATATGTTTCACGTGAAACGAAAAGAGCGGCGGAGGCTCGTCGCCGGGCTGAACCTCCAGGCCGGAGTAATCGATCGTCCGGCTGTCCAGGCGCGGGCAGGTGCCGGTCTTCAGGCGGCCGATGCGGAAGCCGAGCTGAGCCAGATGGCCGCTCAGCCCCATCGCGGCGAAGTCACCGGCTCTCCCGGCCGAGTAGTTGCGGTCCCCGACGTGAACCAACCCTTTCAAGAAGGTGCCGGTCGTGAGCACGACCGTGCGCCCCTCGAAGAGCTCCCCAATCTGGCTCTCGACCCCTCGAACCCTGCCGTCCTCGACGACCAGCCGCTCGACGCTCGCTTGGCGGACGGCGAGGTTGGGCGCGCTCTCAACCACGCGCTTCATGCGGGCGCGGTAGGCAGCCTTATCCGCCTGGGCGCGGCGTGCTCTGACCGCGGGTCCCTTGCGGGTGTTCAGGAAACGAAACTGGATGCCGGTCTCGTCGATGGCGCGCGCCATCTCGCCGCCGAGCGCATCGATCTCGCGGACGAGGTGGCTCTTGCCAATCCCGCCGATCGCCGGATTGCACGACATCTGGCCGATGTGGTCGAGGTTGAGCGTCAGCATGAGGGTTCTGGCGCCCATGCGCGCGGCCGCCAAGGCAGCCTCGATGCCGGCATGGCCGGCGCCGACCACGATTACGTCGTAGCTCATGGAAGTCGAAAGATTATGCCGTGGGCAGCGAAGCTGCGCAAAGAGATGCGCACGGACGGTTCGCAGGCCAGTCAGGGCGCAGCGAGAACCTACAGAGAGTAGGATTTCGCTACAGCACTTTTACTTGCCGATGCAGAACTCGCGGAAGACGGCATCGAGCACCTCTTCGGTCGCGACTTCGCCGGTGATTGCGCCGAGTGCATCCGATGCCGCCATGACATCCACTGCGACGATCTCCGGCGGCATATTGCGACCGAGACTGTCCTGGGCGGTGCGCAGCGAGCGCAGAGCGGCCGCGAGCGCTTCGCGATGCCGCTCGCGAGAGACCGCCATTTCTTCGCCGGCAGATTCTGCCACGAGGGATTCGACCGCGGACTTGAGTTCGTCCCTGAGAGGGGCGGCGTCGGCAGGATCGAGTGCGCACAGACGGAGGGTTGGCATCGTGAGACCAACCGTGAGCAGTTGATCGGCCGCCAAGGCTTGCGGACGGTCTCGCTTGTTGAGCAGCGCAACGCCCGCACGCCCATTGCAAAGCCGCAACACCGCATTGTCTTCGTCATCGACCGGGCGCGACGAGTCGAACACTGCGATGATGATGTCCGCATCGCCGACCGACTTCAGCGTACGCTCGATGCCGATGCGCTCGACCTGATCGGCGGATTCACGCACGCCCGCAGTGTCCTGAAGCACCAGCTGGTACGGGCCCAAGTGAACGGAATCTTCTATGACATCGCGCGTGGTACCGGGAATCGGCGTCACGATCGCGCGCTCAACGCCGAGCAGCAGATTTAAGACGCTCGACTTGCCGACGTTGGGCTTGCCGATGATGACCGCGCGAGCGCCCTCGCGGAGCCGGCGGCCACGCGCGAAGCTGTCGTGCAGAATCGCAACGTCGCGCGCGACGCGATCGATCTGCCGTGCGATGTCACTGCGCGAGGGCAGATTCAGGTCTTCGTCGGCGAAGTCGATTTCAGCTTCGAGGTGCGCGCGAACCGCGATCACCTCGGACCGAATCGCCGTAATGCGCTCGGCGAGAGCGCCCGAAAGTTGCGAAAGCGCCTGTGCGAGCGCGCTTTCACTCTTTGCGGCGACGAGATCCGCGATGGCTTCGGCCTCGGTGAGATCGATTCGGCCATTGAGAAACGCGCGGCGGCTGAACTCGCCGGGATCGGCGTGGCGCGCGCCCGCGCGAGTCGCAAGCGCGACGATGCGGCGAACGATGTACGGACCGCCGTGGCAATGGATTTCCGCGACATCCTCGCCGGTCAGACTTCGCGGCGCGGGCATCGCAACTGCGAGAACGCGATCGATTGTGGCGCCGGTTTCGGGATCGACGATGGTGCCGAGCTGGAGCGTGCGCGAGGCGACGGAACGCTTCGCCGCGGGCCGCCAAAGTTTTTCGAGGATGGCCAGCGCGTTCCTGCCGGAAAGCCGGACGATCGCGACGGCTCCGGTGCCCGCCGCCGTCGCGGGCGCAACGATGGTGTCGTCAAGGTACATGGCTTAGAGGGAAGGTAGCACCGCGGATAGCGTGCGGCGAAGTTGCCATGCTGGTGCGGGCGAGGCCTTGCCCCCGTGGGCGGCGTGTGGTTCGATTTGCATCTCGGGGGATACGAACTCCGCGATCCGAGAAGGATTTTTCAAACAGAGCTATCAAGCGCAGGCGCAAACGCGCCCGCCGGCTGCGCAAGCACTCGGCAACCATAACCTCAATTGACGACAATCGATGAAAAGAACCTATCAGCCTCACAACCGCCGACGAAAACGAACCCACGGATTCCTGGCCCGCATGGCAACGCCGGGCGGCCGCAAAATCCTCAAGCGCAGGCGCGCAAAGGGACGCAGCCGGCTCGCGATCAGCATTCCACCGAAGCAACCTCGCTAGGCGCCGGGCGGAGCAAACAGGGTTTCAGCGCGGCCGACCGGCTAAGGCGCGGCGACGAATTCCGCCGCGTCCAGCGCAGCGGCGCACGCTTCCAGACCACACACTTCGTGTTCTACGCACAGAGAATACCGGGCGAGGACCGATCGCGGCTCGGCATCACAGTGTCACGACGGGTGGGCAACGCGGTTGCGCGCAATCACGTCAAGCGCCGGGTGCGCGAGTGTTATCGGCTGAAGTTGCGATCGATTCTGCCCACGGGCGCATCGGTGGTCGTAATCGCGCGCGCGGGAGCAGGCGAGCTTCCGATGCGCGCTATCGAAGCTGAACTGCTTTCGGCAGCGGCCAATGTCTCGAACCGGCTTGGCGGGTGACATGCAATTGATCAACTCCTGCGCGCGCGCGGCATCGCGGCTGGATCGGATAGCGGGAGCCGGCGTTCGCGCGATGCTCGCGGTCTATCGCGCAGCGCTGTCGCCGCTATTCACCACGCTCTTTGGCAATGCCTGCCGTTTCGAGCCGAGTTGTTCCGTGTACGCTTCTGAAGCCATCGAGCGGCACGGTGCAGTCCGCGGTACGCTGCTTGCGATTCGACGGCTGGCGAGCTGCCATCCGTTTGGGAATCACGGATACGATCCAGTTCCGCGCGACGATGCGCGGACGACGTTGAGATGAGTGAGGGCGCCCGTCGTTGGACACCACCCGCGTTCTGATCGCTGTAGTACTCTCGCTGGTGGTCGTCTTCGCCTACCAGGAGATCGTACTCAAGCGGCTTTATCCTCCGCCGGACACGGAGACTCAGAAAACCGCGCCGCCGACGCCCGCCGCCGCAAGGCCCTTGGCCGTTGCGCCGCTCGCACCCGCGCCGATGCCGCCACCCGGCGGCGTGACCTGGCCCGCCGCCGCGCCAGCGCCCGAGCGCACCATCGAGGTCGAAACTGATCTCTACGTCGCGACCTTCACCACGCGCGGCGCACGGCTCAAGAGCTTTCGGCTCAAGCGGTACACCAAGGGAGTCGCACCCGATAGTCCCCTGTATGAGATGGTCGATCAGGCAGAGCAAGCAAGCTTGCCGCTGGGGTTGGTGACCGCGTTCGACGGAGTGATCGCCAGCGACAACGACGTCGCGTACTCAACCGACGCGCCTGATCAGATACGCCTCGGCGCGACCGGAAATGCGCGAACTGTATTCACCGGCGTGACAGCTTCTGGAGCCAAGCTTGAGAAGGAGCTTACGTTCAAGGGAGCGAGTTACGTCTTCACAATCGACGCATCGGTGGCCGGTGGACCGCCGCCGAAGGCATTGGGGCTTTCGCTGACGGAGAGCCTTGCGCGGCGCAAAGACGTCGTGCGCGACATACCGGAGCTGCAGTCACAAGTGCACGGCAAGGTAGTGAACGAGAGCGCCGACGCAATCCACAAGGGCGCCGCCCCGCTCGCCGGTGAAGTCACCTACGTTGGTTTTGGTGACCGGTATTTCCTAATGGCCTATCTGCCGGAGTCTCCCAAGGCTGGCACGATAACGACCTCGATCGCGGGCGACGAGGCGACCGCGAACCTGCTGTTCGACGGCGCGACGCAGATCAAGAGCCTGGTGTTCATGGGCCCGAAGAGCCTCGAGGTCCTCGAGGAAGTCAACCCGGCGTTGTCGAGCGCGATCGATTTCGGATGGGCGGGCATCCTGGCGCTGCCGATGCTGCGCACGCTCAAACTGTTTCAGTACCTCTCGCCCAACTTGGGCGTGGACATCATCCTGCTGACGATCGTGCTCCGCATCCTGATGCTGCCAATGTCGATCAAGAGCCAGCGCTCTATGATGAGGATGCAGCGGTTGCAGCCGCAGATGCAGCGGCTCAGAGAGAAGCTCAAGGAGGAACCCGAGAAGCTCAACCGCGAGATGATGGACCTCTACAAGCGCAACCACGTCAATCCGCTCGGTGGTTGCCTGCCGATGCTCATCCAGTTGCCGATCTTCGTCGGGCTTTACCAGGCGCTGTTGAATTCGATCGAGCTGCGTCACGCGCCATTTGTGCTGTGGATGAATGACATGTCCGCGCCCGACTGCCTGCACGTGTCGTGGATGCCGATGATCCCGTACACCGCGTGCGCAGGGATACCGGTGCTGGTCATCCTGATGGGGTTATCGACGTTCGCGCAGCAGTGGATGACGCCGGCCTCGCCGGACCCGCAGCAGCAACGGATGATGATGCTAATGCCGATCGTTTTCACGGTTTTGCTCATCAATTTTCCGGCGGGGTTATCCCTGTATTATTTTTCTTCCAACGTGCTCGGTATAATCCAGCAGTTATTCCTTAACCGTGAGTTCAGACAACAGACTCCAGTGACGGCATGAGCACTGACAATTCAATCGAAGTAAGCGCGCCGACCGTCGAGGCCGCGGTAAAAGACGCCCTCGATCAGCTTGGAGTCGGCGAAGAAGACGTAGTAGTCGAAGTTCTCACGACCCCGCGTTCGGGCGTTTTGGGACTTGGCAGCCGCGAGGCGCGAGTGCGGGTGACCTATCAGCCGGCCCCCGCTGCGCGCAGCGCAGTAGCGTCGCCCCCACCGGCGCCGCCGAGGGCGCCTCGCGACTCACAACCGCGTGGCCGTGAGCGGCGCGTTGACGCGCGCTGCACCGAGCCGCGTCCACAGGAATCTCGAGGACGCGAAGACAGCGAAGGCGCTCAGCGGCGCGCGGCGAACCTTCCGGAGACGACCCGCGAGGCACAGTCGCTTCTAGAGCAGATCCTCGCGCTGATGGGCGAGAAGGCCGAGGTCGCGCCCGGCGAATCCGGGCCCGAGGCGATCGAGCTGGAAATCAAGGGCGACGGCTCGGGAATCCTGATCGGACGGCACGGGCAGACGCTCGACGCGCTTGAATACGTGGTCAATCGCATCGTCGCACGGCGCATCAAGGAACCTGCGCCGGTGGTGCTGGAGACCGAGGCGTACCGCGCGCGCCGCCGCCAGCAACTCGAGCGCATGGCGCTTTCAATGGGCGAGCGCGCCAAGCGCGAACATCAGATGATACGGCTCGACCCGATGCCGCCGCGCGATCGCAGGATCATCCATCTCGCGCTCAAGGACGATCCGATGCTGACGACCCGCTCGAGCGGCGACGGATTTCTGCGTGCGCTCGAGATAGTACCGGCCGCCGGACGCGGCGGCCGTGAAGAGCGTGGGAGCCGCGGACGGGGCGGCCGCAATCAGGATCAAGAGCGCGGCGGTGCGGACGCCGAGCAGGGTGGCTTCAAGCACGGGCAGAAGCGAATCATCTAGCCCCGCGCGCACCAGGCGCGCATCACCACTCAGCGTCGAAATGAAACTGGCGCGGCCTTGCGGGCCGCGCCAGTTCTTTCATCCAATTAGGCCGGACGGCCGTCGTGGTTAGAAATTCGCCGCCTTCACCATCGACTCGGTGTTGAAGAAGGTCTTGTCCACCGCGCCCATGTTGATGTACCAGCACTCGCGCTCAGGCGTCTCGACGCCGGGCAGGTAACACATGGTCGCCAGGCCCGACTGCACATCAGTGGATACCGCGCCCACGATGAAGGTCCGCTTGAACGGATAGATGGCCACCTTCGCATCGGGCACTGGACGATCGCGGGTTGCGGCCCAGTAGATGTGGTTCTGGAACAGGTTGCCGGCGCGATCGTAAGTGTCGATGTACGGCGGAAACCACACTTCCGAGTCGATGTAGATGAACGAGTCGCTGTGGATCGCCTCAGAATTGGTCTGCGAACCGATACCGCGCCGCGGCTTCGCCGAGACCACGTACATGTGACGCATCTCCCACGCCTCGGGACACGCACTGCCGCCGCCATCGGTCGCGCAGCGCAGCTCGGGCGAGTGCTCGGCATGAACCACCCCAAGCATGTTCTTCTCGCCCAAGAATTTGTAGTCGTACTGCTCGACCTTGGCGTTGAAGCCCGAATAATGATCCGGATCCCACGAGTGGGCCGAGGTGCCCGAGGTGGTCGCCGAGCTCAGGATCGATTCGGTCAGACGCCGCACCCGGCGCGAACCCCGGTTGACCGACCAGGTGTCGTCGGACTTGTACGGGTTGGCATAGCGCCAGCGGATGAAGCCGGTGCCACGAATCTCGGCCGGCGCAAGAATCGGGTAGATTCCGAACAGCCACAGCCTCCCGGAGTTCTTGAAGTCCGGGTCGGTCGGCATCGGCTCAACTTCGGTGCGGCCCACCAGCGAGTAACCCGCGTAGTGGCCGATCTGGAAATATGCCACCTGCTGCTCCTGCGGTCCGAACCTCTGGTAGGCACTGTCGCAGTCGTAGAAGCGGAGATCGTAGTCGTCGGACGTGATCGGCCGGAACACGTTGTTCCAGATGATCTTGGTCGCGACGTGCGAGTCGTTCGGATCGATCAGCGGGAACGGCTGCCCCGCCACATAGCCGACCACAGTGCGGTTGTCTTCCGACAACCGTACCTGGCCGGAGTACTTCTCAGTCGCCTCTTTGTAGGGAGGCGGCCAGTCGACCCGCTGGGATGGGACCACTTTCATGATCATCCCGCGCTCGACCTTGTAGTACACGCCGGGAGATACGATATCTTTTACCTTCGATGCGTTCTCAGGGGTGATCACGTCACCCGGCTTCACCTGTGCGAAGCCCGCGGTGCTGAAAGAACACGCAAGCAGCAGCGCCAAGCCCGCGACGGTTATTTTACAGATAGACGGCAAGCGACTCTTGAACATTTCTCGGCCTCCGATAGATGCGCGGCCCGATGCCGCTATATGTCCTTACCGAAGTTAGGTGAGCTTGCCCTTGGAGTCAATCCAGTTTCTTTCAAAGGCCCCGGCGGGCGGGGTCGAATGCGCTGGTGCGATGTTTGTGTCCGGGCCGGGCCATGGGCCGAATTTTCCTGATGCCTATTGGGAATTCTAATGCGCCTTGGGCCAACGTGAATTCGGCGCACAACGCCGCGGGCGGCGGCTCCGTCAAGGCCGCGAGCACACACTCAGGATCGTTGCTCGATTGCGCGAATCAGGAGTCCGGATCCACACCCCATTTCGCCTTGTTGGCAGCCACCTGCTCGGGCGCGGGATGTTCCGTTTGGGCGAACGACTTGACCTTGAACTGATCGGCGAGCTCCAAGGTCTTGTGGTTAAGCGCGATGTCGTCTTTGAGGACGTCGGGCACCGCAGGCTCCTCGAAAATCGCCTGCCAGGGACATTCCGGCTCGCATGCGCCGCAATCGATACACTCATCGGGGTTGATGTAGAGCATGTTGGGGAAGTTCTGGCGGTCGGTGCCGACGTACTCGTAGATGCAGTCCACGGGGCAGACGCTGACACACCCGGTATCGAGGCAGTCGATGCACAGCCGAGTTATCGTCCAAGGCATGGGGTGCCAGTCTCTCCTGTGGTCCAGGCTACAACTCTATAAATATACGGCCCAAACATATCTGAAAAGCCCGTGCGCGACGCCGGCCAGCGAGGGCGGTATTTTCGCACCGCGCGCGGACGCATACTTGTAAATAGGCGTGCGCCGCGTTGCAAATCGCGGCGCGGCGAATCAGCCTGCCGCGCGTTGATGGCGAACCGGAACATGCGGCGCCGGAGAGGAATTGAGGCATGGCATCCAAGAGCGAGCGAAAGACGCGAGCCGAGACCGACAGCATGGGGACGATAGAGGTCGCCTCGGATCGCCACTGGGGCGCGCAGACTCAGCGCTCGCTGATTCATTTCGCAATCGGGCACGATCGGATGCCGCGGCCGGTGCTGCGTGCCTTCGGTCTTCTTAAGAAGGCGACCGCGCAAGTGAACTGTGAGCTGGGTCAGCTCAGTGACGAGAAGGCGCGTTTGATCGTCCAGGCGGCGGACGAGGTTACCGCAGGGCAACTCGACGACCACTTTCCGTTACGCATCTGGCAGACCGGCAGCGGCACCCAAACCAACATGAACGTGAACGAGGTCATCTCCAACCGCGCGATCGAACTGGCGGGTGGAATGAAGGGGAGCAAGAAGCCGATTCATCCCAACGACGACGTGAACATGTCGCAGTCGTCCAACGACACTTTTCCAACCGCGATGAACGTCGCGGCGGCCGAAGAGATGGTTGGCGGTCTCGTGCCGGCGGTGAAGCGGCTGCGCGATGCGCTGGATGCGAAAGCACGCGAGTTCGCCGACATCATCAAGATGGGCCGCACACATCTGATGGATGCGGTTCCGCTCACGTTGGGGCAGGAGTTCTCCGGCTATGTCGCTCAGCTCGACGATAATTTGAGGCGCATCGAGGCGGTCCTGCCGGGTCTGTACGAACTAGCGATCGGCGGCACCGCGGTCGGCACCGGATTGAACGCGCACCGCGAGTTCGGGGACAGAGTCGCGGCGAAGATCGCACAGGGGACCGGCTTGCCATTTCGATCGGCCCCAAACAAATTCGCCGCGCTCGCATCACACGACGGCCTGGTGTGGGCGAGCGGCGCATTGAAGACGCTCGCGGTGTCATTGATGAAGATTGCCAATGACATCCGCTGGATGGGCTCGGGGCCGCGCAGCGGCATCGGCGAGCTGATGCTGCCGGAGAACGAGCCGGGATCGTCGATCATGCCCGGCAAGGTGAATCCCACGCAGTCCGAAGCGCTGACGATGGTGTGCGTTCAGGTGATCGGCAATGACACTGCGATTGCGATCGCGGGGTCGCAGGGCAATTTCGAGCTGAACGTGTTCAAGCCGGTGATGATCTACAACTTCCTGCACTCGACCACGCTGCTCCGCGACGCATGCGAATCGTTCCGCAAGCACTGCGTCGAGGGAATCGCGCCCAATCGCGAGCGGATCCGGCATTACGTGGAAAACTCGCTGATGCTGGTCACCGCGCTGAGCCCGCACATCGGCTACGACAACGCGGCGAAGGTCGCCAAGAAGGCGCACGCGGAAGGAATCACGTTGCGCCAGGCTTGCGTTGCGCTCGGACTGCTCAAGGCCGAGGAATTCGACAAGCTGGTCCGGCCGGAAAAGATGCTGAAACCCCAGGACTGAGAGGCCGCGCACCTGTTGCGGCGCTATGGTTAGAGCTGTAATTCCTCAATCGGCGCTTCGCTTGAAGAACACAAAGTTCCCGGTCGCATCATCGGCCGCGGCCGCGATTCTCGCGGCGCTTGCCGTATTCATGCTCGCCGCGTCAGCATTCGCCGACGACGTCGCGCCCAAGGTTTCGTCCGTGCAATTGCTCGATCCGCCGGTTCGCGACGGGCAACCGGTCGCCGTCACAATCGCGGTTGAAGTCGCCAACCTCGCTTCGATCGATCAGGTCATGGAACAGTTTGAAGTGAGCGGCTACCTGATCGCCCGGTGGAAAGATCCGCGGCTGCAGGCGCGCGCCGACGCCGAACCTGATGGCATCGTCCATCTGAGGACGGACGAGGTGTGGACCCCTGAGCTTACGATGATCAATTCGGTCGAGCCGCGCATGCGCGCGCAAGTGAACATCACGGTAAATCGCAAGGCCGAAATGACCTACATCGAGCGGTTCCATGCGAAGCTCTCATCGCGCTTCCATCTGAGCCGGCTTCCGTTCGATACGCAGACACTCGGCATCCGGATCCAACCATTGCTGGACGAAGCGGAAGTGGTTGCGCTCACGATTGATGGCCAGGACTCCGGAATCAGCGACGAGTCGCGGCAGTATGAGTCGGTCGAGGAGTGGCGGATCGGAACGTTCGCGGGAACGGTGCGTCAAGCACACATCGCGAACCAAACCTACGTGCCCGAGGCGCTTTTCTCGCTCACCGTGTCGCGCAAGTACGCGTTCTACATCTGGAAGGTGTTCGTGCCGCTGGTTCTGATGGTGCTGGTGTCGTGGGCGGTGTTCTGGGTGGAGCTGCCGGACCTGGCCAACCAGGTCCAAATCGGCGTCACGACGGTGCTGACGGTAATTGCGTTCGGGCTTGCGGTCTCATACACGCTGCCGCGCGTTCCATACCTGACCTACACCGATGCGTTCTTCCTGCAATGCTACGTGTTTGTGTTCATTGCGATCCTCGAATTGATGGCGGTGCACGTGACACACAAGGAACGGCAGAAAGCAGACCTGGGCAAACGGATCCGAAGCATCTCGCGCTGGGGCGTGCCCGCCGCATTCGTGCTGAGCAATATATTCTTAGTGGTGTACTTCCTCGGCTGACCGCGCGCGTGTCGCACGCTACATCCGAAAGACTCCGAACGATGCGGCGGGCGCGATCGGCGCATTATGCGACGCCGCGATGCCCAGCGCGAGCGCCGCGCGCGTCTCCACCGGATCGATCACGCCATCGTCCCACAGCCGCGCGCTCGAGTAGTAGCACGACGATTCTTGCTCGTACTTTTCGAGCGTCGGGCGCGTGAACTCGGCCTGCTCCCCGGGCGGCATGGTTTTGCTCTCGCGCTTCAACTGATCAAGCTTCACGGTAAGCAAAGTGTTCGCCGCCTGCTCGCCTCCCATCACTGAGATGCGCGCGTTCGGCCACATGAAGAGCAGCCGCGGCGCGAACGCCCGTCCGCACATGCCGTAGTTCCCAGCGCCGTTGGATGCGCCGATGATTACGGTGAACTTCGGCACCTGCGCGTTCGCGACCGCATTGACCATCTTGGCGCCGTCCTTGGCGATGCCGCCTTGCTCGTAGCGCTTGCCGACGATGAAGCCGGTGATGTTCTGCAGGAACAGCAGCGGGATGCGGCGTGCACAGCAAAGTTCGATGAAGTGAGTCGCCTTGAGCGCCGATTCGCTGAACAGCACCCCGTTGTTGGCGACGATGCCGACCGGGTAGCCCCAGATGCGCGCGAAGCCGCACACCAGCGTCGTCGCGTAGCGGCGCTTGAACTCGTGCATGCGGCTGCCGTCCACCAGCCGCGCGATCACCTCGCGTACGTCGTACGGCTTGCGCGTGTCGGGCGGCACGATGCCGTACAGCTCCGCCGGGTCGTAGTGCGGATCTTCGGGGGCGTCGGGGGCGAAGTGCGACTCGCGAGGGCCGAGGTTTTCGAACATCGAGCGCGCGATCTGCAAGGCGTGGGCGTCATCGTCGGCCAGGTGATCGCTTACGCCCGAGATGCGCGTGTGGACGTCGCCGCCGCCGAGTTCCTCGGCGGTGACCTCCTCGCCGGTCGCGGCGCGCACCAGCGGCGGTCCCGCGAGAAAAATCGTGCCCTGCTCTTTTACGATGATGTTCTCGTCGCACATCGCGGGAACGTAGGCGCCTCCCGCCGTGCACGAGCCCATCACGACCGCCACCTGCGCGATTCCCATCGCGGACATGTGCGCCTGGTTGTAAAAGATGCGGCCGAAGTGGTCGCGGTCGGGGAACACGTCGGCTTGCAGCGGCAGGAACGCACCGCCGGAATCGACGAGGTACACGCACGGGAGGTGGTTCTCCATCGCGATTTCCTGCGCGCGCAGATGTTTTTTCACCGTGATCGGGTAGTAGGTGCCGCCCTTTACGGTCGCGTCATTCGCGACCACCATGACTTCGCGTCCGTGGATGCGCCCGATGCCCGTCACGATGCTCGCCGCAGGCGCTTCACCGTCGTACATGCCGTGCGCGGCGAGCGCGGAGAGTTCGAGAAAGGGGCTCTGGGAGTCGAGCAGGCGCTTGACGCGGTCGCGCACCAGCAGTTTTCCGCGTTCGACGTGCAATTTGCGCGAGCGCTCGGGCCCGCCCTGGCGGACGCGGGCGATTTCGGCGCGCAGGTTGGCGACCGCTGCCTCCATGGTTTCACGATTCTTGTGGAATTCGTCCGACGACGGTTTGAGGTGCGATTCGATTCGCTCCATCCCGGTCCTCATGCTGTCTAGGGTTTGCGATTGGGCTAGATATTAGCGGGATGCCGCGGCGAATTCGCCTCGGCAAGCCGGGCAATGCGTGAACGCGATTTAAGGGCGCTCGAATTCGACAAGGTGATTCACCTTGCGATGGACAATGCCGCCTCGGAGCCGGGGCGCGCGGCGCTTGCGGCGCTGCGACCGTCGATTGAATTTGACGAAGTGCGCGTGCGGCTGCGCACGACCGCGGAGCTGGTCGAGCTGCGGTCGCATTCGGGGAGCCTTCCGATCCAGGAATTCACGGACCAGCGGCAGTTGCTGCTCACCGCGCGGCGCGAGGGCGCGGTGCTCGACGGCGCGTCGCTGGTGGCGATACGCGACTTTGTCCTGTCGGCACGCAGCGCCGCGGCGTTTGTGCGCTCGCGAGTCGAATCGCGGCCCAACCTCGCCGCTATCACCGCAAATCTGCTCGCGCCCAAGGAACTTGCCGACGCGCTGCTCGGCGCGCTCGCCGACGACGGCGGTCTCCTCGACGATGCGAGCCGCGAACTGAAGCGGCTGCGCACGCGGCTTCGCGACGAACGAGTCGATCTGGAAGCGCGGCTGCTGCGCTCGCTCAGCCAGTCGGGCATGGAGCCGTTTGTCGTGGACCACCTGGTTACGGTGCGCAACCGCCGCTTCGTGCTGCCGCTCAAGTTGAACTACGCCGAACGCCTCGAGGGCATCGTGCAGGACCGATCGGTCTCGGGCGAGACCTTGTTCGTCGAACCGATGTGGGCGGTTGAGCTGAACAACCGGCTGATGCTGCTCGGGCGCGAGGCCGAGGCCGAAGAGCGGCGCATCCTGATGCGGCTGACGAGTATGGTGCGCAGCTACGTGATCGAGCTTGGGCTGACCTTCGATGCGCTGGTGAAACTGGATGCGCTGAACGCCCTCGCGATCTTCGCGGAGCGTTTCGGATGCGTCGAGCCGCAGATTGCGGAGCGTGGCATTCAGCTCATCGGAGCGCGCCATCCGCTTTTGATGACGAGCGGGCGCGAAGTCGTTCCGATCGACGTGGCGATCGCCGCGGACAAACGCGGCATCGTGATATCGGGACCGAACACCGGCGGAAAGACTGTCGCGCTAAAAACGGTGGGCCTTTCGGCTTTGATGGCGCAGGCGGGGATGCTCATTCCCGCGCGCGAGGGATCCAAGCTCGCGGTGTTTCGGAGCATCTTCGCCGACATCGGAGACGAGCAGTCGATCGAGACGAATCTTTCGAGCTTCAGCGCGCACATCGCGAACCTGCGCGAGATCGTCGATTCGCTGGAGGAGCCGGCGCTGGTGATTCTCGATGAGCCGGGCGCCGGTACGGACCCGGTCGAGGGTGCGGCGCTCGCGATCGGACTGATGAACTATCTCGCTGAGCGCAATTGCGTCACCGCGATCGCGACGCATTCCACCGCGGTCAAGTTGCATGCGTACTCGCGCGGAGTGTTCGAGGCGGCAGCGGTTGATTTTGACGCGGCAAGGCTGGCTCCGCTCTACCGGCTGAAACCGCACACAATTGGCCAAAGCTACGGACTCGCCATTGCGCGGCGGCTGGGGCTGCCCGAAGAGATAATCGCGGCGGCCGAGGCGGCGACCGGCGCGGGCAGCGCGGAGCTTTCCAATGCGCTGGCGAGACTCGAACAGGAGCGTAAGCGGCTCGAACTCGAAACCGAAATGTTGAAGGCGCGCACGCTCGAGATGAGCGAACGCGAAGCCGCCGCCGTCGCGGCGGCAGAACAGGCGCGTGCGAAGGTCGAGGCTGAGCGGCGGCGAATACGTGCGGAAGTGACGGCGGTTATCGAAGAGTTAAAGCGTGAAGGCGCCGAAATGCTTGCGGGGATCAAGGCGGGGCGCAAGACGCGGACGAACTTAAGCGCAGTGGTCGAGGAGGCGTCGCGGCGCCTCGAAGCTGTCGTTCCGGGCGAGCAAATCGGCGCCGCCGCCGCAGCCACGCTCAAAGTCGGTGACCAGGTGGAACTGGGAGACATTCGTGGTGAGCTGCTGGAGCTTGAATCCGGGCGCGCCGTAATCGGTCGAGGCAGCCTGAGGATCGAAGTCGCGCCGGAGCGCCTGAAGCGGCTCGATCAGGAAGCCTCGCGCACGCAATGGACGCCGCGCCCGGAGCCAGCGATCACGGTTAGCGTCGAGGCAGCGGAACGCGAGGAGTTGAATTTGATCGGGATGCGGCCGACCGACGCGCTCAGGAAGCTCGAGGAGTTCCTCGACCAGGCGTTCCTGACGAATCGGAATCAGGTGCGCGTGGTGCACGGGGTTGGCTCGGGGGCGCTTCGGCGCGCGGTGCATGAGTACCTCGCGACGTCGCCGTACTGCACAGGGTTCAAGCAGGCGCAGCCGCAGCAAGGGGGCGCGGGCGCCACGATCGTCGAGCTGAATGTGTGACGACCGGGTCGCGCTGCGTTCCGCCCCTTGGATAGCAGCGCCCGCTCGCTACCGGACGGGAGTGCCCTGCCCGATCTTTTGTAACAGTTGAAGTGTTAGTCTAGGTCACCGCCCTTGCTATAATGTCGTTGCCCGCTCCGCGCACGGGCGGAGAACTTCGAAGCAAAAACAAATTTTGCGGAACGAATTCACCGCCCGTTGGCCCCTAACTCCCTGATTTTACGGGTGAAACCCCTCATTCCTAACCCTCTTGAGCTGTGCACGGTAAGGCCTTTTTCCGCCCCTTTTGAGCCTGTTTCCCGCCGCCTCAACGAGCTTTCGCGCAAATGGAGTTGGCCGAATCGGCCACGTCGGTGCGAGCGCCGAAGAACTGCGCAAAGAAATCAGAAGAGCCTCTTCAGGAATGGAGCGAGGGGATCTTTGCTCGGTGTTGGAGCGGAACCCGGGACTGGTGCCCGGCCTTCCGAGCCAGTGTCACCGCTCCCGCTGCCGCCACCGAACAGGCCGCCCAGGCCCTTGCGCTTGAGGAACTTCTCGACCGCTTCCTTACCCTTGCGCTCGACCGCGCGAGACGCCGCGCGTTGCGCCAGGTCCGCGACGTTGGGCAGAACGATCACTTTGGGCAGCGTGCCGACTATCTTTAATGGGACGACGACCTCGCCTTGCTTGTTCGTCAGGTACACGATGTTCTTCTTGACGACCTCGATCTCGCTCGACAGCGCCTGCGACAACAGGATGCTCGCATTGAGGTCAACCTGGCGATCGAGGTCGAACCAACCGTCGCCGGTCAGCCGGTAGTCGGGCGCCTGAACCGCGAGGTCGTGAGTGGTGATACGCGGGCCATCGAGATCGAATGTGAGACTGGCGGAGTCGATGCGCGTGTCGGGGTCGCTGAAAATTGCCGGATGATTCTGCTCAATTGATTTCGGCACCAGGTCGCCGATGCCCGGGATGTTCTGCGTCTTGCCGAGCGCCTGAACGACGATGTTGACGCCGACAAGCTTGGCGTCCGCGAGCGCTATTCTGCCGCGGCCGCGAAGAGTTGGCCTGAGCTTGTCGAAATCGCTCCCCTGCCCGGCCACTTCGGTCCGTCCGGTCAGCGTCCCGCGAATCATCCCGGCCGACTTGGACTCCTGCGCCTCGAGCGCCTTGGTGATGTCGATGCGATCGAGGTCAAGATTTAGCGCGAACGCTGGCTCGGATTTCATCTCAACGTTGCCGTTGGCCGCGATCGACCCGCCGAGGGCGCGCAGACCGAGTTTGCGCAGATCCAGCCGCTGATTCGCCCAAGCCGCCGAGACGTTCAGCGCCTCGTAGGCGACCTTGGACAGTGAACCACTTGCCGACGACGCCTCCGTGTCCGCGCGCAGGCCCGTGTCGGTCATCGCCACGGAACCGCGAGCCGCGAACTGGTTCAACTGATCGCTCTCGCCGTTCTTGCGGTCAGGCAGAAGCTCGTTGAGCTTGAGCGTGTCAGATTGGAAATCGTAGGTGGACTGAAGCGGACTCAGCGATCGCGCGTTGGCGCTGAGCGTCGCCTTGCTGGAGCCGAGCTTGAAGTGGAGCGGGCCGACTTCGGCAGCGCTTCCGTTGAGCCGCAACTTTCCGCTAAGGCCGCTGATCAGCGGGCTTTTCTGCCCTGGCCGCGCGAACGCGACTTCCGCAAGATCAACGGTGCCGGTCGCAGTCGGCTTGCCGTCGGCGACTTTCACCCTCGCGTTAACCTGCACTTTGCCCGACGCGCCATACTCGACCAGCGCGGGCAGGACGGCCGTTAGCGAAGCGATGTCGAAGCGATTGGTCTTGACCGTCGCGCCGATGTTGTGGTCGCCGAAAGTTACGTCGTCCGCCCGGATGTCGGCATCGCCAAGCGTCACTTTGGTATGCGCAACCGTGAGCATTGAATTGTCGAGACCGCCCTCAGCGATCGCCGCGAATGTTACCCCTGCCGGCTTCGTAAACGAGTTGGCATAGATGATTTCGTTTTCGGTCAAGTCGATGTCGAGATGAAAGCGCGGCGCGGCGATCGTGCCAGAAATGTTGCCGTCCATCGCCAGCGGGCCGGTGACTTTCAAATTTGCGGGCATCGCTGCGGCGGCCATCGGGACCGTCCGCAACTGCGCAAACTCTGCGAGGCCCAGTGATATCTGTAGCTTAAGCGGCGCCTGACCGGCATCGAGCGTGCCACTCGAGCCGACCGGACCGACGGTGCCCGATACCTTTACGTTGGGCGTCTCACCGAGCGCAGCGATGCGGAGATCGAGGCCGATGGGAGACACGACGCTCAAGTTGCGGAGACCAAGGTCGATCGCACGGAGCATTACCGGCTTCCCACCGCCTTGCTCATCGACGTACTCGACCGTCCCGTCGCGAATCGTGACTTTCGTAATTGAGAGCATCTCCAATGCGGATGGACCGTCGGTCCTACCCTCTTGCCCGCTGGTGATAGGCGGTTCGGCCGGACCTTTCGGCTTTTCGCTTGGCGCGGCCTCGCGAGGCGCGCCTGGCGCACCATTTAACTTGGCTCCAATGGTCGAGACGTTCAGGACGCCGTCCTTCGACCGAATGATGCGCACCTTGGGCTTCTTTATCACCAGTTCATTGGCGCGTAGCTCACTTGCCAGCAGCGGCAGGAATTCTACCTTGGCGTAAACGTCATCGGCGGTCAGGAAATCACGCTGGGAGAAGCGCGGGTCGTCGCCAACCTTGACGCCGGCCAAGTCCATCATCACGCCCCAACCGATCGACGCCTTGATTTCCCGAACCTGCACTGGCCGGCCGAGCGCGTTGCTGGCTTGCGTCAGGATGTATTCGCGATTGCGCTCGATGATCGAATCGAGGTTCGAGGCGGCGTAGAAGAGCAGTGCGATGACGACTAGGAGCAGGGCGCCAAGCACCGCTCCGCCGACGATGAGATATCTGCGCATGTAAAGCCTTGGTGAATCGGAACACTGCGTAACGGAATGCCGCGATTGTAGTCGATGCGTCGCGCGGACGCACACTCGTCGCTATAGTTAGCGAATCACGGTCGGCCGCTGGCATCGGAGCGGCCGACATCCGTCACAGCCCGCCGTGGCCAGATCAAGAAAACCGTCGCGCGACGGCGCCGGTAACCGCCCCAAGCGGGAAAAGCCGCCGTTCACATCTCCGTTCAAGGATCTCAAAAAGCTGCTCGCGGCGCGCGAACTGAACAATGCCAAGGTGGTCGCAAAGGTGCTCGACCCTGTTGCGCCCCCTAAGTCTGCAGCAGCCGTCGCGCAGGACGATGAAGCAGCGCTGCGCGAGGCGCTCGCTGGGGTGCGTCCTCTGGGAGGAAAGGCGCAAGGGCGCGTCGCGCCGAAACCGGAAATCAATCGCAACGTCGTGAGCGAGGATGCCGAGGTGCTCGCCCAGCTCTCTGACTTGGTGTCAGGTCAGGCGCCTTTCGACATCACCGAAACCGAGGAATATGTCGAGGGCGCGCGGGTTGGACTCGATCCGCGGCTTCTCACCCGGCTCCGGCACGGCGAGTTCGCGGTCCAGGCGCACATCGATTTGCATGGCATGATCCAAGCTGATGCGCGCCCAGCACTCGAGACGTTCATGCTCGAGTCAGTCAGAAAAGGGCGTCGCACGGTGTTGGTGGTGCATGGCCGCGGCCATCGATCGCCCGGTGGCCATCCTGTGCTCAAGCAGGCGGCCGCGAAGTGGTTGTCACATGGAATGCTCGGCGGCCACGTGCTCGCCTTCGCGACGGCCCGCGCGCACGACGGCGGCGCCGGCGCGATGTACGTGATGCTGAGGCGCGACCGGAGGCGCGGTGCGTTCGATGTGCTGGAAGGCGCGAAGCGAAGGGAGTGATGGAGCTAAATGGGAGCGGGGCCGGCGATGCCGGCCCCGCTTCGTTCACACCGTACCGACGCTAGATCTTCGCCTGCAAGAAGAATGCGATGACCAACGCATAGAGGGTCAGCGCCTCGATGAATGCGAGGCCGATAATCATCGGCACGAAGAGCTGACCTGCGCTGTTCGGGTTGCGCCCGATCGACTCCATCGCGGACGCAGCCATGCGGCCTTGGCCAAGCCCGCTGCCGAATGCAGCGATTCCGACGCCCAAGTTCGCGCCAAGCGCGATGAGGCCACCCTCCAACGATACTCCCGCTGAGGCTTGGGCCGCGGCGGCAGCCGCGCCTTCCTGAGCCATCGCCAAAAGCGGCGATGCGAGCACGGCCGTCGCGACCGCACCCAAACCCATTCCGATCCTTCGAATCATTCTGCTTTCCTCCTCGTTTCTCGCGCCGTCGGGTCCGCTTGGGGCTTTCTCTCCTCCTCTACCACCACCATTCCCGCGCGGATTCCGCGGATCGCGGAAAGTCCAAATTTGAGCGCGAACCGCCGATCAGTGATCGTGGCCCGCCGCGAGACGAACGTAGCTAATCGAAAGCACCATGAAGATGATCGCCTGGATGACGCACACGATGGCGCCGAGCGCATAAAAAGCGAGTGGCACCACAAGGTACGTAAGACCGGTGAAGATGGTGAGCACCGTGTGGTCGGCGAACATGTTTGCGTAAAGACGAATGCCGAGCGAAAACGGGCGGAACAAGTTGTCGGCCAGTTCGATGGGGAGCATCAACGGCGCGAGCGGCAGCAGCGGCCCCAAGAAGCTCCGCAAGTACGCGACGCCCTTCGCCCGAAATCCCTGCACGATGTAAAACGTGAACGCGATCACGCCCAGTCCGAAGGTGAGGTCGGAGTCGCCGGTCGGCGGTTCCATCCCGGGAATCAGGCCGAAAAAGTTCGCGAACAGGACAAAGATGAAGAGCGTGCCGAAAAACGGTACCAGATCGCGATAGCTGTGGTCTTCAAGCACCCCGTGGACGAAGGAGTCGAGCCAGCCGACGAGCGCCTCGGAGATTGAACGAATGCTGATACCGTCGTCCGGGATCGTGGCGTCGGCCGCGCTGGCAAGGGCGCTTCGGGCCATGAAGCCGAACACCAGCAGGATCGCCATGACGATCCAGGTGCCGAGCAAGACCGGCGGAATAACGCCACCAGCCATGGCTGCAAGAAGACTCGAACCGTGTTCCAAACTGGAATCTCCGCGAAGCCGGCCTACGATGCCGGCCGCATCGATACGCGCCCAGTTTCAATAATGATGGCCGCCATCTGAGTCAAGACGCCCAGCCCGAACCCGAGCGCGTCGATGTGAACGCGCATTGCCAACAAGTATATCAGGCCGGCAAAGATGAAGAGCTTGAGTGGGATCGCGAGCGCGCCGAGCTTCGCGCCAGCGCCGCCGCGCCCGGCCACTGCGGCGAGCAGGGTGCGGCCGAGAATCGCGAGCACCCAGAAGTTCACCATCACGACGGCGCCACCGACCAAGCAGCCAACGGCGGCGTCACGCGAGGCGAACGCGAGCAGCGTGGCCGCGGAGGCCGCGATGAACGCCGCGTTCATTCGCTGGATGCCCTCGATGGTCGGAATTGCGAACGTCATGCGCTCAGGATTCCTTTTGGAACAGGCGCAGCCAGTAGATTAGGCGGTAGAACCCGAGGAATACGCCGAGCAGGAACCACCAAAGCGTCTGCCAGGGGTCGGTGCCGAAGTACAAGTCGAGGTAATGGCCAATTAACGCGCCGCCGATGATCGGCGACGTGAACTCGATGCCGATGGCCGCGAACTTCGCCATCTTGGCGGTGCTAAGCGCCATCAGTGCCTCGGGCGAGCGATCGTATCAGGCGCGTGCGACTTGGTGGAGTGCCGCGCGCGCGGCGTCGATTGTCCGGTCGATGTCCGCATCACTGTGCGCAAGCGAGATGAACAAAGCTTCAAACTGCGACGGCGGAAGATACATGCCGCGTTCGAGCATCGCGTGAAAGAATCGCGCGAACAGCGCCTTATCGGCGTGGCGCGCATCGTCGGCATCACGCACACGATCCACTCCCAAGAACAATGTTAGCAGCGAGCCAATCCTGTTCACGCATCCAGTCACGCGGCATTCGCGCAGCGCGCCCTTGAGGCCCGACTCAAGACGCGCGCCAGCTGCCTCGAGGCGTTCGTATGTCCCCGGAACCCGCATTAGGCGCAGGGTCTCAAGACCTGCGCGAACCGAAAGCGGATTACCCGATAGTGTACCCGCCTGATAGACGGAACCTTTCGGCGCAAGAAGATCCATCAGCTCTGCGGGCCCGGCGACTGCACCGATGGGCATCCCGCCGCCGATAACCTTGCCGAGAAGGACGAGGTCCGGCGCAACTCCAAGCGATTCGCTGACACTTCCGTAGCGAAGCCTAAAGCCGGTGATGACTTCATCGCAGATGAGTAGCGCGCCGTTGCGCGAGCATAGATCACGCAGCTCCTTGAGGAACCCGGGCTCCGGAGGGACGACTCCCATGTTCGCTGCAACCGGCTCGATAATGATCGCGGCGATTTCTGAGGGGTGGGACCGGAAGCACCCTTCAACGTGCTGAAGAGAGTTATATCGAGCTATTAGAGTCAAAGATGCCAATTCATTAGGCACTCCGCCGCTGTCAGGGACTCCCAAGGTCATCGCGCCGGAACCGGCTTTGACAAGCAGCGAATCGGAATGGCCGTGGTAGCAGCCGTCGAACTTGAGGATATGTGTGCGCCCGGTGGCGGCACGCGCGATCCGGAGGGCGGTCATGCCGGCCTCGGTACCGGAACTCATCAGGCGCACGCGAGCTGCGGATGGGATGGCTTGGACGAGCGTTTGCGCGAGTTCGACCTCGAGCGCCGTCGGCGCGCCGAAACCCAAACCGGCGCGCGCCTGCTCGGCCAGGGCGTGGGCGACTTCAGGATGCGCGTGACCCAGGATGGCCGGTCCGTAGGAACCCACGTAATCGAGGAAGCGGTTCCCATCTTCGTCGAAGACGTAGGCGCCATCACCGCGCGCGATGAAGAGCGGTTGGCCGCCGACCGCGCTCCATGCTCGCACCGGCGAATTGACGGCACCGGGGATGTGCTTGGCCGCGCTCTCAAAGAGCGCGCGAGATTTTTCGCGAGAGCTCATAGCGATGCGAGTGATCGCTCGCTAACACCCCGATTGTTGGCAGTCAAACGCGCTCGCATTGACGCGGTTGGCGGGCAGGGTGAGCGGTTTTTCGTCTCGTGTATCGGCTTCCAGAGCCATTATTCGCAAGGGCCAAAGTTGTTGCATTGTGGTTGCGCGCGCAACACGAGAACCTGTCCCGCGATTCCGTCGATAATTCGCGCGCTTGGCGCTTTCTGCGCGCGCACGCTTGTCAGTCTGATGAAAACTGTTTATCACGTGTGCTGGCCACGAAGGTTTCGGCAGTTCGGCGCGCTTGATCGTAGCCCACGCGCCACTTTCGTGCTGCACGCGATGACCGGAAGATGTACAAGCATCGTCACCAATCAGCATCGCGAATCGAAAACAGAAAGATCGGATCGGAACCGGGAGAAGTTGATAGCCGGACACGCGGCCTCGCGCACGCGTTGTCGGAGCGAGAGAAATTTCACTTATCCACAGCTGTGGACAAGCTTGTGTGTAATTGATCGCGGCTTGATCCGCAGCATCGCTTAGCGGGGTCGTGCGCTGGCCTCGGTTTGGGAGGAGCACATGAACGGCTTGTGGCAACGCGCCACCGACCGGCTTCGGGCAGAACTCGGTCAGGTCGGCTATGAAACGTGGATTGGACCGCTCGCATTCATCGGGATTCACGGAAAGACTGCGACGATCGAGGCTCCCAATCGCTTTTTCCGTGATTGGGTGCAAGAACGTTATTCAACTTTATTGAAGCAGTCTCTCTCCAAAGAGGCGGGAGAACCGGTCGAGGTTCGCCTCACGCACGGCGAGAACGGCGCCTTGACAGCGACGCCGAAAGCTCCGCGCGCGCGGCCGGCACCGCCCCCGGTCACCAGCGGAGCGAAGGCGACAACCGCCGATGCTGCATCGCACGAGCGTCACCCGCAGCTCAATTCGCGCTACACGTTCACGGAATTTGTGGTCGGCTCGGGGAACCAGTTTGCGCACGCCGCGGCATTGGCGGTCGCAAACCAACCGGGCGAGAAATACAACCCGCTCTTCATCTACGGCGGGGTCGGACTCGGGAAGACTCACTTGGTGTCGGCGATCGGACATCGGATCTACGCCTCTGGGGATCGTCCGCGCAAGGTGCTTTTCATGCCGGCGGAAGTCTTCATGAACGAACTCATCGGGTCGCTACGGCGTGATAAAATGACGGAATTCCGGGACAGGTTCCGCCGCGTGGACGCCTTGATTCTCGATGACGTTCAATTTCTGGCTGGTCGCGAGCGGACGCAGGAGGAGTTTTTCCACACCTTCAATGCGCTGCACGCGGACCGGCGCCAAATCGTAATTACGTCGGACAAGGTGCCGAGGGACATTGCGGGGCTGGAGGACCGGCTCCGCAACCGCTTCGAGTCGGGATTGATCGCGGACGTTGGTCCGCCCGACCTCGAGACGCGCGTGGCTATCGTGCAGAAGAAGGCTGCGCATGAAAACCTCAAGCTGGTCCCGGAGGTTGCGCTTTATATTGCGCAGAATGTCTCGTCGAACGTGCGCGAACTGGAGGGATGTCTGACCAGGCTTGCGGCGCTGGCATCGCTGAATAAATCAGCGATCACGCTGGACTTCGCCAAGCAGGCGCTGCACGACCTGATTAGCAGCCACCAGGCCAAACCCGACATCGAGTCGATTCAACGCGTGGTAGCGGATTTCTTTCACATCCGCCTTGCGGATCTGAAGTCGAAGAAACGCACTCAGCACATCGCGTTTTGCCGCCAAGTCGCGATGTACTTATGTCGCAAGCTGACGGAGAGCTCCTTCCCGATGATCGGCGAAGGGTTCGGACGCGACCACTCGACAGTTATCCATGCGCACAACCTGATTCTGCGCAGGGTCTCGAGCGATTCCGCGTTTAGAATGTCTATCGAGAAGATCGAGCGCGACCTGAAGGGAGCACGCGCGAACGCCGCATAGTTCTTGACCAGCGGTGGAGAAGTTGGGGAAAAGATCTGTTGAATTCACAGCACCAGCCGCAGCGGAGCAATTGGAGTCCGATAGGTGTCGGTGAGCGAACAGCAACGTGCCCAGCCTTTCCCCTTTAATTTCAATATGTTGTGGTAGTAATCGACAGATGAACAAGCTCTACGATCTCTTCTGGAGATCTAGATCTATGATCTCAGGATCAGAAGAAGAGGCTCTCAACCAATGGGATTAGTCCTTGAGCGCGGCTCATTGCTGAATGCCCTCTCGCTGGTACAGGGAATCGTCGAGCGGCGGACAACCGTTCCAATTCTGGGTCACGTGCTGCTCGAGCCGAATGGTGCGAACCTGGTGTTGAGCGCGACCGACCTGGAAGTCGGAATTCGCACGCAGGTGGCGTGCCGATCTGGCAAAGAGAAGAACCTGACGCTCAACGCCCGCAAACTATTCGAGATTGTTCGCGAAGCCGAAGGCGAAGAAGTGTTGCTGAGTGCTCTCGACGGCGATTGGGTCGAACTCAAATGCGGTCGTGCGCGATTCAAGATGATGGGACTCGATCCGCGGAGCTTTCCGGGGATGCCGTCCGCAGGCGGGAAGGACGGCCCGGCCCCGACAAAGGGCGTCAAAGCTGAACTCTTGATAAGTGCGGTGGTTCTGGCCGAGATGATCGACAAGACGATATTTGCGGTCAGTCCCGACGAGGCACGCTACAACCTGAGCGGTGTGTTCATTGAGGCGCCCGCGAGTGGCACCGCGAAGATGGTAGCGACTGACGGTCATCGGCTCTCGATGATCGAGCGGCAACTGGCGGGCTTCAAAATGGAGGCGGGCGCAATCATTCCGCGCAAAGGGTTGGCCGAACTGCGAAAATTGCTCGACCAAAGCGGTGAAGAGGACGTTAAACTGACGATCGATGGTCAGCTCGCATCGCTACGCCGGGGAGCCACTGAAGTTTCGATGCGGCTGGTCGAGGGCGAGTTCCCGGATTATCGCGGCGTCGTGCCGAAGCAGAGCAAGTACCAGGTGTCAGTGGAGCGCGACAAGTTACTTGCGGCGGTCAAGCGCGCAGCGATTTTTTCGAGTGAGCGATATCATGGTGTCAAGCTGGGATTGACGGCGGGCTCGCTGACGGTTTCCTCGACGAGTCCAGAGATCGGGGAGGCGAGCGAGCCGATTGACGTCGAATTCAAGGGCGAGGAATTCGCGATTGGATTCAATGCGAGCTACTTGCAGCAGGCTCTCGGCGTGATTCCTGCGGGATCGAACGTAGTGTTGGGACTTTCCGACGACGTGAGTCCGGGTGTGGTGCGAACGCCGGATGATCCGTCATTTACCTATGTTGTGATGCCGATGCGTCTGTAGCGCGCGACGCCCGCCGGCGGCCGCAAGGATCGCGCTTCGTATCTTGGCGCAAGTCAGTCGCCGCTAACCGGCTCTGGGGCTCCCTGACGGCTGTCTGGCGGCATTCCTGTAACGCGTACCAGCGCGACCTTTCCTTTCTGCGTTGATTTCGATTCCCACGGGAAGGCCTCCTCGGCCATCACGACTTCGACCGGGTAGCCGAGTTTGGAAATCTCGCGCTGCTTGAGAATGATCAACGTCACTTCGCCGTCGCGCACGGCTCTGCGCAGTCTCGATCGATCCATGAAGTATTGAAACGGCGGGGGCTGCCCGAGGTAATAGACTGGCGCCTGTGCTCCGAGAATCGCCAGGTTGTCGAGCTGGCCGGCAAACCTGGTGCGCACCTCCAAGACAAAAGGCTTCTCGGTGCGGTACGCCTCGGTGGACGGCATCGCCACGAGGAAGACATAGGCGAGGCACAGCGAGGCGAGAGTCGCCAACGCAACGCCGATACGCCGGGTGTCGAGCCGTCGCCATGCCCAGCCGAATACCGCGACAATCGCGAGCCACAGAACGATGTAGAGGCCGCGCGCCGGCAGCGGGGGCAGTGCGGCGGCATCGCCCGGCAGCACGGCGGACGGCGGCAGGATTCCGACGATTCCCAGCACGGCGAGGGCCGCTACGAGCACGAACCCCGCGACGAGGAGTTTTCGCGCGAGGGCTGCCAGCATCTCCATTCGCCGTGCCAGCAAGCTGGCGATGATGAGGGCCGCGGCTGGCAGAATTGGCACAAGGTAGTAGCTCCGGCGGGAGCCTGAGAGCGTAAAGAAGATGAACGTCACCCAGAAATAAGCGAGCGCGAATCGATCCGTCCGGGCCGGTTCCATGCCGATACGGCGACGATGATGCATCTCGACCAGCGCGGCGGGCAGCAAGGCCGACCACGGCGCTGCAAGTGCGAAGATCACGTAAACGTAGAGATAGATGGGTCCGCGGTGGTCGAAGGGCTCGAAGAACCGCAGGACGTTCTCGCGAACAACCATGCGCAAACCCACCTGCGAGCCTTGCTGAAGCCCGGAGATGACGAATGGCGTCATATAGATCGCGAGGCCGATCGCGATCGCGGCCACTGACCGCGCGTTGAACAGCCAGCGGTTGCGCTCGATGAGCCATACGATGCGCGCGCGAACCGAGCCGGTCGTGCCGGCATCCCTGAGCGCGGGCCACCCGTCAGCGAAGCAGGAGTAAGTGGCCATAATCGCGATCGGCAGCGCGAAGCCGACAAGTCCCTTGGACAGCGACGTCAACGCCATCACGACCCATAAGCCGGCGAGCCACCATCCACGCGGCCGATCTTCATTGCGGACGAAAATCAGCAGCGCGGCGAGTACACCGGTTAGCGTTTCCACGTCCGCCGAGGAGACTCGCGCATAGAAGACGAAGCTGAAGCTGGTGGCGAGAATGAGGCCGGCCCATAGTGAGGTGCGCGCGTCGTAGAGGCGGCACGCGAGAACCATCAGTAGAGCTACTGCGAGGAGTCCCGCCAGGGCGGATGGGAGCCTTGCAGCCAGCTCGGTTACGCCGCCGGTGAACCAGCTTGCGACGACGACCAGCCAGTATGAGCCGAGCGGCTTGTCGTAATAGAGCTTCCCGCCGATGGTGGGCCAGAAATAGTTGTGCGTAAGCACCATCTCACGCGCGATTTCCGCCCAACGAACTTCCATCGACCAAATAGCGCGGTAGCCGAGCCTCGCGAACAACAGCACTGCGGAGACCGCGAGCACCGATGCCGCGCAAAGCCGCCAGCGCGATTGATCGAGGCCGGGACGCGATGGGCGCCCTTGAGGTGTCGTCGAAGCGGAACTCATCAGCGCGCATTGTAATGGTCGATCGACGACGCCCGCCACACACCGCCAACTGTTCCGGCGCGTGGAACGCGAGTAACTGGAGTGGTAACCTGAAACTTCGCGCTTCGGATCGCATTCGAAGCAACCGGTTTGGATTCCCGCACAGTCGAGGCCTCGATGAGTGAAGAACAGGCGAAAGGGCGTTCAGATGATCGCAAGCCCAATCGTTTAATCAACGAGCAGAGCCCGTATCTGCGCCAGCACGCCTACAATCCAGTTGACTGGTATGCGTGGGGCGAGGAAGCGCTCGCGCGCGCGAAGGCGGAAGACAAGCCGATTCTGCTTTCGATAGGGTACTCGGCGTGCCACTGGTGCCACGTAATGGAACGCGAGTCGTTCGAGAACGAAGAGATCGCGCGCGTGATGAACGAAAACTTCATCTCGATAAAGGTCGATCGCGAAGAGCGCCCGGATCTCGACCAGATCTACATGGACGCGGTGCAGATGATCACCGGACGTGGCGGCTGGCCGCTGACGATGTTCCTGACTCCAGACGGAAAGCCGTTTTTCGGCGGCACATACTATCCGCCGGTGGAACGTCACGGGTTGCCGGGATTTCCGCGCGTGCTACTCGCGGTCGCACAGGCTTATCGCAACAAAGCGCACGAGGTTGAGCACAACGTCGCGAAGCTGACTGAGACGCTCGGCGCGCTCGGAAGCTACTCACCGCCGCCGGGCGAGTTTAGACGCGATCTGCCGGCAGCCGCGGCGCGTGCGCTTGCGGAGCACTACGACAGCATCAACGGGGGAATCGGCAACGCACCGAAGTTCCCCAACACGTTTGTCTTTTCGCTTTTCTTGCGTGTCGCACACGCTGAGAACGACCAGCATTGCGTCGAGATGGTTCGTCACACGGTCAAGAAGATGGCGATGGGCGGCATCTACGATCATCTTGGCGGCGGATTTCATCGATACAGCGTCGATGAACGCTGGCTCGTCCCGCATTTCGAGAAGATGCTCTACGACAACGCGCTTTTGGCGCGGCTTTACTTCGATGCGGGGCGTGCGTTGGGCGAGCCGGAGTTTCTTTCCATCGGCGGCGAGATTTTGGAATACGTGCTGCGCGAGATGACGAGCCCCGACGGCGGGTTCTACTCGACTCAGGACGCGGACAGCGAAGGCGAAGAAGGGAAGTTCTTCGTGTGGACGCCGAACGAGATCGAAGAGGTGCTTGGCGCCGAACTGGCGCGCATCGCCGAGCGCTACTTCGATGTCAGTGCCGAGGGCAACTTCGAAGGCAAGAACATATTGCATCTTACACTCGAACCGGCGGTCGCTGCGCGGCTCTTCAACATGCCCGAAGACGACATGCGCGCCGCGATCAAGACGATTAAAGGCAAACTTTTCGTCGCGCGCGAGCAGCGCGTGAAACCGGGGCGCGACGAAAAGATCCTCGCCGCATGGAACGGCATGATGATTTCAGCGTTCGCGGAGGGAGCTCGTGCGCTGCACGAACCCCGGTATCTCGCGGCGGCGGAGCGCGGCGCCGAGTTCGTGATGACGCGCCTGTGGGACGGGCGGGCATTGCGCCGATCGTTCAAGGACGGCGTCGCGCGCTTCAATGCATATCTCGAGGATTACGCACTAGTAGCCAACGCGATGCTCGACGTGTATCAGGCGTCGCTCAATCCGCGTTACCTGGCGCACGCGCGAACGCTCGCGGACGTGGTGCTCGAGCGGTTTCTCGACAAGAATAAGGGTGGCTTCTTCTTCACATCCGACGATCATGAGGCGCTGATCACGCGCAGCAAGGCGGCGTTCGACGGATCTACGCCGTCGGGCAATAGCTCCGCGGTGATGGCGCTGCTGCGCCTCGGCGCGTATACCGGCGAGGAGAGGTACCGTATCGAGGCTGAGCGCACGCTCAACCTTTTTCGCGACCTGATTGAGAAGCAGCCGTTCGGCTTCTCACACATGCTCGAGGCGGCCGACCTCTATCTGCGCGGACCGACGGAAGTCGTACTGGTGGGCAAGCGCGACTCGGCCGAAATTCGCGAGTGGCTCGAGCGGTTGGGCTTGGTTTATGCTCCGAACCTGGCGCTGTTCGTCGCGGACACAGCCGCGGGTGCGCAATCCTATCTGCCAGAACATTTACGCGACCGTGCGCAAGTCGATGGACGCGCGACAGCATACGTCTGCCGTGAGCGCGCCTGCTCGACACCGCTCACGAGCTTGAAGGAGATCGAGGCGGAACTAGCGGGCGGTTGAAAAAGCGATTTCAACCGCCTGCTCCCTCTCTCGCGTCTCCCCCGCAGCGGGAGAAGATAATGAAGGCAGCCAGATCCTGCGCCCATGGCTCAGGACAAGGTTTTCACGCAGGGGGTTGAGAGCGCGGTCGATGCCATCGGGGGAACTCAAAGCTTTTCTCAACACCCTGCTAGCGGGTTAGCTGCGCGGCTGACGCGGGGAACGCGCGGCGATATCGATGTGCCCGATCGACTTGAAGGCGCGCAACCAATCCGCACTCGAATCGCCGTTCTCGCCAATCGTCGAAAACCGGCCGCCGCGCGAGGTGCGCTGGCCGCTCCGCGTGGTATCGTTCAATGCGCAGGGAGGCATTCGCTTCGACGGTATCGCCGCGTGCTTCCAGAGCGCCGCGCTTCGCGACGCTGCGCTCGTGCTGCTATGCGAGGTTGATTGGCAGACCCGACGGAGCGGCGGCCGGAAAGTTGCCGCCGAACTCGCCGGGCTGCTGGGAATGAGCTACGCATATATGCCGCAGTTCGCGCTTCTTGGCGGCAACGGCGACACGCATGGGTACCTTGGCATCGCGATCCTGAGCGCAGCGCCGATTGACGATGCTGCGGTGGTGGCGATTCCCGACCCATATGGTCACCGGAGCCTTCGGCGCGGCAGGCGGTTCGGAGCGCCGTGTGGACTTCGTGCGAGCGCAGGCTTTTCCGGAACCCGGCTTGAGCTTGGACTTGCGCATCTGCACAGCCGTTGCGATCCGGCCGGGCGCGCACTTCAGATCGAGGCGTACCTCGCGTCGTTTCCGCGGACGGGACCAGCGATTTTCGGCGGCGATTTGAACACGACCACGTTGGAACTTGGCTCCCCGCGTGGAATGGCGCATCTAGTACGCCACCTTGTTCTGAATCCGCGCCGCTTCCGCCGGCCGGAGTTGCACGAGCCGCTGTTCGAGCGGTTGCGCGAGTCGGGACTCGTGATTGATGGAGCGAACGAGGCGGGACGCTCGACGTTTACATTCGCGCGCGCCATCCCGCCATTCATGCGGCCCAAACTGGACTGGATCGCGGTGCGCGACTTGAAACCGGTCGCGGGAAGTGCGCGCGTGATTCCGGCGCGGCGCTCATTGTTCTCGACGCGGATCTCTGATCACGATTTCATCGCGGTCGATCTGACTCGATAGCGCCGCCTACGAGCGGCTTTTGGTGCGTCGGCGCGGTTCGACTACAATCGCGCACCGGCCAAGGAGGTCGCGCACGGATGGCGCAATTCAACGGACTCGGCATGCACTTGGGGAATCTTTCGCGACTCTCGGACGCCCAGACGCGGTCGATCAGTCCGGAGAATCCCACCGGCGAAAAGGGCAAGGGCGCGATGGCTGCTCCTGATCCAAAGTCGAGCCCGGCGCGAGAACTCGGGCGCGGCTGGAAAGTTTCGCCCTACATTATCATCGCGCCGGGCGAGAACCGTGTCCTTGCGGACATCGCAGGATCGGGCGCGATTCAGCAGATCTGGATGACGCCCACAGGAACGTGGCGCACCGCCATACTCAGATTCTACTGGGATGACTCGCCGGCGCCGTCTGTCGAATGTCCGCTCGGGGATTTTTTCGCTTCGGGATGGAACCAATACGCGCAGATCTCGTCGCTCGCGGTGTGCGTGAATCCGTCGAAGGGATTCAACTGCTACTGGGAAATGCCGTTTCGCAAGCGAGCGCGCATCACGATGGAAAACCGCTCCGAGCGCGCGATGATTCTCTACTACCAGGTGAACTACACGCTCACGAGCGTCGATGACGACGCGGCGTACTTTCACGCGCAATTCAGGCGCGTCAATCCGCTGTCGTACGGCGAAGCGCACACCATCGTTGACGGCATCCGCGGTCGCGGACAGTTCGCCGGCACGTTTATCGCGTGGGGGGTCAACAACAGCGGCTGGTGGGGCGAAGGCGAGATCAAGTTTTTCATCGACGGCGACGGCGAGTTTCCGACCATATGCGGCACCGGCACCGAGGACTACTTCGGCGGTGCGTACAACTTTGATCCGGGGATCGACCTCGGCCCCGCGCACGCGGGTTACCGCGAGTTCACCGGCCCGTACTCGGGTCTTCCACAGGTGCTGAAACCGGACGGGCTGTACCGCTCGCAGATGCGTTTCGGGATGTACCGCTGGCACATTCCCGATCCGATCCGCTTCAAGAGCGATCTCCGCGTAACGATCCAGGCGCTCGGCTGGCGCGGCAATCCGTTGCGCGAGCGCGATATCGCTGCGCGATTTCTTCCGCTGCAGGACGATATCGCGTCGGTCGCGTTCTGGTATCAGACGCTCCCGGCGGCGCCGTTTCCTGAGCTGCCGGACCGCAACTATTTGGAAGTGATCTGAACGGCCGATCAGCCGGTTTCGAGCACCACCGGGTCGCCGAGCTGGATTATTCCGGGCGATGCGACCGAAGCGAGTGCGCCGACGTACGCGCCATGGTGGCGGATGGCGGTCTCCAATATGCGCACGTCGCGCGGGAGGCCGCATTGCGCGTGAACCGTCATCGCACACCGCATCGCAGGAGCAAGTCCCCTGATGCGGACTTCGCCGCCAATCAGGAGTTCGCCACCGAACCAGGCGTCTTCAGCAAACCCGCGCGAGGCAGTGTCGATATATATGTTGGGGCGGAATCGGCGCAGGTCAAAATCCGCAGCGCCGCCGGCGAGAGTGCGCAGGTGATCGAGCGTGCCGCTCGCAAGAACATGGATGACTTCCTCGTCAAAGAAGTCGCGGCGCGGGACAAATTCGCCGCGATCGACCATCGCGACAATTTCTTCCTGCGAGAAACCCTCGGGGCGCGCAGGTTCGAACCTGACGGACATGTTCAGCGACTGTGACAGTGCGTCGGCGGCGGCCGGCTCGCCGGCGAACACGCAGGCGCCATCCGGCAGCTCGATTCGCACGCGACCGCCAGCGTCGGGCGGGCCGTCGTAGGCGGCGCTGAGGGCGAGCAGCGAGGACCACAGTCGCGCGCTCATGATCGCGCCGAATTCGAGTTCGCGGATGGCGTAGGTGCGGTCACCGAGCGCGCCGCGCGGGGTGACGAGCATCTCGGTCAGTTGCTCTCCGCCCAGCGACTTGACCGGGTAGCGCCAGAGTTCGCGGATTGTACCGACGTGCTCGCGCTCCACGTTGGTATTTCCGCTTTCGCTACAAGGTTGGCGGAGCAAGCGGACCGCGCGCCGCCTCGTACGCCGCGGCGACGCGCAGCACCGCTGGTTCGTCGAACAGCCGGCCGATGATCTGCATTGAGATCGGCAGGCCGCCGGGCGAAAGGCCGGTTGGAATTGCAAGCGCGGGCTGACCGGTCACGTCGAACGCGGATGTGAAGCGCAGGATTGAGCGCACCACGTCGAACAGCGGCCCCGGGTCGAGCATGCTGGTCTCACGGATGGGCGGCGCGACGATCGCGCTGGCCGGTGCGATCAGCACATCGTGGTTGTCATGCGCCTTAAGCGCGTCGGCCAGTATGCGTGCGCGTGCGCGCTGTGCACGCACGTAGGTCGCCGCGGGCATGATCATGCCAATCTCCAGCAGCCAGCGGACATCCTCGCCGTAGTCCTGCGCCCGCGTGCGCATCCACTCCTCGTGGTACTCAAGCGCCTCCGCCCACGTGATGATTCCGCTGACCGCACCCGCATGCGGGAGGGACGGAATCGACACCTCGTCAACTGTGGCGCCAAGCGAGCGGAGCGTCGCAAGCGCGCCGTCGAACGATCGCGCGACATCCTCGGAGAGTTCACTCGTCAGTTCGCGGATGACGCCGATGCGCATTCCAGAGATGCCGCCGTCGCACGCCTTTGCGTAATCAGGCACCTTCTCACGGCTCGAGGTCGAATCGTTCGGATCGCGCCCCGCGATTACCCGTAGCATCAATGCGGCGTCGCGAACCGAGCGCGTGATCGGGCCGACGTGGTCGAGCGTCGCGGAGAGCGGAATCACGCCGTAGCGGCTGACGCGGCTCCAGGTGGGTTTCAGCCCGACGCATCCGCACAGCGCCGCAGGGATGCGAATCGATCCACCGGTGTCGCTGCCGATGGTCGCCGCGGCCATCTTCGCGACGATTGCCGCAGCGGACCCGCCGCTCGAGCCGCCCGGGATTCGGTCGGTCGCATACGGATTGCGGCACGCACCGTAATGGGGGTTGGTCGATGTAATCCCATAGGCGAATTCGTGGAGATTGAGTTTACCAAGCAGGATCGCGCCGGCGCGTTTCAGTTTGGTCCACACCGTCGCGTCGAAAGTTGGCTTGAAGTCGCCGAGAATCTTTGAACCGCCGGTAGTCAGAATGCCCTTGGTGTAGAGAAGATCCTTGAGCGCGATCGGCACCCCATGGAACGGACCCTTCCACTTGCCCGCGACGATCTCCGTCTCCGCACGGCGCGCGGCCTTGCGCGCGAGGTCGTCGGTTACGGTGATGTAGGACCGCAGCGTCGTGTTGTGCTTTTCGATCTGACGGAGGTACGCCTCGGTGACTTCAACCGGAGACACCTCGCGCGCGCGGAGCTTTTCCGACAGCTGCGCGACATCAAAGGAAAGAAGATCGTCGTATGAGTGCGCCATGGGTTACCTTTTGATGCGTTGCGCCTCGGCGAGCAGCACGGCGAAACTGAACGGCTGCTCAACGCCATCGAGGCCGAGCGTGCTGAGGCGCCGTGCCGCCTCCAGCGTCGGCCTCGCGCGGCGCGCCAACACGTCCGCGTCGGCCGGCGCGATGTCGTAGCCGTACACTTCGATGAGGATCTTGCGCACGGTTTCACCGCTGAGGTCAGCCATGTCGGTTCTCCATCATTTGGATGTCACTTCGCCTGTGAGAAGACCTTAATCGCACGGCGCACTGCCGCGGGATAGTCCTCGCCGACCGGGTTGGGAGCAATCACTGCGAGGTCGGGATCGAGCGCGCGATATTGCGCGAGCCGTTCGCGACAGTGCTCGGCGGGTCCGATGGCTGCGAGCCAGTCGACCAGCCGATCGCTCATCGCGGCAGCTGCGCCAGCAAACTCGCCACGCGAGGTCGCGGATGCGATCGCGCTCGCTTCGGTCTCGAATCCAGCCTTGGCAATCACGCGGTTGTAGAACGGCAGCGCGGCGTAGAAGAACAGACCACGCCGCGCGGCCTCGAGTGCGCTTTTTCGATCGTCGGCAAGGAACACGGGGAATGCGGTCGTGATCGAAAAGTCGGACGCCTTGCGGCCGTGGCGCTGCACCTGCGCGCGCGCCGTGTCGATCATCATTCGCATGCGATCCGGCGGCGCGATGTAAAGCATCACACCGTCAGCGATCTCACCGGCAAGCCGCGCCGTCTCCTTGACCAGCGCGCCGAAATGAATTGGCACCGGCGTCGCCGGAGCGCGCACGCGGATGCCCGTGGCCGCAAGCGGCTCGCCGCGATGGGCCCGCCGGACCACGTCGACGTAATGGCGCAGCCGCGCGCGCGCGTCGCCGCGTTCGATGCCGAGTGCGTCGAGTGCGGGGCGATGGCTCGTACCGAGGCCGAGGATGAAGCGCCCGTTCGACTCAGTCTGGAGCATCTCCGCCGCCGCGGCGCACAGGACCGGCTCGCGGTAATAGATGTTGGCAATGAAGCTGGCGAGCTTGATGCGCGAGGTGGCCTTGGCGACGCCGTGAAGGCACATCAGCACGTCGTTGTTTCCTTCGGGCGACATGACGGCCGCGAAGCCCGCGTCTTCGGCTTCGCACGCGAGGCGCACGTAGTCGGCATACGGAATGCCGGAGAATGTTGCGATGGAAATTCCGAGTTTGGACACGAGCAGCGCCTATTTCACCACACCCGCAGCTCGGAGCATCGCGATTCTGGCGGGATCGTATCCGAGCAGGCCGCGGAGAATTTCATCGGTGTGTTCGCCGAGCAGAGGTGCGGCGTGTTGGACGCGCCCCGGTGTTGTGGAGAACTTCGCGAGCAGTCCGGTCTGTCGCACCTTGCCCCATTGCGCGTGATCGAACTCCGCGATGAGTTCGTTGGCCGCTACTTGTGGATCATCGAACAAATCGTGGAAGTGATTGACCCGTGACGCCGCCACACCGATGCGGGCGAGCGTCGCGAGCGCGTCGGCGCGATCGATTCGTGCAAACTCCTCCGCCAGCGCCGCAGCGAGTTTGCCCTCGCTGGGCTCCTTGAGAGCTTCATCGAACGTCAGCGGCGGCAACGAAGCATGCATTGTTCGTAGCGCGGCCCATTCCTGCGGCTCGGACAGCGACACAAACAGCCACTCGCCATCGCGGCACTGGTACGCGCGCGCGAGCGCCGAGCGTCCACGGGACTCCGCGCCGCCATTCTCCATGCCGGGGCGGCCGTCGTAGAACACATACTCGCCGGCTTGGAATGCGATTGACGCCTGCAAGAGTGATGTCTCACAAAACTGGCCGCGGCCGGTACGGTCGCGGGCGTTGAGAGCGAGCACACATCCGAGCGCGGAGAGCATCGCAGCGCCGTAGTCGCAGATTGCGCAGGTCAGATAAACAGGGTGTCCATGCGGTCCGCCCTGCGCCGCCATCACGCCCGAACGCGCCTGCAACAGCGGGTCGAAGCCGGGCTGATTGTGCTCGGGGCCTTGGTTGCCAAACGAGTTGACGGACATATAGATGAGGCGCCGGTTCCGCGCGGCAAGCGTTTGGTAATCGAAACCGTAGCGACGCATCCGGCCGGGGCGGAGATTCTCGACCACCATGTCGGCCTTCTCGGCAAGTCCCAGCACAATGTCGCGACCTTCGGGAGTGGTCAGGTCGAGCGCAAGTCCACGCTTCCCTTGATTCCAGCCGAGGAATCCGAAGCCGAAGGCGCGGAACGAATCGCCGGCGAGGCTTTCGATTTTGATCACGTCGGCTCCGAGCTGCGCGAGAATCATCGGGCCATACGCGCCCGCGATGTAACTCGCGAAGTCGAGGACGAGCGCTCCAGCGAGCGGACCTCTCGTTGTGTCGCGCACGCGACGCGGCGCTAACAGCTTCGGCGGCCCACTGGTCAGGGCGAGGCCGGCGCCGTCATCACCGGCGCGCGGCGCCGGTCCGACGATCTCGCCGGGCGTGTCGTTGAGCGTCACGGGCACGCCCATCTGCACGGTAGAGCCGAGCACGGGGTCGTCGATTTCGCGGCGCATGTTGAGAGCGCGCACTTGCGGATCGTCGATGAACTCCGCGCGCGTCGTAACGGCGGCGCACGGGATGTCGTTCTCGCGCAGAATCCTCAGCCACTCCTCACGCGGCCGCGTGCGGATGATGGGTTCGAGTATGTCCTTGAGAGTCTGCCAATGTTCTTGCGGAATTCCCCACGGCGCAGCCTCGAAGCGTGGATCGGAGACCAGCTCGGGGCGCTCGATCGCGATCGCAAATTTGCCCCAGAAAGTCGAGTTTCCGCACGCGATGAACAGGTAGCGCTCGTCGGACGCCTCGAACAGCCGGTAGCACGGGATCGGGCCGAGCGGATCCTGCGGGCCGTGATAGAGCCGCTGCATCTTTGCGTGACGCAGGATACCGCCGGTTTGCAGCGAGAATGCGCCCGCGAGCAACGAAACCTCGATTGCTTGCCCTTCGCCATCGGCGCCGCGAGCGTAGAGCGCCGCCGCGGCTGCAGTCGCACCCAGAACTCCGGCCGAGTAGCTCGAGGCCGGAAACGTCAGCGCGACCGGGTTGCCGCTTCGCGCCCACTGGCTACCGGTGATTCCGCTGCGAGCCGCGACCAGGTCATCGTTTGCATCGAGGTCGGCGTCGGGACCGCGGCTGCCGAATGCGGGAATATTCAGCGCGATGATGCGTCGATTGAGCTTCGCGACCGCCGCGTAATCGAGTCCCAACGCGGTCAACCGCTTGGGTGTCGCGCCGGTGACTACGATGTCGGCCGCGCGGATGAGGCCGGCGAGGCGTTCGCGTCCGGCCGGTGAATCAACATCGAAACACGCTGAGCGTTTCGAGCGGTTGAGAACGGCGAAATGTGGCGTGCCGCGCCCGGGCGCGCCCGAGGGCGGCTCGACCTTGATGACGCGCGCACCCTGCTCCGCCAAGAGCATCGCCGCGTACGCAACGCCGAGGTTCGAACTGACCTCGACGACGTTGGTTCCCTCGAGCGCTTTCACGATCACATTTCCGCCTGCAGCGAGCGTCGGCGCGGAGATTCTCATCCGCCTCGGCAACGAACGCAAATAGATTGGCAGGTATGCGGTCACGCAATCGCAGCGCCGATTTCATGTCCGGGAAAGCGTCGATTCATTCCTGCGTAACGTTCGAATACTACTTTGCGGCGTGATCGCACCGTGCGGGCGAAGCCCCGGTGCGCGCGCCTGGACCGCATCGTTGTTGACGAGTCGAACGGGAGGGATCTCGATGACACAGGAGAGGATTCGGACTATTGCGAGGGTCATTCTGGCACTTGCGATCCTGGTAGCGATGCCGCTTGGCCGCGCGTGGGCGGGCGAAGCGGCCGGGCGAAACCTGAAGCTCTACGTTGACGAAAAGAGCGGCCAGGTGTTCGCAAAGCCGGGACCGGGGCGCACGCCGCTTGATCTGCCGGTGGCCGCGCTTCCCGAATTGAGCAGGCAGATTGAAGAAGCCGGGGCCAGGGCGGCGCAGGCGGATTCCAAGGCGGACAAAGCGCTCAACTCGGTAACCACTGCCGAAGAGACGCTGCGCTCCGAGATGAAGAACAATGTGTACAAGTGGCTGCCCGCGAAGGTGCAGGCGAGCAAGAAGGGATTCCTGCTGGAGTCTGAGGACGGTGATTTCGAGCTCAAGTTGACTGGCTACATGCAGTTCGACAGCCGCTGGTACACCACGGGCGATAAACCGTCGTCGGGGAGCACGTTTCTGCTTCGGCGTATTCGTCCGGAGATCCACGCCACACTTTGGAAGTACTTCAAAATCGAGGTAGAGCCTGACTTCGGCGAGGGCACGTTGTCCGACAAGGATATGTACATTGAGGCCGACTACACCAAGATGGCGCGGCTGCGCGTCGGCAAGTTCAAGGTGCCGGTGGGACTCGAGGTGCTGTCGTCGTCGAGCAGAATGCTCTTTATCGAACGGTCGCTTCTCCAGAACGTCCAACCCGAACGCGACGTCGGCGGCATGGTCCATGGTCAACTCTGCGACGGCGCATTCTTGTACCAGCTGGGCGTCTTCAACGGCGTACCGGACCGTGCGAGCGCGATCGACACCGATACGAATTCAGCGAAGGACTTCGCGGGCCGCGTGTTCATCCATCCGCTCCGATGGATTTCGGAATCGACGATTCAGGAGTACGGCCAGAACTTCGGCGTCGGCGTCGCGTCGACGTACGGTGACGAGCGCGGCGCTCTTCCGATGTACACTGATGACGGCAGGCTGACCTTTTTCAGTTACAGCTCAAAGGCGTCAGCGAGCGGGCAAAGGTGGAGGGTCGATCCACAGTTCTACTACTTCTACGGGCCTTTCCTGCTGATTGCCGAGTACGGTCAAAGCACGCAGCGCGTGACTTTCTCGGCCGCCAATGGTCCGAAAATGAATCTTACCAACTGGGCGTATCAGGTCCAGGCCGGCTACGTGCTGACGGGCGAGGATCTCAAGTACGACAAAAACGTGATTCCCAAGGAGCCGTTCGATCCGTTCAAGGGCACTTGGGGAGCGCTCGCGCTTATCGGCCGGTGGAGCCAACTCGGCGTCGATGGCGACGCGTTCAAGCTCGGATATGCGGACATCACCAAGTCTGCGCGCGGTGCGAAGGCGTATGCAATCGGCCTCAACTGGTATCTGAATGACAATTTGAAGGCCGAGGTGAATTACGCACGCACCAGCTTCAACGGTGGCAACACGGACGGCCGAGACAAGCAGGACGACAGCGTGATCGAGACGCGGGTCCAGGTCGCTTGGTAGCGAATGATCGTGTTTCCCTGAGGGATTATCCCGCCTAATCCCCGGCAGCGGCGCCCCGCGCACTCACCCCCGTCGCGGGGCGACGCATTATTCGGACGCGACTTCGATGCGTCCGGCCGCTATGCTGGATCGCCGCCTCGCGGGTGATGATCAAATGAAGCACATCGCATTGACGCTCTTGGTATTCGCACTGATCATTGCCACTGCCGCGCGTGCGGCGGCGCAGAGCTACACGGTCGATCAGCCGCAGAGTGATGGACTGACGAATTATCTTCACAACAACATGCTGCCGTTGGTTGGCGCGGAAGTGTCCGACGGCAGCGACGGCAGCCAGCGCGCAGTGCTCTATGGCTTTGCCGCGACCGACTCGGCGGCGGTCAGCGCCGGCGAGATGGCGCTCAAGTACCTCAACGATCCGCGGGTGACGCTCATCAACCGGATCAAAGTCGATACGACGATCGCATCGCCGGTCGCGGGAGGTTCGGCGCCGTCCGCGCCTTCGACGGGCTCGGGTCCCGATTCATGGGGCACCATCATGGACGACATCTACAAAGAGGGAGCGCAAACCCCGCCCGCCCAAGGGGTTCCGACGCTTCCGTGACCGGGCGCCGGCTGCCCGCCGCGCCGTGATAGAATTTCGCCCGGCCGTGGCGGACAAGGTAATCATACTTCGCGACTCGCACGGCGCGGCCGATGCGAGCAGTTTCCGGATCAAATACGCCGAGGTTCTCAATCCTGCGCAGTACGAGGCCGTCACGCATCGCGACGGCCCACTGCTGGTGGTTGCGGGTGCGGGCTCCGGCAAGACTCGTACGCTGATATACCGGGTCGCGCGGCTGATCGAGGCGGGCGTTCCTGCGGGAGCGATCCTGCTGCTCACGTTCACGCGGCGCGCGGCACAGGAGATGTTGCGGCGCGCCGAGCTGTTGGTTGGTGATCGCACGCGCCAGGTCGCAGGCGGAACGTTTCATTCATTCGCGAACACGGTGCTGCGGCGGTTCGGCGAACCCATCGGCATCAAACCCAACTTCACGATTCTGGATCGCTCGGACATGGAGGATGTGCTCAACCTTTTGCGCGCGCGCATGGGACTCGCATCGCGCGAGCGCCGGTTCCCCAAGAAGAGCACGCTGGCTGAGGCGATCAGCATGGCGCGCAACAAGCGGCGCGCGCTGGCGGACGAGCTCGAGCTGGATTTTCCCCACCTGCTCGAACACTCGACGGAAATTGTGAAGCTCGCCGACGCGTACGACTCTTACAAGCGCGAGCGCGGGTTGCTCGACTATGACGACCTGCTCTACCGGCTGGCAGAGCTGCTGGATTCGCAGGAGAACATCCGGCGGCGCCTGAGCGACACCTACCGTTACATCATGATCGACGAGTACCAGGACACCAACCAAATACAGGCCGAACTGGTGCGGCTGCTGGGAGCCGCGCATCAAAACGTGATGGCGGTGGGCGACGATGCGCAGTCGATCTACTCGTTCCGCGGCGCGAACTTCCGCAACATCATGGACTTCCCGACACTGTTTCCCGGCGCGCGGATCGTGAAGCTGGAGGAGAATTACCGATCGCTGCAGGGAATCCTCGACGTCGCCAACGACGTGATTTCGCGCGCAGGCGAGAAATACACCAAGATCCTGTTCACGCGGCGCGAGGGCGGATTCCGTCCGCTGCTGGTTCGAGCGCAAGACGAGCACATGCAGTCGCGCTTCATCGCGCAAAAAATCCTGGAGCTGCGCGAAGAGGGTGTGGGGTTGAGTGAAATCGCCGTACTGTTCCGTTCGAGCTTCCATTCATTTGACCTTGAGCTTGAACTCCAGCGGCGCGACATTCCGTTCGTAAAGCGCGGCGGCTTCAAGTTCATCGAAACCGCGCACATCAAGGACGTGCTCGCGCACCTGCGCGTGATCGCAAACCCGGCCGACGCGGTGTCGTGGCTGCGAGTGCTGACCCTGGTGAAGGGCGTTGGACAGCGCACCGCAGAGCGGCTGATCGAGGTGGTCGTCAACGCGCCCAATCCCGCCGATGCACTCGCCGGCGCAGTGACGGCCGGTGCGCGCGCGGCCGATTCGGGCGCGCTTGGGCGGCTCTCCAAGCTGATGGGCGAACTCGGCGGCGAATCGCTGAAGCCGCCCGACCAGATTGCACTCACGCTCGAGTACTACTTGCCGGTGATGCGCGATGCGTATCCTGATGATTACCCGAAGCGCGAGCGCGACTTGGAGCATTTCCAGGACCTGACGCTTCGGTACCGCGCGCTCGACTCGATGCTCGCCGACATGGCTCTTGAGCCGCCCAGCGATTCGATCGGCGGAGTGCTCGCGACCGATCCGGATGAGGGCTACGTCACCTTGAGCACGATCCACTCGGCGAAGGGGCTTGAATGGCGGGTCGTGTTTCTGATGTGGGCGGCGGACGGACGGTTTCCGGCGCCCCAGAGCGTCGGAGAGGACGAACTCGAAGAGGAACGGCGCCTGATGTACGTCGCGGCGACGCGCGCGCGCGACGAGCTGTACCTCAGCTACCCGATTTACATGTTCGACCGGAGCTTCGGTTACACATTGGGACGCGTATCGCGATTTCTCGAAGACGTCCCGGTCGAGATTCTGCCCACCGCGACGTTGCAGGAGGCAGAGGAGGAGAGCGCGTAGCAGTCCCTGCGCTCAAGCGGGATTCAGCACTTCGTACTTCGCGTAGCCGTCGAGCCGACGATCGATGTACGCCGGCAGCGACACTTCTTTGAGCACCGGCGCCTTGATCGTGACGGTACCGCTGTGCGGGGGGTCGCGAGGGACAGTGATGGTGCGGGTGCCGACGAAGCGCACCACGATCGGAAGCATCTTGCCGGTGTCGAGATAATGGGTGCGTGTCGTCTTGAGGATCGTATCGGACTTGAACATCTTGGAGCCGGCGCGGATCAGATACTGGTTGGGGCCCAACGGCCGCACGAGCAAGGCCTCACTGACTACGTAGATTCTGCCGAGGGTGGGACGGCGGAAGCCGGGCAAGACCGGATTAATGCCGAGCCAGTAGGGAAGGATCACGCGCCGGCCCGGCTCCCAGGTGCGCAGCCGCACTTGGGCCTGCTTGTCGTTTTCACCGAGCGTGAAATCATGGCCGGCAAACTCGATCAAGATTTCGCGCGAAAGTTGGTCCTCGGGCGGAGTCGAAATCTCGCCCTCGGGGCCGAAATCCATCGCCCGATCCGGCGTACATGCAGCGAACGAAAGTACGCACGCGATGGCAATCGCGGCGCACGCAGACATCGTCATCTTCATCTGATCTGGTAGCGCGCGTAACTCTTTGGGACGCCGCCCTTGAGCGTCCACTTCATCGGCAACGAAACCTCGCGGAGCACGGGCAGTTCAACCTTCCTGCCGTCGGGCGACTCGAGCGCGCGCTTGCCGATGAACTGGACGATGGTCGGCAGGATCTTTCCCGTGCCGACGTAGCGCGCCTTGGTGGTTACGTAGATGGCTTGCTGTTTGACGAGCTTGCTGCCCGCCTCGATCAGCCACTCACCCGGCGCGTCGAGCTGCTTCTGCAGCACCGCTTCGCTGATCACGTAGTAGTCGCCTTCCTGCGGCTGCAAGACCCCTGGCACCAGCACGTTCATCCCGAGCCAAAACGGCAGGCGCAAGTTGCGGTCCTTGGACCAATCCGGCGCGCGCACCAGTGCGACGGAAGTGTCTTCGCCGAGCACGAAGGGCTTTGCGCGAAACGTTCTCTCGACTTGTTCGGCGCTCGTGTAGCGCAGCGGCGCGACCGCTTTGGGAGGCTCACCGCACGCGGCGATCATCGCCGCCGCAGCGGCGAGCAGAGAGAGCGCCGCGCGGTTACGCTGCGGCGCCGTACTGCGATGCGATCTCACGGCCGACCAGCTCTACCTGGCGCGCCCATACATCCGGCTGCGCAATGGGCCACAGCACGAACTTGTCGAGTCCGGCCGCGACGTACTCGCCCAGACGCCCGAGCACGTCGTCGGGCGAACCGAACACGGAGCGCTCGAGGAATTGCCCGGCGCCGGGCCCGAGTGCTCCCAGCATCGGCTGCATCTCCTCGAGCGCCTGCTCGCGCGACCTCGCGATGCGACAGAGCAAGATGAGGCCGGATTCGATATGCGCATCGACACGTCCATACTCGGCCGCGTACGCGCGAATCTTCGCCATGCTGGCCGCGAACTCCAGCGGGGTCTGAAACGACGCAAAATATCCGTCGGCGAGTTTCGCGGTGCGCTTGAGCGCACCCTCGGAGCGTCCGCCGACCCAGATGTCCATGGTGCCAAAGTCGTTGTTGGTCCGCGCGACTGGCCGCGGCTCGATGGTCACGTTGTCGAAATTGAAGAACCGGCCGTGATAGCTCGCATTCGGCGCTCGCCACACCTCGCGCAACACTTCAATACCTTCATCGAGCCGCGTGCCGCGGCCGGGATGCCGCATGCAGCATAGTCGGCGAGATTGTTTCCAGTGCCGACTGCCATTACCATTCGCCCGCCGGACAGATAATCGAGCGACGCGAACGCCTTGGCGACCAAAAGCGGCTGGCGCAGGTTGAGCAACAGCACGCTGGGGCCGAGTTTCATCCGCGAGGTGCGCGATGCGAGCAGCGATAGCGTCGCGACGACGTCGAGTTCGGGCGACGGCGCAAGGAGATGGTCGGAGAGCCAGAACGAATCGACTCCCCACTCCTCGGCGCGCTCCGCGACGCGGACGATGGTGTCCGCGCTCGGCATTCCGAGCCGCCACAGGCCGAACCCGATTCCGATCTTCACCTGCTTCATCGCAAAACTCCGTGGTTTACGCCGGTGGAAGCATGATACTAGCATGATGGCCGCCGCGATGAATTCGACGCGCGCGCAATCTAATGGCAAGCCCGTGAGCGTGCTGATGCTCGGGACGGGCGACGCGTTCGCAAGCGGCGGATGTTCGCATTCCGCATATCTGATCGAGTCCGGCGCGACGCGCGTGCTGATGGAGGCGGGACCAGACGTGGTGGGGTCGCTCAAGCGCGAGCGGATTGCACCCGAGACGATCGATCTGGTGCTGATAAGCCACCTTCACGGCGACCACTTCGCAGGACTCGCGTTTCTGGTGCTCGAGTACGCATTTGAGTCGCGCCGCCGCACATCGCTTACGATCGCCGGGCCGCGCAATCTTGAGAGCCGCACGCGCGCAGTGGTGCGCGCGATGTATCCGGGTTTTCTTTGGGATCGAGTCGAATCCAAACTCAAGTGGGCAATACTCGAGCCGGAATGCAGCACGCGGCTGCGTGGGGTGAAAGTCGAAGCGATCCGAAGCCCGCACACGGCGCCCGACGTCTCTCTGTCGCTGCGCGTTAGGGTGGCCGGAAAAACGATCGTCTTCAGCGGAGACACCGCGTGGAACGAAGAGCTGGTGCCGTTTTGCGACGGCGCGGATCTGTTCCTAACCGAATGCAGCCTGTTTGATCGCGAGGGCGGCTTCAAACACATGCGATACACTGAGCTTGCGGCCCGACGCCACGACTTCAACGTTCAACGCATGGTGCTGACACATCTTGGCAGCAAAGTGCTGGAGCACGAAGGCGACGTTGCGCTCGAGATGGCCTACGACGGCATGAGGATCGAGCTCTAGCACTCGCGCAGCGCGGCGGCTCAATCAGCGAAAGGACGAATCACGATGGGAATAGCGGATGGCAAGCGGGCGCTCGTAATCGGCGTGGCCAATGACAAGAGCCTGGCGTGGGCGATCGCGCGGGAACTCAAGGCGCAGGGCGCCGAGCTTGCGTTCACTTATCAGGGCGAAATTCTACAGAAGCGCGTGCTGCCGCTTGCAGAGCAGGTAGGCGCGAAGGTTGTCGGCGAGCTCGACGTCACCAACGACGCGCAGATAGCGGAGACCTTCGCGGCAATCGACAAACTCTGGGCCGGTCTGGACATGCTGGTTCACGCGGTCGCATTCGCGGAGCGCGAGGATCTTCGCGATCGATTCCTGACGGTTAGCCGCAAGAATTTCATGCGCTCGCTGGAGATCAGCGCCTATTCGTTGGTCGCGCTCGCCCGCGCGGCGGAGCCATTGATGGAAAAGCGCGGCGGCGGCTCAATCCTGACGCTGACTTATCTTGGCGCGGTGCGCGCGATCCCGAACTACAACGTAATGGGTGTCGCGAAGGCGGCGCTGGAGGCGTGCGTGCGCTACCTCTCGCTCGATCTCGGCCGCAAGAATATTCGGGTTAACGCGCTCAGCGCCGGGCCGGCGCGCACGCTGTCGTCGGCGGCGATTCGCGACTTTCACACGATGCAGCACGTGGTCGAGGAGCGTTCGCCGCTCGGCCGCGGAATTCGGCACGATGAAGTCGGCAAGATGGCGGCGACGTTGCTGAGCGATCTCTCCACCGGCGTAACCGGCCAGACCGTTTATGTGGACTCTGGCTTCAACATCATCGGCGTCTGAAGCCGCGCGCGGCGCGAAGGTGGCGGTCGCAGACACAAGGAGGTCGCACCCATGGCGATAATTCCAGTACCTCAACTTTCGGACAACTACGCGTACCTGGTGATCGACGATGCGAGCAAAGAGTGCGCGGTGGCCGATTGCGCGGAGGCCGACAAGATCATTGCCGCGGCGAAGCAACACGGCGTGCGTCTAGCCGCGGTGCTGACCACGCACTGGCATGGAGACCACTCGGGCGGCAATCAGGATCTGGTGGCGAAGGTCGCGGGGCTCAAGGTTTACGGCGCGCGTGCGGAGGGCGGCAGGATTCCGGCGCTGACCAATCCGGTCGAGGACGGAGATACGGTGCGCATCGGTGGGCTGGAGGGACGCGTGATCGGAATTCCCGCGCACACCAGCGGCCACGTCGCGTACTACTTTCCCAAGCTCAAATCAGTCTTCACCGGCGACACGCTCTTCATCGGCGGATGCGGCCGCGTCTTCGAGGGCAACGCCGGGACGATGGTCGATTCGCTCGCCAAACTCGCCGCGCTGCCCGGCGACACGCAGGTTTACTGCGGCCACGAATACACTGAAAAGAATTTGCGGTTCGCGCTCACGCTCGAGCCGAACAACGAAGCGCTCAAAGCCAAGCACGCGTGGTCGAAAAAGGTTCTGGCAGAGGGGAAATATACAGTGCCGTCGACCATCGCGGACGAAAAACGGACCAATCCGTTCCTGCGCACGGAGAGCCCGGAGCTGCGGGCGGCGATCCGCAAAATCGCGCCGACGGCGGGTGATGACCCGGTCGCGATATTTGCGAAGGCGCGAGAGCTGAAGGATCGCTTCTAGATGGAGGGACGCCAATGGCCGCATTCGAGGCCGAAGTTCGCGACACGCTCGATCGCTTCTTGCGCGCGGTCGAGTCTCTCGACATTGAGCACATCGCGTCATTTTTCGAAGACGACGCGCAGATGTTCTCACCGATGCCGGCCTATCCACGGCGGCTCGAAGGCAGGGCTGCGATCCTCGAGCAGTTCAAGGCAATACTTCAGTTGATTCGCCAGGCGGCGCAGCCGATCAGAATTGAAACCGCGGATCTGGTGGCGCGGGAGCTGGGCGGCGGCGGCGCCGCGCTACTCACGTTTCACCTGAGCCAGCCCGGCCCGGTCCATCGGCGCACCTTCGTCATGCGCCGTGGTGGTGGGGGTTGGCGCATCGCGCACATCCACGCCTCGGTAGAAAGCCCGCCGGCTTGAAGTGAAACGCTCGCGCGGTCAGAACGGCCGGATCGCAACGAGCAGCAGGATCGCGAGCAGCACCAGGCTCACCGCCGCATGCATCGTCATGAACTCCTTGCGCGAAGCGCTCGCGGGCGCATCTGCGAGCGTTACGATCCTGCGGTACAAACGCGCGTGGTAGAAAAGCAGGATGGCAACAAGAGCCAGCTTGGCGTGCAGCCAACCCTGCCGCAGCACGGACGGCTCCATGAGAATGAGCAAGATGCCGAACGCAAGCGCGCTCGCTGCGCCGATATTGCCGCCGACCCTAAACATCCGCTCTGATGCGACGATGAATCTTTCCTTGGCGATTCCGACCTCGTCTGGAACCATCGCGAGCCAGCGCGTGATCATGAGCAAGCTGCCGAGCCAGAAGATGACGCCGAACAAATGAAGCGCGATTACGAAGCCCACCGTGAATCCTCCTGTCGCGCTACAAGCGAGAGCTGCGTCCGCGACGCGCGTGCATCAGGCGCCAATGCTCGCTCACGCATCAGCGCGGATCACCAGGCGCATCATCGCTGAAGCGGTAGATTAGTTCGCTCTCGCGTGCGTAGCCGAGTTCCTTGCGGATCAGGCGTTCGAGGTAGGGCTCGTCTGAACGAAGCTTTTGAACGATTGTTCCAAGGTCTGCATTGCGCTCTGCAAGCCGCTCGCGCTGAGTCTCCAACTGGCTGCGATAGCGCCGCAGAACCAACAGATCGCTCGGTCCCTGGGAACCCGCGAGAGTGGCGATCACAAATGCGACCAGTCCAGCGCCGAGGATTAGGACGAGCCACTCACGGCGCAGCCGATGACTTAAGCGCACAGAAGGAGACATCGTAAAGTGTCGCCAGCGAGAGTTCAAGATCACTTATGTCTGAACACTATTCTAATTCGGCTAAACCTCCAATATTTCCGACTAGTTCCTGATTTAGAATTCGCTTCTAAAAACGCCTTGCACCCTCTTGCGTTTTAGATAACAGGTTTCTATAATCCGCGCAGTGTGATCGGTTGACTAGAACCACACATAAGTTTTGTTGCTTATCCAGCGGTGACCGGTTGAGAGGAGGTATCTATGCCAGTAGGTCGTAAGAAGCACGCCCGTAAAGCGGGCAAGAGATCGAAATCAATGCGAAAGAGCCGTATGAAGAAAAAGGCCGCGAAGAAAAAGAAGAAGTAACTAACCCACAAGCATATCTCCCTCCGGGCTAACCCCGGAGGCTGGCGGATGCCAGGTACGCTGCTGGATTGAGCCGGGGCTGCGAGGCCTCGTAAAACGGGAGAGCCCCCTTGTAAGAGGGGGCTCTTTCTTTCTCCCCCGCTTGCACCGCGACGCGGTGGTTTCTAATGTTCATGCCGGTCCGCGGCTCGACGCCGTCTGGCGGGTTGGATCATGCCGATCTCTCGATCAACTTTCGACGTAGTCATAGTGGGCGCGCGTGTGGCCGGCACCGCAGCGGCAATTCTGTTCGCGCGGGCGGGTCTGAGGGTGCTGCTGGTCGACAAGGCGGAGTTCCCTTCCGACACGATCTCAACGCACGTCGTTCTCGGCGGTGGTGCGGCGGTGCTTGGGCGCATGGGCGTGCTTGCGATGCTCGAGTCAGCGGGCGGAGTGCGATTCTCGCGCATGCGAACCGCCGGTCCCGACTTTGACTATTGCGCGGAGCTGCGCGCCGGCGGTGAAGCTGACGCGCGCGGCCTATGTTTGGGCCGCGTTCGCATGGACCAGGCGATGCTTGATGCCGCGCGATGCATCGAGCGGGTCACCGTGCGCGCGCGGTTTCGCGTGACCGATCTGCTCATCGAGAGTGGCGTGGTAGCCGGCGTACGCGGCGAGGATTCGACCGGGCTGCATGAGTTCACGGCGCCGCTCGTGGTGGGTGCGGACGGGATGCGCAGCGCCGTCGCCCGGATTGCGGGCGAACGTCTCGGCGCATTTTCAAGCAAGGACGTTCCGTGCGCCCGCGCGTACTACTACGCCTATTTCGACGGTGTACGTGCGGCGCGGCTCGGCGATGAAGTCGTCACGGAGTTCGAGAGCAGCCCGGGGGCGGGCAGCCTGGTGTGCCGTTGCGAGGATGGGCGCGTCGTCGGCGCGGTGGCGTTCGACTCGCGCGAGCTGCAGTCGTTTCGCTCCGATCTCACCGCGAATTTTTCAGCGAAGCTCAGCGAGTCCATTGCGGTTGGGAGGTTGCTCGGAGAGGCGCGCATCACCGGGAAGATACGTTCATCCGGATATCTTCAGAACACCTATCGCGACCCCGTGTGCGACGGCGCCTTGCTGCTCGGCGATTCCGGTCTGCACGTCGATCCGCTTTTCGGCCAGGGACACTCGTTCGCGCTGATAAGCGCGGAGGTGGCCGCGGCGCTTGCGCCGAAGTGGTTCTGCGCGCGCAACGGTTCGGTGGTTGGCCGCGAGGCACTTTCCGAATTCACGCGCGCACGCGACCGGGAACTACTGCGCTACTACGATGCGAGCGTGCGCGTTTCGCGCGAGCTGGGACTGGATCCCGCAACATCGCTCGCGCATCGCGCTGCATGCCGGGAACAATGGGCTGCCGAAGAAATGGTGGGGTTCGCGCAGATGCTCACGGCCGAGAGCGCATTTCCGTCGTTTCGGTTCGCGCGCTTGATGGCGCGCCAGCGCGCCGCCGCGCCCGCTGCGCCATATGCAAACTGAACTCGGGCGGTTTCCGGCGGAGGTTGAGCGGCCTGAGCCGCTCAAGTTCGCCTGGCCGATCGTACTGTTTCCGGAGCTGTTCTCGACGCCGCGTCATCTTGCAGTCCTACACGGTTACTTTGCGACCTTGGGATGGGAAGTCTATGCGCCCGACCTGCGCACCGCGGTCGGCAGCGGCACGACTCCGGCGCTTGCGGAGCTTCGATTCGCCGATCTGGTCGCACTGGCTTCGGAAGCCGTCGATGCGCTTGGACGTGACACGATCGTACTCGGCCACGGCATCGGCGGATTGCTTGCACTGAAACTCGCCGAACGGCCCAGCGTGCGCGCGGCCGCTGCGCTCGCACCGTTGATTCCCGGCGTCACCACGCGGCTGGTTACGGGCATTCGAAATCGCCTTGCGCTCTGGCGAGACCGTCCACTCGCTCCGCCGACCGGGCGCACGTTGTTCGAGTTTGTGGCAGACGCGGAGCCATTCCTGCGCGAGCGGTTGATTGGGTCGTTCATTCCCGATTCCGGTATCGCCGCGCTGGAGATTGCGCGCGGCGAAGTGACGTTCGCTGCCTCGGCGACGCCTCGGCTAATCGTTGCGGGTGACTCCGATGTCTTCGCGCCCGCGGATCGATGCGCCGCGTTCGCGCAGTCGCTCAACGCGCGACTGTTCACGTTGCAAGGCCGCGGCCATTGGATTGTCAGCGGACGCGCGATCGAACGCGCGGTTCACGAAATCCAACGCTTTCTTGTGCGATCCCTCGGCGGCGACTTGCTGCTGCTCTATCCGGACGAGTGGAAGGAAGATGCGGAGGACGCCTAGCAGGCGGTTGAAAGAGTCATTTTCAACCGCCTGCTAGCCGATCATGACGAACCGCCCGAGCCAGCTCACAGCGAGTCCTCCCAACAGCGCGACCAGCGGCCACGCGCGCTGAGCATCGAAGCGCCGAATCTGCGGCAACACGTCGGAGGTCGCGACGGCTAGAAAGGTTCCGGCCGAAAGCGCGATCGCGCCGCCAATCACGGCATCGCCGACCCCGCGCAGCGCAAACCACGTGATGATCGCGCCGACCGGCGTCGAGAATGCGAACAACGTCATCCAGCCGATGATCGCGGGGCGCGACCACCGGTCGAGCAGCAGGAGGCTTGTCAGTGCGAACGCGTCGGGTATCTTGTGAAACAGCACTGCGAGCATCACGACGCCGCCGATGTCGGGACGCCCGTAGGTAGAGCTGAGTGCGAGTCCGTCGAGAAGGCTGTGAAAGGAGAGCCCGCCATACGCGATCAATCCCAAGTGGATATGGTGCGCGTGGCCGTGCTCCTCCGCGCCCGCCGGATACGGATGCACCAGCACGAAGCGTTCGAGCGCGAAGATGGTCAGAAAACCCGCCAGCAACGGCCACCCAAGCCAGTCGCCAACCAGCGGCGCGCACTCCGGAATCATGTCGAAGAACGCCGCGCCAAGAAGGATTCCACCGGAAAAACTCACGGGGATGAGCAGGCTTCGCCGCGACCAATCGCGCATCAGGGGGATGAGTCCGCCGATCAGCGAACCCAGCGCGATCACCGCGAGATAGGTAAGAAAACCAGCAGTCATGAACAGGCTTCGCTAACACAGCGTCCGATGGCTCACAAGCAAGCGCTGCGAATTGCCCGATTCGGCGCGCTGCGCTTAGACTGAGCGCAGGAGGGCCGCGTCGATGTCCGATCAGAATCTCCTGATTCACGAGGAAGAAGGCCTTGTCACGCTGACGATGAACCGCCCGGAGAAGCGCAATGCGCTCTCGGTCGCGATGATGCAGGAGCTGATGGCCGCACTCGAGAGCGCAGGCGAGCGTCGAGGTGTGCGCGCGGTCATCATCGCGGGCAACGGTCCCGCTTTCAGCGCCGGTCACGACCTCGGCGAACTCATCGACCGCGACCTCGACTTCTACCGACGCGAGTTTGATCTGTGCGCGCGCCTGATGCATACCGTCCAGGCGATTCCGCAGCCGGTGATCGCGCGCGTCCACGGCATCGCGACCGCGGCGGGCTGCCAACTGGCCGCGACGTGCGACTTGGTCGTGGCGGCAGAGAGCGCAAAGTTCGCGACACCCGGCGTGCGCATCGGACTTTTCTGCTCGACTCCGATGGTCGCCTTGACGCGAGCGATCGGACGAAAGCGCGCGCTGGAGATGTTGCTGTCGGGGCAACCCATCGACGCGCGCACCGCCGCCGCGTGGGGGCTCGTCAACCGGGTTGTCGCCGAATCGGAATTGATTGCCGAGACGCGCAAGCTCGCGCTTCAAATCGCCGAGGCAAGCCCGCTCACGATTTCGATCGGCAAGCAGGCTTTCTATGCGCAGATCGATCTCGATCAGCAGAAGGCCTACGACTACACGAAGGAAGTGATGAGCCTCAACGCGCTCGCCGCCGACGCGCAAGAGGGCATCGGCGCGTTTTTGGAGAAGCGTTCGCCACGCTGGTGCGGCAAGTAACGCCGCCTAACCGCTATTGCCCCGCATGGTCCGCGCTGTTAGATAAAGATATGGCGCGTCCGGATCGCACGGCCGGGAAGAAAATCCAAATCAGCGCTCGAAGCTCGCGGGGTCTCCGCGGGCTTTTGCTTTTTGGGGGAGGTCTGTGATGCCGCAACAAGAGCTTCGCGAAGGACTCACGTTCGACGACGTTCTCCTGCTCCCGCAGGCATCCGACCTGCTCCCCTCCGAATGCGACGTATCTACTTTGCTCACGCAACGCCTGCGGCAGCGCATCCCGTTGGTCTCGGCGCCGATGGACACCGTCACCGAGTCGCGCACCGCGATCGCGCTCGCGCAGTTGGGCGGCCTCGGCATCATTCACCGCAACCTCACCATCGAGGAGCAGGCGGCCGAAGCCGCGATCGTGAAGAAGTATGAAAGCGGGATGATCACCGACCCGGTGACCGTGCATCCCGAGCAGAAGATCGGCGACGCGCTGGCGATCATGGAACTCCATCACATATCCGGACTTCCCGTGGTCACCGACGGACGCTTGGTCGGCATTCTGACGAACCGCGACCTCCGCTTCGAAAAGCGGCTCGACAAGCTCGTGCGCGACGTGATGACCACGCGCCTGGTCACCGCGAAGCTCGGCATCACGCTCGAAGAAGCCAAGGAGATTTTGCAGGCGCATCGAATCGAAAAGCTCCCGCTGGTGGACGAGCAGAGTCGCCTATGCGGCCTGATCACCGTCAAGGACATGGACAAGGCGACGCGGTTTCCCCACGCAAGCAAGGATGAGCGCGGGCGGCTGCGGGTGGGCGCGGCGATCGGGGTAGGCGCCGAGCGCGAGGCGCGCGCGCAGGCGTTGCGACGTGCAGGGGTCGATGTGCTGTGCGTCGATACTGCACATGGACATTCGCGAAACGTGATCGAAGCTGTGCGCGCGACCAAGCGCGAATGCCCCGACGTTGAAGTTATCGCGGGAAGCATCGCGACCGGCGAGGGCGCCAAGGCGCTCATCGATGCGGGCGCGGACGCGCTGCGCGTCGGGATGGGCCCCGGATCGATCTGCACGACGCGGGTGGTTGCGGGAATCGGCGTACCGCAAATCACGGCGATCATGGATTGCGTTGCGGTGGCGGAGCCGCGCGGCATCCCGATTATCGCCGATGGCGGCATCCGCTTCTCGGGCGACATCGTCAAGGCTCTGGCGGCCGGCGCGAGCACGGTGATGATCGGTAGTCTGTTCGCCGGCACCGAGGAGAGTCCGGGCCAGACGATTCTTTTGCAGGGACGGAGTTACAAGGAGTACCGCGGGATGGGTTCGCTGGGCGCGATCAGCGAGCGCACCGCCGACCGCTACGGCCAGCACGAAACGCCAGCCGGCAAGCTGGTGCCCGAGGGAGTCGAGGGACGGGTGCCGTATCGCGGCACGCTCGCGGCCAACGTGCATCAACTCGTGGGCGGGTTGCAGGCAGGCATGGGTTACACTGGCTCCGCCAATCTCGCCGAACTGCGCCGCCGCGCAAAATTCATTCGCGTGACGGAGGCGGGCCGGCTCGAAAGCCACGTCCACGACGTCTTCGTCACCCGCGAAGCGCCCAACTATCGGCCGTAGCGCCGGTTCGTCTTTCACCAACACTCGCCAACATTCGATTCGAGTCGTATCTGCGGTCGCGTTACGCGCTTGCCTTCGGCTCGCTATCATCGGGCACCGAGCCTCTCGACCCGTCCGACCACCGGGAGCGGCCTATCATCGGCCACGTCGCTCCATGTCATTGGGTGTCGCGGCTCGCGACCGCGCATGCAACAATTGACGCGATCGTGCAGCACTGATCGCATCGATGTCGCAAGGCAACAAGATTCGCGTCGGCGTGTTGTTCGGCGGCCGTTCCGGTGAGCACGAAATCTCGCTGCGTTCCGCGCTCACGGTGATGTCGGCGATGGACCCCGCGCGCTATGAGATTGTTCCGATCGGAATCAGCCGCGACGGACGCTGGCGCCTCGAGCACGATGCGCTTCGACTGCTCGGTGAAAGTGCGCCGCGGCTTGCCGCGCTCGAGGGCGGCGGCACACCCGTGACTTTGCTGCCGCATCCTGACAGCCGCGAACTCGTTAGCATCCCGGAGTCGAACTCCGGCGCGGCCGCGACGCTGAGCAGTGCGATCCCCGGACCGCTCGACGTCGTTTTTCCGGTCCTCCACGGAACCTACGGCGAGGACGGCACGGTGCAAGGGCTGCTCGAATTGGCGGGTATTCCGTACGTTGGCGCGGGCGTGCTCGGCTCCGCGGTCGGCATGGACAAGGACATGCAGAAGCGTCTGCTGCGCGATGCGCGGCTGCCGGTCGTGAAGTACTTCGCGCTAACGCGTGCCGAGCATGACGATGATCCGGCGCTTGCGAGCCGGCTCGCGCGCAAGCTCGGCTATCCGGTGTTCGTGAAGCCGAACGCGCTCGGCTCCTCGATCGGCATCCACAAGGTGAAGCGCCCGGGTGAACTCGCATCCGCACTGAAGGACGCATTCCAGTACGATCGCAAGATTCTGCTCGAGGCGGCGTGCGTAGGACGCGAATTCGAATGCGCGGTGCTGGGCAACGACCGTCCGGAGGCGTCGATCCCGGGCGAGATCGTCGTCGCGCACGGCCATGAGTTTTACAGCTACGATTCCAAGTACGTCGATCCCGAGGGCGCCGTCACGAAAATTCCGGCGGACGTCCCGGCGCGGGTTGCCAAGCGAGTGCGAACGCTCGCCGTGGCGGCGTTCAAGGCGCTCTCTTTGCGCGGGATGGCGCGGGTCGATTACTTCGCGAGCCGCGACCTGCGGCGGATCTTCATCAACGAGGTGAACACGATACCGGGATTCACCGCGATCAGCATGTATCCGAAGCTGTGGGAGGCTTCCGGACTTCCGCTTCCAAAGCTCATCGACCGCCTCATCGAGCTCGCGGTCGATGAACATCGGGAGCGCGCCGCACTCAAGTTCACCTATGCGCCGAAATCCTAGAGGCGCTGCGTTCACGCGATGAACCGGCTCGTAATCGCCACGACCAACCCGGCGAAGCTCGCCGAGTACCGGCTTCTACTGCGCGGAATCGCGCTCGATGTCGTGTCGCTTCAGGATGTGGGAATCGGCGAAACGCCTGAGGAAACCGGCGCGACATTCGAGGAGAACGCGTTGCTGAAGGCGCGCTTCTACTATCAACGAGCGCGGCTCCCGACTCTCGCCGACGATGGAGGGCTCGAGGTCGATGCGCTTGACGGCGCACCCGGCATCCATTCGCATCGCTGGCTCGGCGCGGAGTCGGGCGACGATCGCGCACTGGCACAAGCGGTAGTCGCGCGGATGGCGAACGTCGAAGACGGGCAGCGCACGGCACGGCTGCGCGCAGCGGTTGCATTGGTGTACGAAGACGGCGGCCGCGTGCGCGAGCGAGTCGCGGATGCGGCGCTCGAAGGCGTCATCGCGCGAAGCGTGTGTTCCGAAATTCGTCCGGGGTTTCCGTACCGCGCCGTGATGTGGCTTCCAGAGCGCAACTGCTTTCTTGCGGAACTCGGCGATGAAGAGGAGGCGAAGATAAGCCAGCGCCGCATCGCCGTCATCGCGCTTCTCAACGACCTACGAAGGATTGCGGCCGCGCGACCGCGTGCCGAGCATGGCAAGGCGCAAGGGTAAGCTAGTCGTCCTGCACCTCGCGGCGCGCTATCCGGTCGCGGGCGTGGTTTGGCAACTGCTGCAGCATCTCATTGGCTTCCGCGCGCTCGGTCTCGACGTCTGGTACATCGAGGACCACGGTGCCTACGTTTACGATCCCATTAATCTCACCGTATCCGACGACGCCACCGACAATCTGAAGCGCTTGAGTGCCACGCTCAACCGGTACGGCTTCGGCGACCGCTGGGGATTCTTCGATGCGGCCAAGGGAGAGTACCTCGGCATGAGCCGCGAGCGCTGCCATCAACTGCTTGCCGATGCCGACGCGGTGATCAATCTGTGCGGAGCGACGGCACCGCGCGATGAGCATCGCAAGACGCGTTGCCTCATCTATCTCGAGACCGATCCCGGCGGGTTCCAGGTCGCGCTCGCGCGGCGCGATGCGGATGTGGTCAAGGCCGCCGACGCGTACAACCTGTTCTTCACGTACGGTGCCAATATCGGCGCATCGGACTGCATCCTGCCGACAGCCGGCATCGACTGGCGACCGACTCGTCCGCCGGTGCTGCTCGATGAATGGCGCGACGGTGTCGGCGACGCGTCGCCGGTGACGTTTACGACGGTCGGCACGTGGCACAACCGCGGCAACGATGTCGAGTGGAACGGCGAGACATACTTCTGGTCGAAGCACGTCAACTTCGAGAAGTACCTCGATGTCGCGCGCCGCGCCGGCCAGCCGGTCGAACTCGCGATGGACCTCAACTCCGGCCCCGACTACGAGCGGGCACTCGCCGGCGGCTTCAGCTTTCGTTCGGTGCTCGACGTCTCGCTCGACATCGATGTGTACCGCACCTACCTGAGTTCATCGCGCGGCGAATTCACGGTTGCGAAGGATTTGTACGCGCGCACGCGCTCGGGGTGGTTCAGCGATCGCACCGCCTGCTACCTCGCGGCCGGCCGTCCCGTCGTCACGCAGAAGACTGGATTCGAGAAATTCGTGCCGACCGGCGAGGGCCTGCTCGGCTTCGACACGCCCGCTGAGGCGGTCGCGGCGATCCGCGCGATCAACGCCGACTATCCGCGCCATGCGCGCGCCGCCCGCGACATCGCATGCGAGTACTTCGACGCGCGAAAGCTACTTGATGAGATTGCCAAAGTTGCGGGCCTATGATCTGGGAGCTCTGCTTCGACGCACTCGATCAAAAGAAGGATTCCGTACGTTGTATCAGGGAACGCTCGTTAGTTCACAGGGTTTCGTTGATCTCGATCAGGAGGCAGTGTGCCACAAGGGTCAATAGTGCGGGTGCCCAACCCGTCAGGGATTGGGGCGGTTGTTCTGGCGATCCTCTACCTGGTTCTTCTGTACGGCTTTCAAGTTAGCAGCAGAGCGACGAAGCTAGATTTCAGTTCATACTACGTTTGGGGACTTGCGGTGCAACGCGGACTCAGTCCGTACGACTCATCTGCTGTAAAGCCCCTAGCAAATCGAATGGGCATCGAGGCCATGGCCTCCAATTACCCGCCGCCGTTCGTTCTCGGCTTACGGCCTTTGGCGTCGCTGAACCTCAGCCAGGCTTTCTGGCTCTGGCATGGGCTGAACCTTATCCTGCTGCTCGCGTCGGCGATGATAATGAGCAGAGGCGAAGTGTTCTGGCGGAGGCTCTTTTGGATGGCCGCCGCGGTCCTATATGGACCGACCACGGATAACCTGTATTGGGGACAAACCAATATCTTGTTGCTATTTCTCCTGGCACTCGTGTTCGAAGCTGAGCGGAGAGGTCGGAATTGGCTTGGGGAAGTCGCGTTGGCGAGTGCAATACTCGTCAAGCTGTTTCCAGCGGTTATTCTCGGGCACTTCATAATTACACGGCAGTGGCGGGTTATCTCGCGTGTGGGCTTGATGGTCGTCATTGGGAGTCTTCTCGCCATGTATGGCCTTGGGCCAGCGATGACCGTTGACTTCGCGCGCCAAATCTCGCGCTCTGCTGGAGATCTCTTTCTGCCGTATACTCTGAATATTTCGCTTAGTGCGGTGATTTCGAGGATCTTTTGGTTAGCGGCAGGTACACACGTTTCGGCGGTGGTTGATCTGGTCAGACTTTCGCTGATCGCCGCTGGAGTGCTCGCGACGCTTTGGGTGTGTGTTCGAGCGAGTATCACTGCCACCCGCCGAGGGGAGCCGGGAAAAAGCTTGAGCGTGTGGCTCACGGTTTGCGTACTGGTGACACCTGTCAATTGGTTCCATCACATGGTCTTACTACTCTTACCCTTCTCGGAGATAGCAAGAGCGACCGGCACCTTCACAGCCGCCGCGAGATTCGCAGTAGCTAGTTACGCAGTCGCGGAAGTAGCGCTCATACTGTTGTGGATTCGCTGGTTGAGCTGGCCCGTGCTTGATGACCCCCTACAGAGCTCAATAGCGACGAGCGCTTTCGTGTCGTTGCTCCTGTGCCTTGCCGGCGCCTGTGTGTTCGCGACGACTAGGGACACTGCAGGCGAGCTGCTGAGCTCAGAGCCGCCTCAAATGGGCTCCTGACCTTCAACTGGCTCTTGGGGCAATATTCAGCCTCAGACGCCGCGGTCACGCCACTCGCAGCAGGCCGCTCTCGAGCTCGCGCAAGTTTCCGGCCGCGACATGCGCACTCACCTCTCTTGCGTACTGCTCAATCGCACTATCGCCGATGCCCCAACGCGCGGGGTCTTCGGGATTCAACCACACGACCGCGCGCACCGTATGCGCAATGTCGCGCAGGGCGTCGGCGCGCGCGGGACGGCGATTGTTGCGGCCGTCGCCGAGGATGACCACGACAGTTGCGCGGCCGAGCAGGCCGGCGCGCCGTTCCCACAACTCTTTCAGCACACGCCCAAAGTCGGAGCGCGCATAAAGGTCGAGTGCCGGAGTCATCACGAGATGTCCCTGCTCGAAGTCAGCCTCGGCGAGCCGATCGATGTACACGAAGCTGCGTACGCTGCTGAAGCACTCTCGCGCACCGGCGACGAGCTCGAGCAGAAGCTCGGTCGCATAGCGGACGGAGCCGGACACGTCGGCGAGGATCACGAGATCGATGCGGCGAGGCCGCCGTGAGCGAAACCGCAAATCGGCAAGCGCGCCGCCGCGCTGCATCGACGCGCGAATGGTGCGGCGAAAATCGAGCCTGCCGCGCCGCGCAAGCCGAAGCCGCCGACCGAGCCGCGCTCGGAAGCGGCGCTCGAGCGGCTTGAGTGCTTCGCGCGCCTGGTCGTACTGAAGATCCGAATAGCGCGCGAAGGGCATTCGTTCGAGCGCGCGGAGCCGCGCGTGACGTTCGCTCTCGCCGCCGTCGCTGGCATCTGCGTGCGCTTCGCGATCACCATCCTCCACGCGGCGCTGAGGTTCGCCGCGCTCGCGGCCGCGCCTCTCCTCTCGATGCGCCGGCTGCGTGCCGGAGGGCGCCGCCGGCGCTTCACCGCGCTCATTGTGGTCGCGCTCCGCCGGCTTTTCGGGTGGAGTTTGGCCGAGCCGCCCGCGACCGCGAGTGGCGCTCAACTGATCGCCGCTTCGCGGTTCCACGCGATCGCCGGGTTCTCCGGTTGGCGATGCGAAGAAGCGCGCGAAGCTGGTATCGAATGCCGCGCGGTCGGCCTCGTCCTTGATGAGCGACGCAGCGAGCGCCTCGCGCATCCGTCCGCGCGCAAGTCCTGCCGCAGCGACGGCGTGCATCGCGTCGATTGTTTCGGCGACTGAGATGCGCACACCGGCTGCGCGCAGCTCAACGACGAAATCGGTGATGCGATGCTTGAGCGGCTTCATCGCCCACGCGATGCGAGCGCCGGACCCTTGCTTTCAACCTTCGTGCGGTCGTCTTCGTGCTTGATGAGGACGCCGAGCGCTGCGCGAACTGCGGGGGCGTCGAGTTCCTTCACTCCGAGCCGCACCAATGCGCGCGCCCAGTCCAGCGTTTCCGCGATCGACGGCGGTTTTTTCAGGCCCATCTTGCGCAGGTTGCTGACGAATCGCGCCGCCTGCTCGGCGAGTTTCGCGTCAAGCTCCGGCACCTTGAGCTCGATGATGCGCCGTTCCTGCTCGATGCCGGGAAAGTCGATGAAGAGATGCAAGCAGCGGCGGCGAAGCGCCTCGGAAAGCTCGCGCGCGCGATTCGAGGTGAGCACGACCACGGGGCGCTCGATCGCGCGAATCGTCCCGAGCTCCGGCACGCTCACCTGGAAGTCGGAGAGCAGCTCAAGCAGGAACGCCTCGAACTCTTCGTCGGCCTTGTCCACTTCATCGATGAGCAGCACCACTCGGCGCGGCGATGAGATCGCATGCAAGAGCGGGCGCGCGAGCAGAAAGTCGCGCGAGAAGATGTGTCCCTCGACTTCGTCCCAGTTGAGCCCCTGGTGTTGGTCCGCCTGAAGCCGCAAGAGCTGTTTCTGGTAGTTCCACTCGTAGAGCGCGCGCGCCTCGTCCAAACCCTCGTAGCATTGAAGGCGCACGAGTTCGGCACCGAGCATCTCGGCGAGGACCTTGGCGATTTCGGTTTTGCCGGAGCCGGCGGGGCCTTCGACGAGCAGCGGCTTGTCGATCGCGAGCGCGAGGAAAATCGCAGTTTCGACGCGCTCGTTGGTGATGTAGCGCGCGCGTTTGAGGCCGTCGGCGACCGATTCGAGAGTGATGTCCACCTGCTTAGCATCGCCGCCGCGCCCCCGCTCAGTCAATTGGATCCTTGCGCGAACAATTCGCGGAGCCACGGGAGCGCGGCGGGGTACTCGTCGCAGTCGAGAACGAACTCCTGGCCGCGGCCCGCGGTGCGCAGCAGGACGCGATCGCGGCCGTCGGGCGTCCAGCGGCACGGGTCGGCGTGATAAGAGAGCGGCGTGCGGCCGTCGCGAGGCGCGAATGCGCGGGGTAGCTTCCAGACCCGTCGCGAATAGCCATCGGCGGTGAGTTGCAGCGCAGGGTGGAAGCGGTGGAACACGCCGGCGCCGGAAGCGCGAAGTCCGGCTAGCGCGAGCGTGGGAGCGCGCAGATAGATCGTATTGTTGCGCGCCCGATGATTGCTGAGATGCGGATGGTAGGAGAGCCATGGATGTCGCGCGCGCAACGAGTTGTCGACGCGTGCAAGCTCGCCGACCTGCAGCCATCCGAAAATGACGTGAAGGTCTGGCGCGTCGCGAAGGTAACGCCAGCGTCGATCAATTTGCCCGACACGGCGGAACCAACCGAAGAACAGAAACAGATCGCCCACGCCGACTCCCTGGCGTGCGAGATGCGACTGGCTTGCGCCCGATTGTCCGAAGACGGCGTGCCATCCGCGTTCGCGGCGCATCGTTGCCGCCGCGAGATCGGGATCGAGGTGGACGCGGGTGCGCGCGGTGATGCGTCCGCGGGTGAGATGGGTCGCAATCGACGCGAGCGCCGTCTCGCGGAAACTGAGCGTGCCGAGACGAATGGGCGAGCGTGAATCCGGAATCGGAAGCGAGCAGAGCGACCCGTCGGGGAAGATGGGGCTCGGGACGCCGCCGGATGACGAATCGAATCCCTTGCGGCTGAGGATGATTTTCATCGAATGCGGTGTGATTCCTGTCGACAGGCTCAGGGGAGGCTCTCGCTTCACAGACTGCGCTTTAAGTGCCAATTCGAGGCCGAAAGTGGTTCAAATTCAGGTTTTGCTCGCATGAAGAGATCCGCGATTTCTACCATTAGTGGTAGGTCGAAAGACCGTCCGCTACTGTCGGTAGCTTTGTTCCGTAAAAAAAGGGGTTCGCGTAGTGGAGGAACATCAGTGCCTTCGGACGGCGAATCTGAAACGATTTTGATGAACGACGACATCGCGGCCAAGCATGGTAGGCGAAGCGGCGCGCGAGCGTAAGGCTGAAATAGTTCATCCCTGAACTCATTCAGGGCTGCCGGGATTCCTCGCGCCGAAGAGGGCGCTCTGAATGACAAAGGAGGAGCAAGCGAAGGCGGTAAGAGGGGCACGGCGGCTCTTCAGTTATTCAGACGGATGCGGGGGGCGCGGCGGCGCTCGATGAAGATGCGGGCGCGGTGGCGAATGCCTGCCAGCTGATCGCGCGGCGTCGCGCGGACCTGCTCCTTGAACGACTCCACATCGGCGAACAGGCGCTCGACGTCAACGCCAGCGCGCGAAGGCTTCAAGTCGTCGAGCGTAAGCAAGGCCTGAGACAGCAGATTGATCGCGCCTTGGCGCGCGCCGCGCGCAAACCGGAGATGCAATGCCGCGGCGACCCGATTGAGCGCGCTCGCGAGGTCCTTTAAGTCGGGGTCGTCAGCGCGAAGCGCGTTCTCGAAGTTCTCGGCGGCGGCGAAATAGTCGCCGCGGTTGAACAGTTCGATGGCGCGCGCGAAGTCGGAATGCATCGCGATTAGTGGCGAGACACTTTCTCGCTCAGGTCTGCGCTCGAGGCGTGCGTGGTATGTCGGTCAACCTAACCCCTGACCCCTTCCCTAAAGGGAAGGGGAACCAGAGGGTGTTCGGCCCGTTCCGTAAAGGGAAGGGGAACCAGAGAGTGTTTGACGCGTTGCGCAGAGGGAAGAGGGACCGGAGATGGTCGGGTAAGTCGCACGACAATCAAACTCACTCCTTACTGCTTGCCCATTCGACTCCGCTCGGGGCAAGCCTAAAGGGAATGGGAAACGGGTACGACCGAAACTCGCCGGTCGCGCTCCCTTTCAAAACACCCCGCTAGAGCTGCTCGAGTTCCTCGACGGCGCGGTACTCGCTTTCGCCGAGCGCCTGCGCCTTGCGGGAGCCGTGTTTGTTGTACATTTCGAACAGCGAAGCCTTGTGGGGGCGCACTTTGCCGAGCGGGCACTTCTGCCAGTCCTCGAGGGACTCATCGCAGTAGCCCATGCGGTTCTCGCCGCACTTGGGCTGGAGGAAAATGGCAAGCTCGGGTAGCGCGCGCTTAATCTCCGCGCGCATCAATGCGACCATGCGGCGAATCTCCCACTGCGCGCGCACGCACAGGCGCAGGTCGCAGATGTGGAGCATCTCGGCAAAGTTCACCATCACGTGGAAATTGGTCGGCGCGGCATTGGGCAGAATGAAGCGCGCGTCTTCAGCCGGGATTCCAGCCTTGAGCGCGCGCGCATAGAGCCCCGAGGTTTCGTCGAGCAGATGCTCGAACTCGTCCTTCAGCCCGGCGCGCTCCCACGACTGCGGCAGGACGAATGAGAGCTTGTCCTGCTTGAATTTGACGTAGCGCTGGCTCTGCTGCTCGAAGCTGATGCCGATGCGATGGCGCACGAACTGATGAGAGAGCGAACGCGACACGCCGGCGATCGCGAACCAGAATACGACCTGTTCGAGCGGCGAGGCGTGGCCGGTCTTGAGGCGCTCGCCGATGAATTCGCGCACGCGGTCGTGGCTGATTTTCTCAGCCTTGATCTTTTCCCAGATCTCGATGGGAGTGTCGGCGGAGTAGCAGGTACGGAACGCGGCGTAGAGCTTTTCCAGCGGCGCGCTTGCGACGTCGATCAGTTTGACCTGCATTGCCGCCTGGTTGCTCACGGTGACTCGCTCCGCCGCGCGCGATTGGGTGCGCGTAACGCTCGATTGTATTACGCCATCGAGCGGCAAGACTACATGGCGGCGCGCGCGGCTAATCCACAGTGCGGTTGGGGTGGCAGCGCGCGGATGACCTAACCCCTGACCCCTTCCCTAAAGGGAAGGGGAACCAGAAAGCGTTGGAAAAGGCTCATGGCGATCGACCTAACCCCTGACCCCTTCCCTAAAGGGAAGGGGAACCGAAGGTGGCGAGGTGAGATTCGAGATTTATCTCAACACCCTGCTAGATTCGGCGCGATGGCGACGCTGGCGCAGGCGGTTTACACGCGGGTGATGCGGCCGTTGCTGTTCAGGGTCGATGCTGAGACGGCGCATCGCCTCACGCTCGCGCTGCTGCGCGCCGTGCGGTTGGGGCGCGCGACCGAAGACCCGCCGCAGCTGGCAACGAAGGTGTTCGGCGTCGAGTTTTCCAATCCAGTCGGCCTGGCGGCAGGACTCGACAAGGACGCTGCGGTTGCGCGGGCGTGGCGATCGCTGGGCTTCGGCTTTGTCGAACTGGGCACCGTTACGCCGCTGCCTCAGCCCGGCAACGCGCGCCCCCGCATTTTTCGGCTGCCGGGACATCGCGCGCTGATAAACAGGCTGGGATTTCCGAGCGCGGGCATGGCCGCATTCGCACGCCGGCTCGAACGATACCGCCCTCGGCGCGGCGCGATGCGAATCGCGGTCAACTTCGGCCCCAACAAGGAGACGCCGCCGGCGCGCGTAGCGGACGATTATGCGTCGCTGATGCGGCGGCTGGGAGCGTTGGCCGATTTCGTGGTCGTTAACGTCAGCTCGCCCAACACTCCGGGCCTCAGGAGCTTCCAGGCGCCGGAGCGGCTGCGCGAGATTGTCGGCGCGATGCGCGATGCGGTGGCGGAGGGCGCGCAATGTCCGCCGCTGCTGGTCAAGATCGCGCCCGATCTCGACCGCGAGCAGCTTGCCGCGGTGTGCGAGGTTGCGGCCGCGCTCGAACTTGCGGGCATCGTCGCGTGCAACACGACCATCGCGCACGAGCAACTTGGCGTCGAGAGTTCAATTGACGGCGGGCTGAGCGGACGGCCGCTGCTGCGTCGAGCGCGGGAGGTGATCCGCCGGGCGTATGACCTGACCGGCGGGCGCTTGGCGGTGATCGGCGTCGGCGGAATCGCGAGCGCCGACGACGCCTATGCACACATCCGCGCAGGCGCAAGCCTAGTCGAGCTATACACCGGGCTCATATATGAAGGGCCGGCGCTGGTCGGCGAGATCAAAAACGGACTCGTGCGCTTGCTCAAGCGCGACGGATTTCGCTCTATTAGCGAGGCGGTCGGCAGCGCTGACTAGAGCCGGGGCGCGCACAGAACGACAGGGAGCAACCAGTTGCAGCGGAGGCGCGAAAC
>CAYSCX010000004.1:0-1803 GCA_964429575.1 uncultured Binatia bacterium (SeqCode) | reverse complement strand
CGAAGAAACCGAACTTCCTGGTTGACGCGCGCTGGCTTGCGAAGCATCGACGCGATGCCAAGCTCGTATTGATCGACACGCGCGCGGCCGAGGAGTACTGGAAGGGGCATCTGCGCGGCGCGCGCCACTTCGACCCGTTTCCGTTTCATCACCAGGACACCAGCGAGCGCGGCATGGTGGAGTTTCGCGCGCAGCTACATTGGATCTTTTCGGCGCTCGGCATCACTGGGCGCGAGACCGTGGTCTGCTACGAGAACGATTCCGGGATGCGCGCGACACGCGTCGCGTGGGCGCTGGAGTACGTTGGGCATCCGCGAGCCAAGATTCTGGATGGCGGGCTGAAGCTCGCGGCGCCGCAGATACTGGTCACGGACGCAGCAAAGTTTGCGCCGACGTATTTCAAGGCGAAGGCGCGCGATGATGCGGCGGCGGGGTACTTGTATATTGTCGAACGTCTGGGACGAGCGGATACGCAGATCCTGGATGTGCGCACCGACGGTGAGTATTTCGCCGAGCGCGTGCGCGCGCGCTTCGGCGGCGCGATCCCGGGCGCCATCCATTACGAGTGGGTGAACGCGAACACGCCGTCAGGCGAGTTCAAATCCGCCGACGAACTGCGCGAGGAGTTCAGCCAGCTTGGTCTCGATCCGGCGCGCGAAATCGTCACCTACTGCCAGGGCGGCTACCGCGCCGCGCATTCCTACTACGCGCTGAAACTCGCGGGGTACGATCGCGTGCGCAACTACTACGGTTCGTGGGCGGAGTGGGGCAATCGCGACGACGTGCCGATCGAACGCCCGAAGCGGCGCACGTAAATCGCGGTCACCGCAAAATAATTTGATGCCGGCGCTGCTGCTCCTTGCGGGTTTCGAGCCGTTCGGCGGCGAGCGGCTGAATCCGTCGTGGGACGTTGCGAAGCGTCTGGACCAGGAGCGCGTCGCGGGATTCCTTATCAAGTCGGTACGAGTTCCGGTCGGATGCACGAAGGCCGCGCGACGCATGCGCGCCGCGATCATCCGCTACCAGCCGCGCGCGGTGCTGGGGCTCGGCCAGGCGCGCGGACGCCCGTCGCTTTCGCTGGAACGGCTCGCGATCAATCTTGCGGATGAGAATCCGCGGCGCGCGAGCGTAAGTCCGAATGCGAAGCCGCTGTTTCCCGGCGCGCCGGATGCCTACTTCTCGCGGCTGCCGCTCGCGAAGATGATGCGTGAACTGACGCGTCGCGAGGTTCCTGCCAGCATCTCGCTGACCGCGGGCGCGTATGCATGCAACGCCGCGATGTACACGACGTTGCATGTGCTGCGGCGTCGCCGGCACGTTCCCGCAGGATTCATCCACCTGCCGTACGAGACACGCCAGGCGGCGCGTCATCCGGAGTCGCCGAGCATGAAGATTGAGATGATGGAGCGCGCGGTGCGGCTGATGATCGGGGTGATCGCGCGGGAGATGTAGGGGCGCGCGGACACTCGACGGTACCTAACCCCTGACCCCTTCCCTAAAGGGAAGGGGAACTGGTTGCCAGAGCGGGTGCACAGCGGTGCGCCCCTACGAAGAAGTTGAGAGGTGAGACGAATCGGGCACCCTCACCCGGCGCGAACATCGCTTCGCTCGGGTCGCGCCGACCTCTCCCGTGAGGAGAGGTGGATAGGGCGCACAGGGAGAGGGCTCAGTCTGCTAGGCAACCTCACCGAAACAAACACACGGGAGAGGGCTCAGACGGAGCGGCGCGGCGCTACTTGATTGCAACGGCGTTGGGGGGCGATGCGATACCGCCCTCGAGATTCATCGGCACCGACACCATCA
>CAYSCX010000003.1:165756-179955 GCA_964429575.1 uncultured Binatia bacterium (SeqCode) | reverse complement strand
TCGTCCTGCGCGAGCTGCGCGTACACCTCGCGATCGATCGCGCGGTACTTCTCCAGGACAACGTCGGCGTGTCCTTCGTTGCCCTCCGCCCGGGCGACATCGCGCATCTTGTCCTCGATCCACGCGAGGTGCCAGCTCTCGTCGTCCATGACGGCCTGCAGCACGTCGCGCGTTTCCTGATCGACATCGGGCAGCGCCAGGTGCGCGTTGTAGCGGCTTTGCGCGCGCTCCTCGACGACAACCGTGAGCGCCAGCAGGTCAACCAGCGTGCGGGGCACACCGGCGCGAAGTCCGAGACGGCGCTGGTAGCCGTCTTCGACGGGCAGCGGCATTCCGCCGAGGTCGGCTATGCGCTTGGTCCACAGCCAAGCGTGGCGGGTTTCGTCGGCAAGGTGCTTTGAGATCTTTACCTGGCCGTCGCGGTCCTTCATGTGTCCAACCAGGTTGAACAGCAGTCTCGCGCCACGAAGCTCAGCATCGCGATAGAAGCTGAAAATTCTGATCAGCTTCTCGTCGCGTGTAAGTCCCTTGAATTCCAGTGATTCCATTAGTTCTCCTGTTCCCCACCGAGCCACGCGTTTCGTAGGGGTTTGTAGTTCGCGAACGATGCGGTGGTTCAGGTGCAGAAGGCCAATCGTTGGCGGCCACACTATGTGATTCGAATCGGGTGGTCAAGAAATCGCCACCAAGAGCGAGCGTCGCGTTGTGCATTGGCGTTAAGCACAACTTATTGTAAAAGTACGCTGCGCTGTTGACGACTGGCGCAAACAAGGGGGCGCCACGTGTCGAGCGTGGTGATGGTCAATGCCGGCAAGTGCCGATGCCTATTGGCTTGCATTGAGAGAGGTGCGCGGCGTAGGTCCGCGTATCGCGAAACTCCTGCTCGATTCGTTCGGCTCACCCGAACGAATTTTCGCTGCCGGCGAGCGAGCGATCGCCGAAGCTGGGGTGCCTCGGCCGACTGCGCGCGCGATTGCGGACTTCCGGGATTTTGAACGGCTCGAACAAGAACTCTGTGAGATCACGAAGCTGGCCGCGCGCCTGGTGCGGCTGACCGATCCTGACTACCCGCCCAACTTAAAGCACATTGCCGACCCGCCGCCGTTCCTCTACGTCCGCGGTGACGGCCCTATTGCGGAGCCGAAGTGTGTCGCAGTGGTTGGCGCGAGGGCGGCTAGCGATGCAGGACGTCGGATGGCGCAGCGGTTGGGGCTCGAACTTGCGGCCAAGGGCGTAGTGGTCGTCAGCGGGCTTGCGCGGGGAATCGACGCTGAGGCGCATCAAGGCGCGCTTGATGCCGGCGGCAAGACGTTCGCGGTGTTGGGATCGGGTATAGATGTGATCTATCCGCCAGAGCACAGGTCGCTTGCCGAGAAGATCGTTCAGTCGGGCGGTGCGCTGCTGAGCGAACTGCGGATCGGCTCGCCACCAGTCGCCGAGCACTTTCCGACGCGAAATCGAATCCTGTCTGGCATGTGTCTCGGGGTAGTTGTGGTGGAGGCGGCGGAACGCAGTGGCTCGTTGATTTCCGCGAGGATGGCACTCGAACAGGATCGCCAGGTATTCGCCGTGCCGGGAAGCCCAGTCTCGGGCAAGACGCGAGGCAGCAACCGACTGCTGAAAGACGGCGCGGTACTAGTGGAGTGCGTCGAGGACGTACTTGCGGAGCTGGCACCTCAGCTAGCGGGATTTGGCGGGCAGGCAAGCTCGATGGAGACGCCATCGACTACGCCAGCCGAAGTGCCTAAGTTCGGGGGTGAGCACGAACCCGATGCAATAACCATCATAAAGCAGCTAAATCACGAAGATCGGCTCCATATCGACTCGATTATCGAGACCACCGGTCTTCAGACGTCTAATGTGTTAAGATTGTTGCTCGATCTTGAACTGAAGGGCCTCGTCAGTCAGCATCCCGGCAAGCTTTTCTCGCTCGCGTAAGTCCGGCAGCATGGTGGGGCGACATCGGGCCGCTGCGGGGATTGTTGGGAGGCATCCGGTAATTTGGCAAAGAATCTTGTAATCGTCGAATCGCCGACTAAGGCTCGGACGATAAAACGCTACTTGGGGTCCGATTACCAAGTAACTCCGTCGGTCGGGCACATTATGGACTTGCCCAAGAGCAAGCTCGGAGTTGACCTAAAAAACGACTTCAAGCCCGAGTACCACGTAATTCCAGGCAAGACGAAGATAATCGACCAAATCAAAACGGCCGCCAAGGGCAAGGACCACATCTACCTAGCGACCGACCCAGACCGCGAAGGCGAGGCAATCGCCTGGCACATCAAGGAGAAGCTCGGGAAGGTCCCTGCGCAGGTGCATCGGATCCTGCTGGAGGAGATCACGCCGGCGGCGGTCAAGGCCGCGATCGCGAGCCCGGCCGAACTGAACCAGCCTCTGTACGAAGCGCAGCAGGCGCGGCGCGTCGTCGATCGGCTGATGGGCTACCAGATAAGCCCCCTGCTTTGGGACAAGGTGAAGCGGGGAATCAGCGCGGGCAGGGTGCAGTCGGTAGCGCTGCGGATCATCGTCGAGCGCGAAAAGGAGCGTGAGGCGTTCAGGGCGGAGGAGTATTGGACGCTGGATGCGCGGCTCGAGAGCGCCAACCCCCCGCCATTCACCGCGCGCCTTTACAGCAACAAAGACACCCGGATCGACAACAAGGCATACAAGCTGCCCGAGAGCGAGGCGCGCGAGATAATCGCGGCGTGCGAGCAGGGGCGGTTCGTCGTCAAGAGCGTCGAGCGCAAAGAGGTGCGCCGAAGCCCGGCACCGCCATTCATCACGTCGCGGCTTCAGCAGGAGGCGGCGCGCAAACTTTACTTCTCACCGCGCAAGACCATGCAGGTTGCGCAGCGTCTCTACGAAGGCGTGGAGCTGGGAGACGAAGGGGCGGTCGGTCTCATCACGTACATGCGTACCGACTCACCTCGAGTGTCCGATGCCGCATTGGCGGGCGTGCGCGATTACATCGGCAAGCGCTACGGCAACCAGTACATGCCGGAGCGGCCGAACTTCTATCGCGCGTCGAAGTCGGCACAGGAAGCGCACGAAGCGATCCGGCCGACATCGACTGAGTACGACCCCGATTCGGTCGCGCGCTACCTCGAAAAGGACGCGCTCAACCTCTACAAGCTCATCTTCGACCGCTTTGTATCCAGCCAGATGAACCCCGCGGTGTACGACCGCACAACGGTCGATATCGAGGCGGGTGACGCGGTGTTCCGCGCAACCGGCCAGGTGATGAAGTTCGACGGTTTCATGCGCGTGTACATCGAGGGACAGGACGAGCCGGAGGGCGACGACGTCGCGACGCTGCCGGAACTGAACGAGGGCGAGGAGCTGAAGCTGCTAGAGTTCAAGCGGGAGCAGCATTTCACGCAGCCGCCGCCGCGGTTTACGCAGGCGACGCTCATCAAGGAACTCGAGGACAAGGGAATCGGCCGGCCGTCGACCTACGCGAGCATCATGACGAGCATCCTGAACCGCGAATACGTCGAGGAGGACGAGTCGAAGCGGATGCGGCCGACGTCGCTGGGGCGGGTCGTGAGCGACCTGCTGGTCGATGCCTTCCCGGACATCATCGACATCGGATTCACCGCGGAGCTCGAGGAGCACCTCGACAACGTCGAAGAAGGCAAGGAGAACTGGGTCGCGACGCTCAAGCGCTTCTACGGACCGTTCGCGAAGCGGTTGGGCGAGGCCAAAAAGAAGATGCCGACCGTTAAGCGCAAGGGGCTGCCAACCGGGCTCAAGTGCGAACTCGACAGCGGCGAGATGGTTATCAAATGGGGACGCAACGGCGAGTTCCTGGCGTGCTCCAATTATCCCAAGTGCACCAACACCAAGGAGTTCGCGCGCGACGAGCAGGGCGGAATTGTCCAGAAAGAACCGGCCGCGCCGGTGCCAACCGACGAGGTTTGCGAGAAGTGCGGCAAGCCGATGGTGCGGCGGCGCTCGCGGTTTGGCGAGTTCCTTGGATGCTCGGGCTATCCCGAGTGCGACGGCATCAAGCGGCTTCAAGCGGCGCCAGTGAGTACCGGGGTGAAGTGCCCCGAGTGCAAGGAAGGCGACGTGATGGAGCGCCGCAGCCGTCGCGGGAAGCTGTTCTTCGGTTGCAACCGCTATCCTAAGTGCAAGTTCGCGAGCTGGGACCGGGTGGTCGCGCGCGCATGCCCGCAATGCGGGGGGGCGTACTTGGTTGAGAAGGTCACCAAGCGCGACGGCGCGCGATGGCAGTGCCCCGCCGAGGGATGTGACTACCGGGTGCCGGCCGAGCCGGCGGCGGATCCAGCGGGCGCGGCAGCGTTAGCGGCGCCGGTCGCGTAGCAGCAACCTAACCCCTGACCCCTTCCCTAAAGGGAAGGGGAACCAAAAATCAGAAAGATGCGAGCGTAGGTGGCAAGGGTCTAGCGACCCTCACCGCTCGCGAGCCGCGACTCCCAATAACATGAAGTGAGGCATCGGCGAGCAACCGCTCCCGTTGGTCGGGACGGCTCCCAGCGCGCACGCTCGCGCCGCGCGCGACCCTTCGGCAAGCTCAGGGCAGGCTCTCGCTCCGCAGAGTCCGCTCAAAATGACCACTCGAGGAAAGATGGGCGCATCGCGATGCGCCGCTGCGGCGAGAGACAATTCGAGCTTGATGCTGAGTCACGCAAAGCTCTCCAGAGGGAGAGGCGCAAGAATGCCGAGGGCGTGGATGGCGTTGCGGAGCGCGCAATGGCATCGTCGGGAGGTCTCACATTGAAACCGCGGGAGGATCAACCCGGATGAACGACCCACATCAACTGCGCACGATCGAGGATGTCCGCGCGATCGTTGGACCGGAAAACCCCGTGGTACGCGCGAAGCTTTTTCAGCGGCTCGACGAAACCGCGATCGGATTCATCAAGCGCTCGCCACTGTTGTTGCTCGCGACGACAGACGGCGACGGGAAGCCCGACGTTTCTCCCAAAGGAGACGGTCCGGGCTTTGTCGCGGTCGAGGACGACGGAACGCTGATCATTCCCGATCGCAAGGGCAACAAGCTGCTGTTCGGGCTTCAGAACATTCTCGCGAACCCGAGAATCGCGCTGCTGTTCCTGGTGCCCGGCACTGAAGAGACGCTGCGCGTACATGGGACTGCCGAGTTGACCGCCGATCCCGCGCTGCTCGAACGTCTCACGGCCCGAGGGCAACCGGCGCAGCTCGCAATCAGGGTTCGCGTCGATGCGTGTTTCTTTCACTGTGCGAAGGCGTTCAAGCGCTCGCAACTGTGGCAGTCCGCAACGTGGCCGGAGCGGTTGCGCATCTCATTCGGCAAGATGCTCGCGCCGAGACTCAACGGCGGCGACGAGCTTGCGCGGCAGATCGATCAGCTGATCGAGAACGACTACAAGGAAAATCTGTAGCGCTACGCGCGCATTACGGGTGGCGGTGCCGCCAATTCAGGACGGCATCCACACCGGCCGCACCTCGCACGCCTCGTTGGCAGAGGAAAGCTGGTCGGCCCATTTGAGCGCCTCGTCCTTCGTGTCGCAGGCGATGACGAAGTAGCCTCCGACGAATTCGCGCGTCTCGGCGAACGGGCCGTCGGTGACTACGTGCGCGCCGGAGCGGACGCGGATGGTCGAGGCGGCCGACGGTGGTTCGAGAGCGCGAGAACTCACGAACTTGCCTTGGGCCGCGAGGTCGAGGCTCAGCTCGTAGTGGCGGTCGATTGCCTGGAAGACCGCGTCGCGTTCCATCGGCTTGGTTGAATCGACAATGAACAGCGTCATGTACTGATTTGCGCCGCGAATCGGAACGTGGCCCTGCGCGCCGGTACGACACGGGCGGACCTCGACTCCGCCGACCTCGAGGTAGGGCAATTTCTTCGCCCATTCAATCGCTTCGGCCTTGGAATCAGCCGCGATGAGGTAATAGCCGCCGATCACCTCCTTGGACTCGGCGAAGGGGCCATCGAGGAAGGCGCTCTTGCCGTTTGTCCTGCGGATGGTGGTCGCTTCGGTAGTGAAGCGCAGTCGGCGTGAGTCGACGTATTTTCCGGCGGCGCGCAGTTGGCGGCCGAACTCAGTGTGCTTCGCGAGGTGCTTCGCGATAATATTTTCGAGTTCGCCAGGCGGCAGAGCCGCCGCGGCCTTCTCGTCATCGACGATCATCAGCATGTATTTCATTGGTGGGTTCCTCGATTTGTTCGCGACACTCGGATCGGCTACTCGACGTGGATGCGTCGCAGCTCGACACCCCAAGTCGCCAGCGGCAGCTTCTTCGCCCACTCCAACGCCTCCTCCTTCGACGCGACCTCGATTACGTAGTAGCCGCCTGCGATTTCCTTGGTCTCACAGTACGGACCATCGGTGACGGTACGTCCGCCGTCCTTGGTGGGGCGCAGCGAGATGGCTTCCTTTCGCGGCGCCAGTCCATACGTAATGACGAGTTTGCCGGCCGCGGCGAGATCGTCAGTGAACTTCATGAGACGACCGATCGCAGCATCCTGTTGGTCTTTCGTAAGACGGTCGTATGCGTCTTGATCGTTGTACATGAGCAGCATGAATTTCATCGTGTCACTCGTCGGCGTCGCGCCTCGGCGACGCCCGTGATTCCATAAGATAGTCGAACGAGAACCGCCCAGATCGACAACCCGCACTCGCGGCGCGATCAGCCACCGCTCAGCGCGCAGACGATCTTGACGTCGTCACCGGATGACAGCACGTGGCTCAGGTCGTGCGCCATGTCGCTATTCACGAAGAAGCGGATGTGTTTGCGGATGCGATCGTGCTCATCGATGATGCGGAAGCGGATGCCCGGAAATGTCGCGTCGAGCTGGCGTGAAACCGCGTCGAGGTTGGCTGCGTCGAGTTCGATCTCCGCGCGGCCGTTGGTTGCTTTGCGATGGACTTTCAAGCTCCGTTACGCCGATTCAGCGTCGCACTCCATATGCGCGCGATTGCGCGTCTACTTCAGTTTCGCTGCCTTCTGAAACGCGGGACGCGCAAGGCACTTACTGAGCCACGCCTGCGCGGTGGGCGTCGCGGACAGATCAACCTTGACCAGCATCACAAGCGACATGACTGATGCGACATTCAGATCGGCAATCGTAAAGTCCTTGCCGAGCAGATGGTCGCGGCCCTTGAGGTGCCCGTCGAGCACTGCGCAGGGCGCCTTGAGCGCGCCGGTGGCGTTGGCCACTGCTTGCTCGCTGCGCTGCTCCGCCGGGAGGAACATGCGGTGCATCAATATGGTGACGAGGTGCGGCTCGGCCTCGGTCATCCCCCAAAAGCTCCACTGGTAAGCTGCGCCGTGACCCTCGACGGTAGCCGGCCACAGCGGCGCCTTGCCGTACTTTTCGGCGAGGTAGAGATTGATGGCCATCGACTCCCACAAGATGGTGCCGTCGTCGTCGATCGCGGGGATGTGCCCGTTCGGGTTGATCTTCAAGTAGTCGGGCTTGCGCGTGTCGCCGGCGGGGCTCAGAGGTACGTGCTCGTACTTGAGTCCGAGTTCTTCAAGCGCCCACAGGCTGCGCGCGGCGCGAGACTGCGAAGTGCCGTAGATTTTGATCATTTGCGCTCACTCTCCTGCTTGGGTGTGATGTTATCCAGGTACAAAGCGAAAGCTACCTGCGCGTCGAATTTCGAGCAAGCGTGCGATGTTGAGCAGTCATGATCATTCCCAGAGCGGGCGGACCTCGTTGGCGCGGGGCATGAAGCGCAAGCGCCGAGCCCAATCGACGGCCTCATCCATTGACGCGCAATCTATGATGTAGAAGCCGCCGAGCGCCTCCTTGGTCTCGGTGAACGGACCATCGAGAATAATCGTGCGGCCGTCGGCGAGCATGCGCACGGTCTTGGCTTCGCCGAGCGGACGCAGACGATGCGACAGCACAAACTTCTTTTTCGCCGTTAGCTCGCTTTGAACCTGCTGGTGGTTCTGCATGATGCGCTGCTGGTCTGCGGGCGCGAGCCGCTCCCATGCCCCCTCGCTATCCGTCATCATCACCATGAATTTCATCGATCGCTTCCCTGCCGAGGATTTGCGGACACTCGGCGGCGCAACTTAATCGAGCACCCTATGTAGTCGAACGGGGAGTGGCGGAATCGACATCGGTGCGGTGGTCCGCCGCGGCTGCATTGAAATAGCATAAGAAGGCGGTCGGTTATCCAACAGATGGCTGAACGGTTCGTAACGGTGATCGGAGCGGGCCTGGCGGGCAGCGAGGCGGCATGGCAGCTCGCGCGTCGCGGAGTACCGGTCAGGCTGCACGAGATGCGACCGGTTCGCATGACCGACGCGCACAAGACGGCGCTGTTCGGCGAGTTGGTCTGCTCGAACTCGCTTCGCAACGAATCGATGGAGACCGCGGTCGGGGTGCTCAAGGAGGAGATGCGCCGGCTCCGATCGATCGTGATGGTAGCGGCGGATCGCGCGCGCGTACCGGCTGGCGCGGCGCTGGCGGTAGATCGCGATGAGTTTGCGGGGTTCCTGACGCACGCTCTGCAATCGAATCCGCTCATCGAGGTGGTGCGTGAGGAGGCAACGGCGATTCCCGATGGTCCCGCGATCATTGCGAGCGGGCCGCTGACGAGCGACGCGCTCGGCGAGGCGCTCAACGCGCTGATCGGCCCGCGGAATCTTTACTTCTACGACGCGATCGCGCCGATCGTGACTGTCGAGTCGATCGATATGACGATTGCGTTTCGCGCCTCGCGATACGGCAAGGGCGGCGACGATTACATCAACTGCCCGATGAATGACGAGCAGTACGTAGCGTTCGTCGCGGCGGTGCTGGCAGCGGAGAAGGTCGCGCTCCATCCATTCGAGAAGCCGGTGTACTTCGAAGGCTGCATGCCGATTGAGGAGATGGCGCGGCGCGGCGCTCAAACGCTGGCGTACGGACCGATGAAGCCGGTGGGCATTCTCGATCCGCGCACCGGGCGGAGGGCTGCCGCCGTCGTGCAGCTTCGGCAGGACGATCGCGAAGCGCGGCTTTACAACATGGTCGGCTTCCAGACGAAGATGACCTACCCCGAGCAGCGGCGGGTTTTGCGGATGATCCCGGGGCTCGAGCGCGCGGAGTTCGTGCGGCTCGGGTCGCTGCACCGCAACACGTTTATCGATTCGCCGCGCCTGCTCCGCGCTACGCTTCAACTGCGCGCGCGCGACGACCTGTTCGTTGCGGGACAGATGATCGGCGTCGAGGGATACGTCGAATCGGCGGCGGCGGGACTTCTGGCGGCGATCAACGCGGCGCACCTGATGCTCGGGCGTCCGCTGGTGGTGCCTCCGCGCGAGTCGGCACTGGGGTCGCTGGTCGCGTATGTCACGGAGCCGTCGCGCCGCGAGTTTCAACCGATGAACGCCAACTTCGGACTTATGCCCGCGCCGGCGGGCGCGCCGCGCGGTCGCCAGAAGAAAATCGAGATGGGGGTCCGCGCGCTAGCCGCGATGGACGCATGGATTGCGGAAGATGGAATCGCGCCGTCGAGTGACGGCGCAGAGCGCGACACCGCCGGCGCGGCGTGATGCGCCGCACGCGCATCGCATGAAACTTGCGGCTTTCGATGTGGGCACCAACACGGTGTTGATGCTCGCGGTCGAATTCGACCACGGTCGCGCGCCGCGGGTGCTCGCGGACCGGAGCCGCATCACGCGATTGGGCCGCGGCGTCGATCGTGGCGGGGCACTCGACCCCGAATCGGCCGCGCACACGCTCGACGCAATCGTAGAATTCGCGCGCGAAGCGAGCGCGCTCGGCGTTGAGCGAATTGTCGGCGTCGCGACCGCAGCGCTTCGTGATGCGCGCGATGGCCGGGACTTCATCGCGGAGGTGCGAAAACGCGCGGACGTGCCGCTCGACATCATCACCGGCGATGCGGAGGCGGAACTGTCGTATCTCGCGGTTAAGCGCGGGCTTGCGATCGAGCCGCAGGCGCGGCTCCTAATCGCCGATATCGGCGGCGGCTCGACGGAATTGATTGCGGCGGAACCCGGCCGCGAGCTTGCGAAGCGGAGCCTGCAGATCGGCTCTGTCCGGCTCACGGAGCGGTTCGTGCGCTCCGATCCGCCCCAAGAACTGGAGCTCGACGCGATCGTGCGAACCGTCGATGAGGCGCTCGAACGGCTCGGCTGGCAGTTTACGCCCGATCGGCTGATCGGAATCGCAGGGACTGTAACGACGATTTGCGCTGTCGCGCTCGGGCTCGAAAGTTACGACCATGCGGTGGTGCACGGTCGCGAACTTTCGCGCGATGAGGTCCATGCGACGCTTCGCCGATTCATCTCAATGCCATTGAACGATCGGAAAAAACTTCCGGGGCTTCACGAGGCGCGTGCGGACGTGATTATCGCCGGCACGATCATCCTCGACCGCGTGATGGAGTACTTCAAGGCGAACAGCGTGACGGTCAGCGACCAAGGGGTGCGCTGGGGATTGGTGTGGCGCGAGTTGGAGGGCAGCGCGACCGCCTGTTAGCTCGGCCGATCGATTTCGCTTGCCCTCTTGCGATCATGCCGATAGGGAAGTGCGGGGAGGGCAGCAGCGATGACCAAGCTGGAATTAGTGGAGGCGGTTGCGCGCGCCGGGCGGCTTCCGAAGAAGTCGGTGCTCAAGACGTTTGACCTGACGTTCGAGCACATCATGCGCGCCGTCCGCAAGGACAAGCGATTCTGGGTGCCGGGTTTCGGCACGTTCACGGTGAGGCGCCATCGCGCGCGCGCCGGATTCAACCCGCGCACCAACGCGTCGATGACGATTCCCGCGTTTCGCACAGTCGGATTCAGGCCCGCGCCGGAATTGAAGAAGGGTTTGTAGCGCACACGGCAGCACGCGCGCCGTTGTGCTCGCCGGCAGGCTCGGTCGATGAGCAGGTCAGCACTGGGGATACTCGCGCTCGCGATACTGATTGGCGGCGGGCTCCGATGCTGGAATCTGGGCGCGAATCAGCTTTCGGCGGACGAAGCCGCGACGTGGGCGGCCGTGACCGCGCCGACGATCGGCGAGGTGGCTCAGCGCGAGTCGCGGCTCAACCCGGGCAAGCTTCCGGTTCACGACATCATATTGTTCGGCTGGACGGGGATATTCGGCGACAGCGAAGCGGCGATGCGCGCGGTATCGGCGCTGCTTGGCACGCTGGCAATCCTGCTGGTGTTCCTGGTCGCACGCGAGATGCTGCGGCTCGATCGGGAACGCGCCGAGGCGCCGTTAGATGACGAAGTCAACGGCGCAGCCGCGGCGAGCGCATTCGTCTTTGCGATAAGTCTGGTGATGATCAAGTACTCGCGCGAGGCGCGGATGTATCCGCTCGCGCTGTGCGCGACGCTTACGCAGGTATGGTTCTTTCTGCGCGCGAGCCGCGACGGGCGCCTCGTCAATCTCGCCGGGCTGGCTGGTTTCACGTCGGTCGCGATCGCAGTTCATTTCAGTGCGGTTCTGATCCCATTCACGCAGGGACTGTGGCTTCTCTACTTGCTGGTCCGAGCTGGATTCGACTTCCGCAAGAACGTCTCGCGGCGCGCACTGGTGCTCGCAGGTGCGCTCGCGGCAGGAGGAGTGTTGCTGTTGCCCGCAATGCCCGCAGCGGTGGCAAGCGTGTGGGCGGCAGTTTCGCGCGGAGCGTGGAATTGGATCGCACCGCCGAGTCCGTGGGAGCCGATCGCGTTCTTCAATCGCGCCGCCGGCACGTTGGCGTACCCGCTGCTCGCGGCGCTGGCGGCGTACGGCGCGGTGCGCGAGTGGCGGCGCGCGCCCGATGCGGTGCGATTTGCGCTGCTTTGGATGTGGGCGCCGCTGTTGGTCGCGCTGGTTGGTTCATATCTGTGGCGGCCGATGTTCGTCGAAAAATATCTGCTCTCATGCATGGTCCCGTTTTTCATTCTGGCGGGCGCCGGTACACGGTGGCTGGGCGGATTGCGGATGCGTGTCGCGGCTTTGGCGCTGTTGTGCGTGCTGGTGGCGCCTCGCTTGCAGAGCCATTTCGGGCGTCCCCACGATGTCGAGTGGCGGGAGGCGGCGCACGCGGTCGCGGCGAATCTCGGATCGACGGGCAGCGTGACGACATTGCCGGCGTACTCGATTGAAGTGTTGCGCTACTACCTGCCGCAGCAGCTGCGCCCGCGCGCGGTCAGATATTCAGATAACGGTGGCCACGCCGATCTCATCGTCGTGCAGGGACAACTGGCGCGCCGGCGCGGAGCGAGCGTGGTCGAGCGGTACCCCCAGATCGTCGCAAAGTATCGCGGAATCGAAGTGCGCCGGCGCTGAAGCAGTTTGCGTGGCGGCGGCACGTCGGATATCGCTTCGGAAATCGGCACGAGGAGGTGAGCGCAGATGGGCAGCGGAACGTTCGATCCAGCACGCTTCAAAGTTGAAGAGCGAAAAAGATGGGAAGAGGCAGCGGCCGGATGGAGGAGCATGTGGCCGCTGCTCGAGAGGGCGGCGCAAAAAGTGAGCGACCGGCTCATCGCGCTCGCGGAACTCAAGGAGGGCGACGTGGTGCTGGACGTCGCGACCGGAGGCGGCGAGCCGGCGCTGACCGCGGCGCGCGCAGTCGGCGCGAGCGGCAGGGTGGTCGGTATCGACCATTCATCGGCAATGCTCGATTTCGCGCGCGAGCGTGCGGCGGAAAAAGGGATTCGCAATGTCGAGTTCCGCCAGGCCGATGCAGAGTCGGCGGAGCTTGCGCGCGGCGAATTCGATGCGGTGCTCTCGCGCTGGGGTTTGATGTTCCTGCCCGACGTCGCAGGGACGCTCAAGCGGCTGCGAGGCGTCCTGAAACCGGGCGGACGTTTCGCGACGTCGGTGTGGGCGACGCCGGACAAGGTGCCCGCATTGAGCGTCGGAGGCGCGGCGCTGCGCCAGGTGATAGAGATGCCGGCGCCGGACCCGCGAGTGCCGGGGCCGTTCAGTCTCGCCGACACGGCGCAATTCGAGCGCTCGATCGCGGCGGCAGGATTCCGCGACATTCGCTTCGAGCGGATGACCGTAACGTTCGACTATCCGTCGCCCGAGGATTACGCACGCTTCACGTCGGAGATGGCGTTTCGTCAGGTGATTGCCGCGCAACCAGCCGAGAGGCAAGGAGCGATCCGCGACGCGCTGGCCGCGGCGGCGCGGCGCTTCGTGACGCCGCAGGGGGTGGTCAGCTTCGACAATGAGGCGATCCTGGCCGTGGCGCGGGTGTAATCAGGGCGCGCGCACGGATGAGCGCAGCCGGAGCGCAACACTAATGGCACTTGCGTAGCGGGCTTGCTAACTTGGACTTGCGAGCAGACGAGCATGGAACCAATCAGATACGTCGAGCGGCTCAACGGCTTTTATCGAAGCCAAGGGTTTTCGCCGTACCGCTGGACCATCAATGAAGCCGCGCCGATAACGGCGCTGACCAAGCCGCTCAGTCAGTGCCGGGTCGCGCTGCTGACGTCGGGCGGAGTGTCGCGCAAGGACGCGCCGCCATTCAATCCGCTGGCGCGCAATGACTTGCGGCTCGACACGATTCCGGCTGAAACGGTTTCGACCTTCTTCGAGATACACGACGACTACTACAACCATCGCGACGCTGATCGCGACATCAACTGCATCTTCCCCCTGGAACGTCTGCGCGAATTCGCGACGGAGGGCGTGATTGGAAGCGCCGGGTCGCATCACTACAGCGGATTCATGGGACGCATTTACACGCGCACCGCGGTCGTCACCGAGGCGGCGCCGTCGCTTGCGCGAAAGCTCCGCGATGAGTCGGTCGATGCGTTCGTGCTGGTGCCTGCCTGACCACTCGATCACCAGACCGTGGGTCTGGTGGCGAGGGTGGTCGAGCAGGCGGGGATACCGACCGTGCTCGTCTCGACTGGGCGCGACTTGACTGTGCAAGTCAAGCCACCGCGCACGGTGTTCGTCAATTTCCCGATGGGAAATCCGTTCGGGCGGCCGGGCGACCGCAAGATGCAGCGCGCGATACTTCTCGATGCGCTTAGCGCGCTCGAGACCTTGAATTCGGGCGGCGCGTTGATCGATCTTCCTTACGAATGGGGAGAGCCGTTCGACATGAATCTGGGGTCGGGTTACAGCAAGAGCGCTTGAAGTGATGCGCGCTCGCCGCGCCTAATCCGGGCCACACCGGTCGCATCGCAGGGAGGAGGAGGTTGGGGTGGCGAATCCGGAAGATGTCCGGCCTGTATCTCTGCTTCGGATCTCGCCGCTATTCGTTCTGATCGCAATCCTGCTCGCAG